>NZ_RPRY01000502.1 GCF_003949795.1 Streptomyces sp. WAC06614
GTCGGGGTGGGTGGCGGCGCGGTGGTTCCAGAGGCCGCTCATAACCGTGCGGACGGTGTCGGGGCTGACGGTGGCCAGGGAGCAGGCGGTGAACTGGAGGTGGGTGATGCCGTCGAGCTTGCCGGTGTCGTTCGCCTCGACGAGCGCCCTGAGGACGGTGTCCGCGTCGGGTGCGCCCTGCGGGCCGGTGTGCATGCCGACGACGAAGACGCCGGGACGGGGCGGCAGGTGGCGAAGGGCCCAGATCTGGGAGGCCGACAGGTCGCCGACCATGATGCCGCCGGGGAGGTCCTGGCTGCGCAGACCGGACGTCAGGCGGACGAACTCGGCGACGCCGGTGGCCAGGTCGTCCGCGATCAGGTCCACCGGGCGCTGCCAGAACTCGGGGGTGTAGCCTTCGGCCGGCAGCAGGGCCGGGGGGAAGCCCTGGTCCAGCAGGAAGCGCTGGGCCAGGATCCGCACGTCGGCCGTGATCCTGGCCTCCGTCGAGAGCCCCAGCCCCGCGACCTGTTGCAGGCCCTGGACCGCCCTGGCGACGTCGCGCAGCCGTTCCTGCGGTCCCCCGGGCCGCGACACGTCCTCGTAGTAGCGGTCGAAGACCGCGTCGAGTCGTTCCTCAGGGGTGAGTGCGTGTCCGGCCCCGCCGTCCTGCCCGTCCGGGCCGGAGGTGTCCTGGGGCTGGGGGTGGAACCGGGCCCAGATCGAGTCCAGTTCGTCCATCGCCCCGACCTGGGGCTCCCATGTCGCCTCGGCGCCCTCGATCCGGCGGTGCAGTTCCCGGTAGGAACGGCTGTGCAGCCCCCGCCAGTCGTCGCCCGTTCCCCGCTTGTCGTCCAGCACCTCACGGATCAGGTGCGCGACCCGCTCCCGGCGCCCGGCGTCATCGCCGTGATCCGGGCGCGAGCCCGACGGTCCGGCCTCGCGCCGGTCCGGGTCGGCCAGCAGCAGCCACCAGGAGTCCTCGGGCAGGATCCGCGACAGCGGACCGGTGCCGGGGGTGACCTTCGGGTTCGACTCGGTGACGAGCTCGGGCGGCAGCGTCTCGCCGGCCTCCAGACCGAGGGCGATCTCGTCCGGGAACCGTTCGTCGGGCATGGCGCCCCGCAGCATGTCCTCGGTCAGCGGGGGCAGCGTGCGGAACTTGCCCCAGTCGTCGGAGTACGCCAGCGAATCGTTGCGCAGCACGTCCGTGCCGAAGGCATCGGCCGCCGTCATGACCTCGTGGAAGGTGTGGTGACCGACCGGAAGCATGTCGGCCAGCAGCGCCAGGCGCAACAGCTGGAAGTCCACGTCCAGCTTCCACGCCCTGCTCATCAGGTGGACGGCTTCCATCATGAAGTACGTGGTGTTGGACGTGCCGGCGCTCATCAGACCGCCGGTCGACTCCGCGACCACCTGGCTCTCGTTGCCCATCGCGATCTGCCGCGTGCGCTCGCCCGGGACCCAGGTCAGCCGTCCGTCCCGCACCGCATGACGGCGCTCGCGCGGGCTGAGCGGCGGCTGCACCTCGTCCGGGCTCAGATCGGTCTCCAGGAGCCGGTCCAGCTCGGCCATGAGGGCGTCCCGCTCGGGGCCGGGCTCCATGGTGGCGAGGAGGTCCCGCTGCCGCTCCTGCACGTGCCGCAGGACTTCGGTGCTCTGCTGGCTCGCCCCCCACTCCCGGGTGAGGATCCGCGGGCTGCTCTTGCGCAGCTTGAGCACGCCGTCGAGGGCGTGACCATGGACGGCCTGCCCCAGCATGTACATCTGCTCGCGGATGTTCCCGTGCTCGACCACCTCCTCGAGAGCGGCGAGCTCGTTGCCGACGGATCCGCTGCCCGTCGCGCTGTCGCTGCCCAACAGCACGCGGTGCTTGTCGTCCAGGCGGTCCCAGATCGCCCGGACCAGCCTCTGCACCTGTTGCTGCACCACCACCTGCCGGCCGGCGAACTCGCCCAGCGGCCTTTCGATCTGGCGGGACGCGTCCGCGTAGGCGATCCGCAGGGCGACGCGGACCACCGGGTCCGCCATGGTCCTGCCGGGGTGGCTGTGCAGGGCCTGACCGAGCCGCGTCAGTACGGACAACGGCCGTCCGACCAGATCCGACCCTGCCTGCTCCTGCCACGGCTGCTGGGGGCTGCCGTCGGTGGCGACGGCCGTGACCGTCACCTGGGCCAGGTCGTCCTTGCCGATCAGCAGCACGCCCTCGCCCGTGGAAACGGCGCGCCCCTGCGGAACGGTCACCTCCAGCAGGGTCCGGCCGGCCGGCGGGCGCTGCGTCGTCAACGTGGCGTACGGCCTGCCCCGGGTCCGCAGGAACGCGTCCGAACGGCCCGCCACCTCCTGCACGGGGTTCGGCAGCACCAGGTAGGCCGTGGTCGTCCCGGACGTGCGGGTTCCCAGCTTGTCCAACTCCACGTGCCGTTCCGGCGGGCCGAAGTGGACGGCGTCCTCGAAGTCCGGTACGGCGTGCTCGGGGCCGCTGAAGGTGCGGACGAATCCGTCGGGGAGGGTGGTGGGCAGGACGGTGGTGGCGGGGGTGCGGTCGGGGTCGCCGGTGTCGCTGTACTCGTGCCAGGCGGAGGTGTCGTCGGTGACGAGGGCCGGGGTGCCGAGCGAGGTGACGCCGATGCGCTGCGCGGTGACGAGCCGGCCGGTGGGCGTGTCGGGTGCGTCGGACGTGCCCGAGGCGTCGGACGTGTGGGACATGTCGGACGGGTCGGTGCTGGTGGTGGGGACGTACCAGACGGGGGCGTCGGCGGCGAGGGCCTTGAGGGGGTCGGGGCCGAGGGCGTCGGTGCGGGTGGCGGCACGGTGCTTCCACAGGCCGCTCATGACCGTGCGGACGGTGTCGGGGCTGACGGTGGCCAGGGAGCAGGCGGTGAACTGGAGGTGGGTGATGCCGTCGAGCCTGCCGGCGTCGTTCGCCTTGACGAGTGCCTTGAGGGTGGTGTCCGCGTCGGGCGCCCCCTGCGGGCCGGTCGTCATGCCGACGACGAACACGCCGGGGCGGGGCGGCAGCGCGTTGAGGGCGTGGAACTGGGCGAGGTTCAGCGCGCCGACGGTGAGGCCGGCGGGGATCTCCCGACCGGGCCCGTACGCACCCTCGGGGAGGTCCGGGGTACTGCCGCCCTCCGGCGTCTGGAAGACCGGGTGCGAAAGGACCTCCTCCGCGAAGGACCGCGACTCGGGCGCGGTCGCGGGCTCGGTCGCGGTCCCGACCTCTGGCCCGGTCCCGACCTCGGTCTCGGGACTGGCCGTCGGCTCCGGCTCCGGCCTGGACTGCGGCTCCGGCTCGGAAGCCCTCTCCGGCGCGGGGGCCGACGGGAAGGCGGCGGTCGTGGAGACGGTGGCCCGGGGCGCAGCGGTGGCCGGGTCGTCGGTGGTGGTCGGGACGGCGGCGGCCGGGTCCGCTTCGGTGCGCAGCACCATCCCTTCGGGGAACTCGTCGGCGAAGGACCCGCCGGGCTCGAGGGTCGGCAGGCCGAACAGGTCGCCGCCGCTGCTCTCGGTGGGGACGTTCAGGACGGTGTCGAGCGCGTCCGTGGGGGGCAGGTCCGGGG
>NZ_RPRY01000503.1 GCF_003949795.1 Streptomyces sp. WAC06614
GGCCGAAGCCGGCGGCCTCGGGCTCGACGCTGTGGTCGTTCGAGGTCGTGCAGCAGGCGGGACCGAAGCAGGGCTGAGGCGGGGGCGGGGCGCGGGTGCCGCCTGACCGGCCGGTCCCGGCCTGGGCTCGGGCGGGGCCCGGCCGGTCAGCCGGGAGGCTGTTGGTCAGGCGGGGCGGCCGGTCACGCAGCGGGCCGGTCGGCCTGATCTCGGCCGGTCAGGCCCAGAAGGCGTTCTCCTCGTCGATGTCGGCGGTGCATTCGTCGATGTCGGTGATCTTTCCGCCGACGACGGTGAAGAAGAGCCCTCCGCCGATCTCCATCCCCCGGTCCTTGCGGTCGGCGTAGAACGTGTGGAACGACATCGCGTGCCCGCGCCCGTCCACCAGCACCGTGTGCAGGTCGACCCGCATGGTGCCCCCGGTCTCCTCGCCGAAGCGCCGGTAGAGGTCGAGCACGGCCTCGCGGCCCTTGTGGTGCCCGGACAGCGGATGCGTGCCGGGGACGTGATGGATGACGTCGGCGGTCATCAGCCGTCCGAGCGCGTCCATGTCGCCCTTGCTGAAGGCGTCGTAGCCGCGGCGGACGAGTGCGGCGTCCGGATGCTCCGACATGGCGTTTCCCACCCTTCGTCGGTCGAAATGAACCTTTTCCTATCATCGGCCCGAGGGTGTGGATATTCCATGCGGGGGTGGGGTGGGGGGACCCCATCATTGCGGCATGGACGAGACGAAGAAGATCGCCGAGCAGGCGGAGAGGGCCGCACAGGCCAAGAACGTGGACAGGGCGGAGACGACCGGCAGGGCAGAGACGACCGGCAGGACGGAGACGACCGGCAGGACGGAGACGACCGGCAGGTCGGAGACCGGGTCGGCCGGCGCCGAAGGGGTGCGCTGGTCCGTCGTCCCGGAGCCGCTGCACACCGCCGAAGCCACCGCCCTGCGCCGCGCGTACTACGCCGAGGTGGCCGGGCGGTACTGGGGCCGGCCCGCCACCGAGGCCGAGGTGGACGACGGCCTGGCCGATGACCCCGGCACCGAACTGGTCCGGCCCACCGGAGAGTTCGTGGTCGGCCGGCTCGACGGCCTGCCGGCCGCCTGCGGCGGCATACGCCTGCTCGACGCGCACACGGCCGAGCTGACGCGGGTGTACGTCGACCCGCGCGTACGGGGCACCGGCGGTGGCGCGGCACTGCTGGCCGCTCTGGAGGACGCGGCACGGTCGCTGGGCGCCCGGCGGATACGGCTGGACACCCGGACCGACCTGGTCGAGGCGCGGGGCCTGTACGCGAAGCACGGGTACGGGGAGATACCCGCGTACAACGACGGGCCGTACGCACAACACTGGTTCGAGAAGCCCTTGGGCTGAGCCCGAGCCTGAGCCCTCCGAGCCCCGGCCGGTCAGTGGGCGGCGTGGTCGCGGCGCGGCGGGGCGTCGTACGGCTCCTCCTTGTCGGACCCGCACAGCTCGGCGTTGATCTCCTCGACCAGCTTGACGAGGTCGGTCGGCCGGTCGGGGCCCCACCAGTCGCCGAGGAGCTCGGCGAGCGACTGCTGCCGGGCGGCGGCGAGCCGGGACGCCACCACGCGCCCGGTGTCGGTGAGCATCAGCGTGAGCCCGTCGCGGGTGGCGAGGCCGCGCTCCTCGACCTGCCGCGCCGCGTCGGTGACGGCCTTCAGGGGGACGGCGGTGCGCTCGGCGAGCAGCGCCGGCTCCACCGAGCCGTAGCGGTTGATCCGCAGCAGCAGCCAGCTGCTGGCGGGCAGCAGGTCGTAGCCGGCCCGGGCGGTGATCTTCTCGTAGACGTGCCGTCGGCCCTCGCGGGTGCCCAGGACCGACAGGGCGCGGGCGACCTCGTCGCGGGAGGACCGCTCGACCGGGTTGGAGGCCAGGGTCTCGGTGACGTCGGGGGCCGTGACGGAGCCGCGCAGCTTGTCCTCCTTGAGGAACCAGGCGACGACGAAGGCGATCAGGACCACGGGGACGGCGTAGAGGAACACGTTCGTGATGGACTCGGCGTAGGCGTCGAGCACGGTGGTGCGCAGGTCCGGGGGCAGCAGGGCCACGGCCCTCGGGTCGGCCTCCAGCCGGGCGGGGTCGGCGCCCGGGGGCAGCGTGACGCCGGTGAGGGCGGCGGCGATCTTGTCGTCGAGCAGATGGGTGAAGACGGTACCGAAGACGGCCACGCCGAAGGAGGCGCCGATCGAGCGGAAGAAGGTGGCCCCGGAGGTGGCGACGCCGAGGTCGGCGTAGCTGACGGCGTTCTGCACCACCAGCACGAGGACCTGCATGACCAGGCCCAGTCCGGTGCCGAAGACGAAGAAGTAGAGGCTCATCTCCCAGGTGGGGGTGGTCCGGTGGAGCTGGTGCAGGAGGAGCAGACCGAGGGCGGTCACGGCGGTTCCGGCGAGGGGGAAGACCTTCCAGCGTCCGGTACGGCTGACGATCTGCCCGGAGAGGGTGGAGGCGATGAGCATGCCGAGCACCATCGGGAGCATGTGGACGCCGGACAGGGTCGGCGAGACGCCCTGGACGACCTGGAGGAAGGTCGGCAGGTACACCATCGCGCCGAACATGGCGAAGCCGACGATGAAGCTGATCACGGAGCAGAGGGAGAAGGTGCGGATGCGGAACAGTTTGAGCGGCAGGACGGGCTCCGCGGCCCGCCGCTCCACGAACACGAAGGCCATGAGCAGCACCGCGCCCAGCACGGCCAGGCCGACGATCCGGGCCGAGCCCCAGCCCCAGCTGCCGCCGAGGGAGGCCACCAGCACCAGACAGGTGGCGACCGAGGCGATCAGGAAGGTGCCGAGGTAGTCGATGGTGTGCGGTTCGGTGCGCCGCGGCAGGTGCAGCACGGCGGCGATGACGGCGAGCGCCACGAGCCCGATGGGGAGGTTGATGTAGAACACCCAGCGCCACGAGAGCTGGTCCACGAAGAGTCCGCCGAGCAGCGGGCCCAGCACACTGGTGGCCCCGAAGACACCGCCGAACAGGCCCTGGTACCGGCCGCGTTCGCGCGGCGGGACGATGTCGCCCACGATCGCCATGCTCAGCACGATCAGGCCGCCGCCGCCCAGGCCCTGCAGGGCGCGGTAGCCGATCAGCTGCGGCATGTCCTGGGCGAGGCCGCACAGGGCCGAGCCGATCAGGAAGATGACGATGGCGGCCTGGAAGAGCCGCTTACGGCCGTACTGGTCGCCGAGCTTGCCCCACAGCGGGGTGGCGGCGGTGGAGGCGAGCATGTAGGCCGTGACGACCCACGAAAGGTGCGCCATCCCGCCGAGGTCGCTGACGATGGTCGGCAGGGCGGTGGAGACGATGGTCTGGTCGAGTGCGGCGATCAGCAGGCCGAGCAGCAGGGCTCCGATCGAGACGAGCACGTCACGGGAGGTGTGTTCGGCATGGGGTCCGGAACCGGGGCCCGCCGTGCGCGCGGTCACTTCCTGGGCCATGTACTCCTCCTCCGGCAGGTGCACATCTCCATCCTGAGCGGTGTGTCCGGTTATGGCCTGTCGGGCGGGTTGGG
>NZ_RPRY01000504.1 GCF_003949795.1 Streptomyces sp. WAC06614
CGCCGGCGCCCCTCCCACCTCCCGCCGGCACAACCGGCCACCTCGTGCCGGCCGTTCGGCGGCCGGCGGCGGGCGGCCACCGATCCGCCGGTCCCGGTGCCGGCACCGACCGCCCGGCCCGCGACCCTCACCACCGCCCCCGCCGCCTGTCGGGCCGGTCGGGGCCCCGGCCGGTCGGGGCCCGGGCCGCGACCGGCCCGACATCCCCCTGCGGCCGCGAGGCCCGCCCTGCCACCGCACCTCGCCGCGATCTCGGCCCGACAGACCTGTCCCCAGCTCTTGTCCCACGGAATTGTGAGCGTTAACAATCAGAGGGCTTCTCCGGCCGCTGCTCATGACGAGAGAGAACCGCATCGTGACCCCACACGCGCCTTCCGTTCCCACACCCCGTCACCATCCCGAGGCCTGCACCGTCGGTGTCGACTTCGGCACCCTCTCCGGGCGCGCCGTCGTGGTCAGGGTCCGGGACGGTGCCGAGCTCGGTGCGGCGGTCCACGCGTACCGCCACGCCGTCGTCGAGGACCGCCTTCCCTCCACCGGTGTCCCCCTGCCCCCCGACTGGGCCCTGCAGCACCCGGAGGACTGGCGCGACGTCCTGCGCACCGCCGTTCCGGCGGCGGTCGCCGACGCCGGCATCGCCCCGGGCCGGGTCATCGGCATCGCCACCGACTTCACCGCGTGCACGGTCCTGCCGACCACCCCCGACGGCACCCCGCTCGCCCTCGTGCCCGAGTGGGCCGACCGCCCGCACGCCTGGCCCAAGTTGTGGAAGCACCACGCCGCCCAGGGGCAGGCCGACCGCATCAACGCCCTCGCCCACGCCCGCGGCGAGAAGTGGATCTCACGGTACGGCGGCAGGATCTCCGCCGAGTGGCAGTACGCCAAGGCCCTGCAGGTCCTGGAGGAGGACCCGGCCGTCTTCGCCGCCTGCGCCCGCTGGATCGAGGCGGCCGACTGGATCGTCTGGCAGCTGACCGGCACCGAGTCCCGCAACACCTGCACCGCCGGCTACAAGGGCATCCACCAGGACGGCGCGTACCCGTCCCCCGCCTTCCTCGCCCGACTCCACCCGGACTTCGCCGACTTCCCCGCCACGCGCCTGGAGCACCCGCTGGCACCCCTGGGCTCCCGCGTCGGCGCACTGAGCGGGCGGGCCGCGCGCTGGACCGGCCTGCCCGAGGGCATCGCCGTCGCCGCCGGAAACGTCGACGCCCACGTGGCCGCGCCCGCGGCCGGCGCCGTCGAGAACGGGCGGATGCTCGCCATCATGGGCACCTCCACCTGCCACGTCCTCAACGCCGCCACGCTCGCCGAGGTCCCCGGCATCTGCGGGGTCGTCGACGGCGGCATCGTCGAGGGCGCCTACGGCTACGAGGCCGGCCAGAGCGCGGTCGGTGACATCTTCGCCTGGTGGCTCCGGCAGGGCGTCCCGGACCGCTACCGGTCCGAGGCGGCGGCTTCCGACGAGGACCTCCACCAGCTCCTGACCCGCAAGGCCGCGGCCGCCCCGGTCGGCGCGCACGGTCTGGTCGCCCTGGACTGGATGAACGGCAACCGCTCCCCCTTGGTCGACCACCACCTCTCCGGAGTCATCGCCGGCCTCACCCTCGACACCCGGCCCGAAGACGTCTACCGGGCCCTGCTCGAGTCCACCGCCTACGGCACCCGGATGATCGTCGAGACCTTCGAGGGCGCCGGGATCCCCGTCGAGGAGTTCATCGTCACCGGCGGCCTGAAGAAGAACGCGCTGCTCATGCAGATCCACGCCGACGTGCTCCGCCGCCCCGTCTCCCTCGGCACCTCCGACCAGGGGCCGGCGCTCGGCTCGGCCATTCACGCCGCCGTGGCCGCGGGCGCCTACCCCGACGTCCGTTCCGCCGCCTCCGTCATGGGCAGCGTCCAGCGCCACGCGTACGTCCCCGACCCCGCCCGGGCGGACGCCTACGACGCCCTGTTCAGCGAATACCGCGCCCTGCACGACCACTTCGGCACCGGCACGGACCTGCTCCTGCACCGCCTGCGCCGGATCCGCAACACCGCACGCCGCGCCACCGCCGACTGACCGGATCACCACCCGGCCCCGCCTCCATCGGCCCCACCCCTCCGCCCGAGCACCTCCGAGGAGCACACCCGACATGACGCCCGAAAACCAGGCCGATCGCGAGATCTGGTTCCTCACCGGCAGCCAGTCCCTCTACGGCGACGACACCCTCGCCCAGGTCGCCGACCAGTCCCGCGCCCTCTGCCACATCCTCGCCACCCGGCCCCAGTTGACCGTCCGCCTCGTGTGGAAGCCCGTCCTCACCGACGCGGCCGCCATCCGCGCGGTCTGCCTGGAGGCCAACGCCGACGACCGCTGCATCGGCCTGATCGCCTGGATGCACACCTTCTCCCCGGCCAAGATGTGGATCGCCGGCCTCGACGCCCTGAGCAAGCCCCTGCTGCACCTGCACACCCAGGCCAACCGCCAACTGCCCTGGTCCACCATCGACATGGCCTTCATGAACCTGAACCAGGCCGCCCACGGCGACCGCGAGTTCGGCTTCGTCCAGACCCGCCTCGGTGTCCCGCGCAAGACCGTGGCCGGCCACGTCTCCACCCCCGAAGTCGTCGACCGCATCGCCGGATGGGCCCGCGCGGCCGTCGGCCGCTGCGAACTGACCACCCTCACCCTCGCCCGTTTCGGCGACAACATGCGCGACGTCGCCGTCACCGAAGGCGACAAGGTCGAGGCGCAACTGCGGTTCGGGGTCTCGGTCAACACCTACGGCGTCAACGACCTCGTCGCCGCGGTCGACTCCGCCCCCGAGGACACCGTGACCGCCCTCGTCAAGGAGTACCAGGACCTCTACGCCCTCGCACCCGAGCTGCGTCCGGGCGGCGAGCGCCACGCCTCCCTGCGCTACGCCGCACGCATCGAAGCCGGCCTGCGCGCCTTCCTCACGGAGGGCGGGTTCCGCGCCTTCACCACCAACTTCCAGGACCTCGGCGGCCTGCGCCAGCTCCCCGGCCTCGCCGTGCAGCGCCTGATGGCGGACGGCTACGGCTTCGGCGGCGAGGGCGACTGGAAGACCGCCACCTTGCTGCGCACCCTCAAGACGATGGCCCACGGCCTGCCCGGCGGCACCTCGTTCATGGAGGACTACACCTACGACCTCACCCCCGGCCGCGAACTCGTCCTCGGTGCGCACATGCTGGAGGTCTGCCCCTCCCTCACGACGGCCACGCCCAGCTGCGAGATCCACCCCCTCGGCATCGGCGGACGCGAGGACCCGGTCCGTCTCGTCTTCGACGCCGACCCCGGTCCGGCCGTCGTCGTCGGTCTCGCGGACATGGGCGACCGGTTCCGCCTCGTCGCCAACCACGTCGACGTCGTCGCCCCGCCCGAGCCTCACCCCCGGCCGCGAACTCGTCCTCGGTGCGCACATGCTGGAGGTCTGCCCCTCCCTCACGACGGCCACGCCCAGCTGCGAGATCCACCCCCTCGGCATCGGCGGACGCGAGGACCCGGTCCGT
>NZ_RPRY01000505.1 GCF_003949795.1 Streptomyces sp. WAC06614
GTCGGGGCGGGGGCGGCGGCGCGGGCGGTGATCTCGGCGGTGACCGCAGCGGGGAGCCAGTCCTCGGCCCGGCGCAGCGCGGTGGCGTCGTTCGCGGACTGGCACAGCGCGATGACCTCGGCCACGGACGGCCGGTCCGCCGGGTCCTTGGCGAGGCAGCGGGTGACGAGCTCGGCCAGCCGCGGCGGTACGCCGGACAGGTCGGGCTCCTCGTGCACGATCCGGTACAGCACCCCGTGCGAGGCCCCTTCGCCGAAGGCGGGCGCGCCGGCCGCGGCGTACGCGGCGACCTGACCGAGGGCGAAGACGTCGGTGGCGGGCCCGACCCCGCGGCCCGCCGCCTGCTCCGGTGCCATGAAGGCGGGGGTGCCGACGGCGACCCCGCTGCCGGTGAGCGAGGTCGCGTCGGCGGCGTGCGCGATGCCGAAGTCGATGACGCGGGGCCCGTCGGCGGCCAGCAGCACGTTCGACGGCTTCAGGTCGCGGTGCACGATGCCCGCGCCGTGGATCACCTGGAGCGCCTCCGCGATGCCCGCGACCAGCAGCAGGACGGTCTCCACCGGCAGCGGCCCGTGGGCGGACACGGCCGCCGCGAGCGAGGGCCCGGGCACGTACGCGGTCGCCAGCCACGGCCGGGCGCCGTCGGTGTCGGCGTCGATGACCGGCGCGGTGAACAGGCCCTGGACACGCTGCGCGGAGCGGATCTCCTGGGCGAACCGGCGCCGGAACTCCGCGTCCTCGCCGAACTCCGGCCGGATCACCTTGATGGCGACGGGCCGCCCGCCGGGGGTGTGGGAGAGGTAGACCTTGCCCATGCCGCCGGCGCCGAGCCGGGCGGTGAGGCGGTAGCCGGCCACCGTGGTGGGATCGTCCGGACCCAGCGCCTCGAAATACCCGATCTGCCCTTCGGCGCCCGGCTGCTGACCGTTCATCACCTTGCTGCTCCCTGTGCTCCCCGTGCAGTGCGCACCGCACCTTATCGGAGCCACCGGGTGCACCATGACGCCCGGCACCGGCCGGGCCGGGCCCGCCTCACCTGGCCTTCCTCCGGTGCGCCGAGGTCACCAGCCGAAGCGGCGGTCCACCACGGCGGCGAACTCCTCGAAGGTCAGGACGCGGTCGCCGTTGGCGTCGGCCGCGTCGAAGAGGGCCGAGGAATCGTCCACGCCACCCAGCCCCCAGGCCGGGATCACGCCCTGGGCGGCCAGGGTCGGGCCCTTGGCGCGCAGGGCCTCGATGACCTCGATACGGGTCAGGGTGCCGTCCTGGTCGAGGTCGAGGGCGTCGAAGAGGGTACGGGCCTTGTCGCTCATCACGTGTCCTGTCCGGAAGGGGTGCACGGGGTGCACGCGTCGCGCCGGTCGGCGCGTCCTGCCCCCAAGGACGCGGCTGCGGGCCACGGGGTTGCCCGGGGCGCCGGGGTTGCCTGGGGCCCGCAACGCCGCGGGGGCGTACCGGCCGCTCGGCCGGTACGCCCCCGTAGGGCATGCCCCCCTCAGGGGTGCGGGACGGTTCAGGACCGGCCCGCGGGCTCCAGCGCGTCGTCCGAGGCCGACGCCGCCGGGTTCGCCCCCGCCGCGGCGCGCGCCGCGATCTGCGGGTTGCGGGCCTTGAGCACGGCCCAGCCCACCGCCAGGCAGACCGCCCAGCCGGCACCCACGTACAGCGAGACGCGGCTGTCGGGGTCGATCGCGATCATCGCGGTGACCAGCAGCAGGAAGGCCACGGCGATCCAGCTGCACACCGTGCCGCCGGGCGCGGGGAAGGAGGAGGCCGGCAGTCGGCCCGCGTCCACCGCGCGGCGGTAGCGGATGTGGCTGACCAGGATCATCAGCCAGGTCCAGATGCCGGCCGCGGTCGCGACCGAGGTGACGTAGCCGAACGCCTTCTCCGGGACCACGTAGTTGAGGACCACGCCGATGCCCATCAGGGCGACGGAGAGGGTGATGCCGAGGGCCGGGGTCTTGGTGGAGCTCAGCTTGCCGAGGACCTTGGGGGCCTCGGAGTTGGCGGCCAGGTCACGCAGCATGCGGCCGGTGGAGTACATGCCGGAGTTGCAGGACGACAGGGCCGCGGTGAGGACCACGAAGTTCACGATCGCCGCACCCGCCGGGATGCCGATCTTGGCGAACGCCGCCACGAACGGGCTGACGCCCGGCTGGAACTCGGTCCACTTGACGACCATCAGGATCACGCTGAGGGCACCGACGTAGAAGACGATGATGCGCCACGGCAGGGTGTTGATGGCCTTGGGGAGGGTCTTCTCGGGGTTCTCCGACTCGCCCGCGGTGACGCCGACGAGCTCGACGGCCAGGTACGCGAACATGACGCCCTGCAGGGTCATCAGGCTGGAGCCCACGCCCTTGGGGAAGATGCCGTCGAAGGCCCACAGGTTGGAGACGGCGGCGGTGTCACCGGCCTGGCTGAAGCCGAAGGTGACGACGCCGATACCGATCACGATCATGCCGATCAGGGCGGTGACCTTGACCATCGAGAACCAGAACTCGATCTCGCCGAAGATCTTCACCGAGATGAGGTTGGCGACGTAGAGGACCACCAGGAACACCAGGGCCGTCACCCACTGCGGGATGTCCGGGAACCAGAAGTGCACGTAGATGGCCGCGGCGGTCAGCTCGGCCATGCCGGTGACCACCCACATGAGCCAGTACGTCCAGCCGGTCACGAACCCGAAGAACGGGCCGAGGAACTCGCGGGCGTACTCGGCGAAGGAACCCGAGACGGGCCGGTACAGGAGCAGCTCGCCGAGCGCTCGCATGATGAAGAAGACGATCACGCCGGCGAGGGCGTACATGAGGATGAGGCTGGGCCCGGCCTTCGCGATGTTCGCGCCCGCGCCCAGGAAGAGGCCGACGCCGATGGCGCCGCCGATGGCGATCATCTGGACCTGACGGCTGCCGAGTCCGCGCTCGTAGCCCTCTTCGGGCGTGCCGCCCCGGGCCGCTCCGTCGTCGCCGTGCTGCTGTGCGACCTGCGTAGAGGTCATGCTGTGGTGCGCCTTTCCGCTCCATGCCGACCCGCGCCGTCCTCGGCAGCGGATCGGGTTCCGATCCCCCGGATGCTGAATGGAGTTGCTGCCGGCGGTCGGCCGGCTCCAGCGCCCCTGCTCGGACGAGGGTGGTGTCCGGCAGGCGGTCGTGAAGGTGTACCACGTAAATGCCGTGTGAACCGTGGCGTACATCACCGCATACCGGTCATTGCCCGGTGTTCGGGCCGAAAGGCCCTTGCGGGGTGATCCGATCGTTATCCGGATCTGAGGATCCTCTGAGCGAACACCGAATGACACCCAGGCAAGCCGTGCCACGACGGGTGACATCCGCCTCGCTACGGGTGCGTACGGTGACCAGCAGGTGAACGGCGGCCCACGGGCAGGTGGACGGGTGGACGGGCGGGCTGG
>NZ_RPRY01000506.1 GCF_003949795.1 Streptomyces sp. WAC06614
GCCTGCAGGGAGTCACAGTGGTCCCGGACGCCCGCCCCGTCCGCGGCGGGCGTCCGGGACCACTGTGACTCCCTGCAGGCCGCGCTCGACCGGATGTGCCGCGACGGCGTGGACCTGCTGGAACGCTGGGGCTCGGCCCTGGCGTGCGTCCTGTCCGGCGGCGGACGGCTGCTGGCGGCCGGCAACGGCGGCAGCGCGGCCCAGGCCCAGCACCTGACGGCCGAACTCGTGGGCCGCTACCGCACGGAGCGGCCCCCGTTCTCCGCGATCGCGCTGCACGCCGAGACCTCCAGCATGACGGCCATCGGCAACGACTACGGCTACGACGCCGTCTTCGCCCGGCAGGTGGCGGCCCACGGCCGGGCGGGGGACGTGCTGCTCCTGCTGTCCACCTCCGGGCGCAGCGACAACCTGCTGTCGGCCGCCGCGGTGGCCCGGGCCCGCGGGGTGCGGGTGTGGGCGCTGACCGGCCGCGCCCCCAACCCGCTGGCGCAGGCGTGCGACGAGGCGCTGTGCATCGACGCGGACACCACCGCCACGGTGCAGGAGGCGCACCTGGTCGCCGTGCACCTGCTGTGCGAGGCGTTCGACGCGGCGCTGGAGCGCACGGCCGCCGCAGCGGTCCCGGCCGGTGCGCCGGTCCCCGCCGCGGGCGGGAGCATCCGGTGAGCGGCCCGGCACCGCTGGTCGTGGTGGGGGACGCCCTGCTCGACCGGGACATCGAAGGGGTCGCGGACCGGCTCGCGCCGGACGCGCCGGCGCCCGTGGTCGACGTCACCGCCGACCGCACCCGGCCCGGCGGGGCCGGGCTCGCGGCGGCCCTCGCCGCCCGGTCCGGCCGGGAGGTGGTGCTGGTCACCGCGCTCGGCCGGGACCCGGCCAGCCGGCAGGTCCGGCAGGCGCTGCGCGGTCTGGTCACGCTGGTGGAGCTGCCGCTGGACGGCTCGCTCCCGGAGAAGACCCGGGTGCTGGCCGCGGGCCGGCCCCTGGTGCGGATCGACCGGGGCGGCGGGCGCGCCGGGACGCCCACCGCGGAGTGCGCCCGGGTCCTCGCCCTGGCGCGCACCGTGCTGGTGGCGGACTACGGCCGCGGCACCGCCGATGCCGTGCGCGCCCTGCTGGAGCGGGCGGCGCGGACCGCGACGCTGGTGTGGGACCCCCATCCCCGGGGCGGCCCACCGGTGCCGGGGACGGTCCTGGTCACCCCCAACGCCGCCGAGGCGCGGGCGCTGTGCCCCGGGGAGGGTGCCGACGCCTCGCTGGGCGCGTACGCCCGCCGTGGCGCCCTGCTGGCCGAGCGCTGGCAGGCGGCGTCGGTGGTGGTGACGCTCGGCGAGCGGGGTGCGCTGCTGACCCGGCCGCGGGCGGACGCGCCGCTGCTGGTGCCGGCTCCCTTCACGGCGTCGGGCGACGCCTGCGGGGCCGGTGACTGCTTCGCCGCGCGGGCGGCGGGCGCGCTCGCCGACGGGGCCCTGCCCGAGGAGGCCGTCCGGGACGCGGTGGCCGAGGCGACCGCGTTCGTGGCGGCCGGCGGTGCCTCGTGCGCGTCCTCGTGGCTGCGGCCCGGTCCGGCGGCCGCGGCGGCCCCGGGGGCCGTCGGCCGGGCGGACGCGCTGGGGCTGGTCCGGGCGGTGCGGGCGCGCGGCGGGACGGTGGTGGCGACGGGCGGCTGCTTCGACCTGCTGCACGCCGGTCACGTGGGCCTGCTGGAGTGCGCCCGGCGGATCGGGGACTGCCTGGTGGTCTGTGTGAACTCCGATGCGTCGGTGACCGGGCTGAAGGGGCCGGACCGCCCGCTGACGCCGCTGGCCGACCGCATCCGGGTGCTGGAGGCGCTCGGCAGCGTGGACGCGGTGGTCCCCTTCGAGGAGGCCACCCCGGCCGCGCTGCTGGACGTCCTGCAACCCGACGTGTGGGTCAAGGGCGGCGACTACTCGGTGGACGACCTCCCGGAGGCGGCCCAGGTCCGCACCTGGGGCGGGCAGGCCGTCGTCCTCCCCTACCTCGACGGCCGCTCCACGACGGCCCTGGCCCACCGGGCGGCCGCCGCCTCCCGCGGCACCTCCGTGCTGCCGCCGCCGCCCGCCGGGCCCGGTACGTCGTGACGGCCGGACCGGGAGCCGCGGCGGTGGGGCCGCGCCGGGGCCGGGCCGGTCGCCGCCCCACGGTCGCGGTGCTGCGGGCGCTCGGGCTCGGGGACCTGCTGACCGCCGTACCGGCCCTGCGGGCCCTGCGGGCCGCGCTGCCCGGGCACGAGCTGGTGCTCGCCGCGCCCGGGCGGCTGGAGGACGCGGTGCGGGCCCTCGGCGTCGTGGACCGGCTGCTGCCGGCCCAGGCGCCCGGGCGCGGAGTGCCCACGACCCTGGCCTGGTCCGGACCGCCGCCCGACCTCGCGGTGGACCTGCACGGGTGCGGTCCGCCGAGCCGGCTGCTGCTGGCGGGGCTGCGCCCGGGCCGGCTGTTCGTGTTCGCCCCGCCCGGCCGGCCCCTGTGGCACGGCCCGCGCTGGCGGGCCGACGAGCACGAACGGGACCGGTGGTGCCGGCTGCTGCGCTGGTACGGGCTCCACGCGGACCCCGGCGACCTGTGCCTGCCGCTGCCGGCCGAGCCGTCGCCGGTGCCCGGGGCGGTGGTGCTCCACCCGGGGGCGGACGCGGGGGCGCGCCGCTGGCCGGCGGAGCGGTTCGGGGCCGTGGGCCGGGCGCTGGCCCGGGAGGGCCACCCGGTGGTGGTCGTGGCGGGCGCGGCCGAGGGGGCGCTGGCCCGGCGGGTCGCCGCGTACGCCGGGCTCGGCCCGGGGGCGGTGCTCGGCGGTGGCCCGGACCTGCCGTTCGGGCGGCTGGCGGCCGTGGTGGCGCACGCCCGGTGCGTGGTGGCCGGGGACAGCGGGGTGGCGCACCTCGCCACGGCCCTGCGGACCCCGTCCGTGGTGCTGTTCGGCCCGGTGGCCCCCCGCCTGTGGGGCCCCCCGACCGACGGCCCGCACCGGGCCCTGTGGCACCCGGCCCCGACGGAGGACCCCCTGCGCCCGGGAGACGCCCACGCCCCCGTCCCGGACGCCCGGCTCCTGCGCATCCCGGTCCCCGAGGTCCTCACAGCGATCCGCACCCTCCCGCCACCACCACCTCGGCCCTGACGGGACCGAGCCGGGCCGACCCCCCGCCGGAGCGGCGTGGCTCGGCCGGCTGGTGGGCTCTCCCCCGCGGCCGGGCCCCGGCGGGCCTACCCGCCAGTGGGGCCGGGGAGCGGGCCGAACGCCGGGAGGCGGGCCGAACGCCGCCCGGGGCCGACGCGCCTCGCCTGGCGGGTGGCGCGCCGGCCCGGCCGGGCCAGAGGGGCGGGGGCCACCGCCGGGAGGCGGGGCTTCGCTCAGACGAGCGCGGGTGCGGGGACGGGTGCGGTG
>NZ_RPRY01000507.1 GCF_003949795.1 Streptomyces sp. WAC06614
GGCCGGGGGTCTGGCGGCGGTGGCCGGGCGGCGGGGTCAGGGGGCGGCGTCCGAGAGGGACAGGGAGTGGATGCGGTCGGCCGCGCCCGGGCGGGCGTAGTACCAGCCCTGGGCCGTGTCGCAGCCCAGGGCGCGCAGCTGGGCGGCCTGGGCGCCGGTCTCCACGCCCTCGACGGTCACGGCGAGTTCGAGGCTGTGGGCCAGAGCCACGATGCCCTCGACGATCTTGACGTCCACGGGGTCGGCAGGCTGCTGCTGCATCCCCTGGGTGAAGGAGCGGTCCAGCTTCAGCACGCTGACCGGCAGGCGCCGCAGGTTGGCGAGGTTGGAGTAGCCCGTCCCGAAGTCGTCGAGGGCGATGTCCACGCCCAGGGCGGCGAGCCGGCGCAGGGGTTCCAGGAGTTCGTCGTCGGCGCCGATCAGCGCGGACTCGGTGACCTCCAGGCACAGGGACCCCGGCTCCAGGCCGGAGTTCTCCAGGACCGCCACCGTGTCCGCGACCAGGCCGGGGTGGTGGAGCTGGGTGGGTGAGAGGTTGACGTTGATCCGCAGGGGGCCGCCGTGCTCGCGCTGCCAGTTGCGGGCCTGGCGGACCGCCTCCTCCAGCACCCAGCGGCCGAGGGGGACGATCAGGCCGGTGCGTTCGGCGAGCGGGATGAAGCGGTCCGGGCCCAGCACCCCGTACTGGGGGTGCGACCAGCGCACCAGGGCCTCGGCGCCGTAGACGCTGCCGTCGTTCATGTCCACGAGCGGCTGGTACTCGACGAAGAACTCGCCGCGTTCCAGGGCTCCGGGCAGGGCGTTGGTCAGGCCGTGGCGGGTGATGGCACGGGCGTCGGCCTCGGCGTCGGCGAACTCGAAGCGGTTGCCGCCGGCCGCCTTGGCCCGGTACATGGTGATGTCGGCGCTGCGGAGGACCTCGGCCGGGGTGCGCTCGCCCGCCGGGCCCTCGACGATGCCGATGCTGCCGCGCACGGTCAGCTCCCGGCCGTCCAGCCGGATCGGGGCGGCCAGCGTGGAGAGGATGCGGACGGCGAGGTCGGTGACCTTCTTCTCGGTGTCGGGGCCGGTGGTCAGCGCCACGAACTCGTCGCCGCCGAGCCGGGCGACCACCTCGCCGGGGCCGGTCGCGCAGCTCTGCAGCCGGTCGGCGACCTCCACCAGCAGGCGGTCGCCGGCCGAGTGGCCGAGGCTGTCGTTGACCGCCTTGAACCCGTCCAGGTCCAGGTAGGCCAGGCCGAAGCGGGCGCCGTCGTCGGCGGGGGCGCTGAGGGCCTTCTCCAGCCGTTCGAAGAACAGCGTGCGGTTGGGCAGGCCGGTGAGGGCGTCGTGGGTGGCCTCGTAGCGCAGGCGGAGGTTGAGCAGCCGGCGTTCGGTGGTGTCCTCCATCAGCGCCAGCTGGTACTGGGGGCGGCCCTCGGCGTCCCGCAGCAGGGACACCGTCAGGTTGGTCCACAGGACGGTGCCGTCGTGCCGGTAGTAGGGCTTCTCGGCGCGGTAGTGCTCGCGCTCGCCGCGGACCAGCTCGCCGTACATCCGCCAGATGTTCGGTGCGTCGTCGGGGTGGCCCCACTCGCTGACGTTGCGGCCGCGGACATGGCCTTCGAGGCCGCCGAACATCTGCAGGAGGGCGTCGTTGACCTCCAGGACGTTGCCCTCCAGGTCGGCGATGCCGATGCCGATGGCGGCGCCCTCGAAGACGGCGCGGAAGCGTTCCTCGCTGAGGTGCAGGGCCTCCTGGGCGTCGGAGCGGGCGGTCAGGGCCGAGCGGGCGATGGCCTCCTGCTCGCGCAGGGTGCGTTCGCGCAGGGCCCGGGCGAAGCCGGCGGCGATGCCGTGCTGGAGGCGGGCGCAGCGGGCCCGGTACTGCTCGGCCTCCTCGGGGCCGGTCCCGCCCGGCCCGCAGTACAGCACCAGGTAGGAGTCGACCACGCCGAGGGTGCCGGAGAGGGCCTCGGGGTCGGTGCAGTGGACGGCGACGAGTTCGGCGCCGACGCGCTGGGGCACGGCCGGGTCGAAGGAGCGGGCGTGCAGGGCCTCGTTGAGGGTGCGGGCCAGCGGCAGCAGGTGCCGTTCGAACTCGGCCCGGGTCAGCGAGGTGGCGGTGACCGGGAAGATGGCCCGGCTCCAGATCGTCGCGAAGCGGCCGATCCGGTCCTCCAGGTCGGCAGGCAGCCCTGCGGCCATGGGCACCTGGTCCGGCTGCGCCGTCTGGGCGGGGACTCTCACGTTGTGCGTCCCACACCCGCGAAGCCGGCGAAGGCGTACGGATCCTCGGGAGCGGCGAGGTCCTCCGGCGACTCCGGGCGCCAGTGCGGCATCGGCACCAGGCCCGGCTCGACCAGGTCGAAGCCGTCGAAGAACCGGGCGACCTCCTCGCGCGAGCGCATCACCAGCGGGCTGCGCATGTCCCGGTAGACGCCGACGGTCCCGCTGGCCTCCTCCTGGGGGACCGGCAGGCCCTCGTACGAGGCGTGGGTGAGCACCAGGAGGCTGCCGGGGGCCAAGGCGTCGCGCAGCTCGGCCACGGCCCCGTACGGGTCGTCCTCGTCCTCCAGGAAGTGCAGGACGGCGACCAGCAGCAGGGCGACGGGCCGGTCGAGGTCGAGCAGCCGCTCGACCTCGGGGCTCTGCAGGACGGAGCGGGGCTTGCGCAGATCGGCGGAGGCGATGGCGCTGAGCTCGTCGCCGGCGAGCACGGCGCGGCTGTGCGCGACGGCCACCGGGTCGTGGTCGACGTAGACCACGCGTGCCTGCGGGCTGGCCTGCCGGGCGACCTCGTGGACGTTGCCGAAGGTGGGGATGCCGGAGCCGATGTCCAGGAACTGGGTGATGCCCTCGGCCACCGCGTGGCGCACGGCGCGGCGCATGAATGCCCGGTTCGCCTGCATGATCTTGGGCAGGCCCGGCAGGAATTCCATCGCCCGGCGGGCCGCCTGGCGGTCGACCTCGAAATTGTGCGAGCCGCCCAGGTAGTAATCGTAGATGCGCGACACGCTCGGCACCGATATGTCGATGCCTGGCGGGGCCCAGGCGGGGCGGTCCATCGAGGTCTCCAAGCCGTAGTCCATCTGTGGTCGGACTGCTGTCCGAGCCGAATGTACTGATCATTGACCAACAGGGCGAGCTAAAGCGGAAATTGGCGGTCCGTTCTTCGTCACACACCAAAGCGGTGCCGACAGCTCCGCACCTCCTTTGGCCGAAACCGACAAGTCCCTTTTGAGAATTGGCGCCCACCTGATCGCCGACTGCCCGTCTCTGGCTCAAACCCTTCTGGACCGAACCTCACCCGTTCAGGCGAACCGCTGCCGTGCGCGGCGTGCACGCCGCGCACGGCAGCGGTTCGCCTGAACGGGTGAGGTTCGGTCCAGAAGGGTTTGAGCCA
>NZ_RPRY01000508.1 GCF_003949795.1 Streptomyces sp. WAC06614
GGGGAGTGGGGCGTGTGCCGGGATGCGCCGTGGGGGATGTCGTGGGAGGCGTCGACGCGGGGTGCGTCGTGGGAGGCGTCGCCGTGGGGCGTGTCGTGGGATGCGTCTCGGGGTGCGTCGTGGGGTGTTCGGCAGGGGCTTTCATGGCGCAGACGGTGCGGCCCCGTCGCCCGGTGCCGCACGTCGCTTGACGGACACCGTCAAGCGACGCCGTCACGGGCCTGGTAGGGGGTGACGATGACGGGTCGGGCGGGAGCCCGTGACGTCCGGACCGATCGGCGATGATCGGGGGGTGACCTTGAGGATCGACATCAGCGGCCTGCCGGGCGAGCGGGTGCGGTTCGCCGCCTCGCCGCTGGCCGAGCTGACCGCGATGCTGCACGTGCTGGCCGCACCCGGGCACCATCCGCGGCACGCCGGCTGGGCCGCGGACGTCCGGGCCGGGCTGCCGCCGGAACTGGCCGAGCGGCTGCGGGAGGCGGAGTTCCTCTGGCGTTCCTCGCAGGCCGACTTCCTCTACCCCGCCCGGCCCCGGCCGACCCTGGCCGAGGAACTGGACGCCGTGGACCGGACGGACGACGACCGGTACGTGACCGCCGCGCTCGTCAGCACGTGCGGGAGCACCCGCGGCCGGTTCGCCACGGCGTCGCCCCTCACCGACCGGGCCGCCCGCGAACGGGCCCTGGACCTGGCACAGGCCCGGGGCGCGCGGCACGGGGCCTTCGCCGAACGCCTCCTCACGGAGCCGGCCGCGGTCCGGGCACGCGTGCGCCGGACCCTCGAACTGTGCGCCGAGGCCTTCTTCGACGCCGCCTGGGCGGAGGTCGCCGTACCGCTCGCCACCGATCTGCGGGTGAAGAACGACCTGCTCAGGCGCCAGGGCCTCGGCGCCGCCCTCGCGGCGGTCTCCCGCGCCGTCACCCTGTCCGGTGACGGGGACGTCATCGTCGTGGACAAGCTCCAGGACAAGGCGACGTCGGCCGACGGCGCCGGAGTGACGTTCCTGCCCAGCGTCTTCGCCGATCCGCACCTGGTGGCGGTCCACGCACCCGGATGGCAGCCCGTGGTGCAGTACCCGGTGCCGGCCGGCGAGACCGGGCCGGCGGAGCCGGTGTCGCTGGACACGGTCACGCTCCGCCTGGAGGCCCTGGCGCATCCGGTGCGGCTCCGGCTGCTGCGCACCCTGGCCCGTGGCCCGCACACCACCGGTGAGCTGGCACACACCTGGGAGTTGTCCCTCCCGGAGGTCTCCCGCCACCTCGCCGTGATGCGCCGGGCGGGTCTGGTCACACCCCGGCGGCACGGCCGGTACGTGCGGCACACCCTCGACCTGCCGGGGCTCACGGCCCTGGGCACCGACCTGCTGGCGGCCGTACTGCGGTGAGCGGCGGCGGCACGACCCGCCGTACCGCGGCCGGCTCGTCCGGCCTCCGGCGTGCGGCGTCCGGCGTGCGGCGTGCGGCGTGCGGCGTGCGGCGTGCGGCGTGCGGCGTCCGAACGGGGACCGAGCTCGGGGGCTCCTCCCCCCGCGGCCCGGATGGCGAGGGGTGGGGGCCGGTGAGAGTCTGGAGGGGAGCACGCCTCGTGGCCGGTCGCCCCTCCATTCCGCTCGACAACACCGTTCGTGTTCGCGGGAGGTGGAACCTCCGTGCAGACCCACACGTCACGTACCGGAAAACTCCTGGGCACCGCCGTGGCCGCCGCCCTGTCGGCCCCGCTCCTCCCCGGCGTACTGGCCCCACCCGCAGCAGCGGTGGCCTGCGACACGGCTGCCGCCAACCGGGCGCCCACCGCGGGGACCATGACCCAGGCGAGGGATGCCGTCGCCTGCCTCATCAACGCGCAGCGCACCCAGCGCGG
The DNA here is from genome assembly GCF_003949795.1 of Streptomyces sp. WAC06614. Lineage (GTDB taxonomy): Bacteria > Actinomycetota > Actinomycetes > Streptomycetales > Streptomycetaceae > Streptomyces. The sequence continues at coordinate 1,861 of NZ_RPRY01000508.1, forward strand.
GCTGCCCGCGCTCACGACCAACCAGGCGCTGACGCGCGCGGCGCAGCAGCACGCGGTCGCGGCCGTGCAGATCAAGTGGTGGGGCCCGGGCCGGGATCCGCACCGCAACCCGCAGACCGGCTCGACCCCGCAGACCCGCATCCAGGCGGCCGGATACTGCCCGAACCCGCGGTCCTGGCAGTTCAGTGAGATCACGTACACCGGGTGGGGCAGCGGGTGGGGCACCCCGCAGGCCGCCGTCAACTGGTGGATGAACAGCCCCGGTCACCGTGCCGCCATCCTCGACCCCGGGGTTCGTGAGATGGGCCCGTGGGCCCAGCCGGGCTCCGCCGACCCGGGCGGTGCGTCGTCGACCACCGCGGGCACCTACGTCGTGACGTTCGGGCGCTGCCAGCAGTGAGCCGCGGGCGGCGCCGCTGCCCGGCCGCGTTCAGCGCGGGAGCACCCAGCCCGGCACCCAGGTGCCGGGCGCGGCGCGGCCGGTCGCCGCGGCGGCAGTGGTGGCGGCGAGGTGGGTACGCAGCGCCGCCAGGGCCGGGTGGGGGTTGTCCCGGTGCCAGAGCAGCGAGTGGGGGTAGACGGGCGTCGGGTCGGTCACCGGGATCCGGCGCAGGCCGTGGCCGGCGGGCCAGACCAGCCGGGTGTCCCCGCCCATGAAGGTGGCCAGGGCGGGGGTGTCGGCGACGGTGTCGAGGAGGGCGTCGGAGCCGAAGTTGGGGCCGGTCGCCTCGATGGTGAGACCGAACTCGGCGACGAGGTCCGCGTAGTACGCGGCCCACTCCGTGCCGGGCACGATGCCGGGCATCCAGATCCGGTGCCCGACGAGCTGAGCCGGCGTCACCGAGCGGGCGCCCGCGAGCGCGTGGGCCGGGCCGGTCAGGAGCTGGAGCGGCTCGTCCAGCACCCGCACGGACTCGATGTCCTCGGGCAGCGGCCGGCCGGGCACGGCGACGGCGCGGAAGGTCGCGTCGATGGTGCCGGACCGGAGGGCGGCCACGGCGGCGTCGATGTCGAGCAGCATCACCACGTCGAGCTCGATCCCCGGGTGCGCGCGGTGGAAACCCCGCATCAGGCCGGAACCCGCACCGCGCGAGGCGATCACGTCGACGCGCAGCGGACGGCGTCCGGCGCGGACGGACGCCACCGCGCGCTCGGCCACGCGCAGCAGTTCGCGGGCATGGGGCAGGAACGCCTGCCCGTCGATGGTGAGCTCGGCGCCGCGCGGCGTCCGGCTGAACAGCCGCACCCCGAGGCCGCGCTCCAGCGCGGCGATGCGCTTGGACGCGGCCTGCTGGGTGACCCCCAGCTCGGCGGCGGCGTCCTGGAACCGCCCCGCGTCGGCGGCGGCGACGAAGGTCCGGACGGTGTCGAGGTCCATGCCGACACCCTAGCGGGCACAACCGTTGGTTGTGGCTGAGGGCTCTGCGGTTGTTTGATGCACGGGTGCCGCTGCGGCTTTGATGCTCTCCGATCGCCGGTCGGTTGTGCCGGTGCGCGGACGGGTGGGAGGGCGAGTGAGTGGG
>NZ_RPRY01000509.1 GCF_003949795.1 Streptomyces sp. WAC06614
GGTCGTCGCACGGATCGCCGCCGCCCCCGCCGGCGATCCGTGCGACGACCTTGGCGACGATCAGCGGCGCGAGGTAGTGGATGCCGATGTTGCCCAGCGCCGGGAGCAGCATCGCGGGGACGGTCAGCCGGCGCAGCCGGGCCAGTTCCCTTCCGTAGTAGCGCAGTGCGAGGACCACCGGACCCTGACCCGGTGAACGCGTGTGTGATTCAGGCGAATCCATGCCAACCCTGCTTTGTCAGGCCCCCCTGGACAAGGTTCGCAGTGTTTCGTGCCCGTCCCCGGGCCGTCCAAGCATTTTCGACGGCCCGGGAACGGGACCTGGCGGAGCGTCAGGCGGCAGGCCTGCCGGGCTGGTCGTGGGTGGAGCAGTGGATGCCGCCGCCGCCCGAGGCGATGGTGTCGATCTGGACCGGCACGATGTCCCGCTCGGGGAAGTGCTCCTGCAGGATGCCGCGCGCCCGGTCGTCGGCCTGACGGTCACCGAACTTGGGCATGAACACGGCGTCGTTGGCGATGTAGAAGTTGGCGTACGTCGACACGAAGTCGTCCCCGTGGCCCGTGGTGCGGTTCAGATCGGGCTGCGGGAGGTCGACGATCTCGAAGCGCCGGCCCCGGGCGTCGGTCGCCTTCGACAGCACGGACTTCGCCTGATCGGCGGAGCGCGACCAGGAGTCCGCCGGCGTACTCGGATGCGCCCGGTCCAGCAGCACCACGCCCGGTTCGGTGAAGCGTACGAGGCTGTCCACGTGCGCGTCGGTGATGTCCTCGCCCCGTACGCCGGCCAGCCAGACGACCTTCTCCACCCCCAGGCTCTGCTTCAGCTCGGCCTCGATCGTGTCGCGCGACTTGCCGCGGTTGCGGTTGTCGTTGACGACCGAGCTCTCCGTGACGAGCAGGGTGCCCTCCCCGTCGGTCTCGAAGGAGCCGCCCTCCGCCACCAGCGGCGCCTGCACCCGGGGGATCTGGAACTTCTGCAGCAGGGCGCGGCCCACCTGGGCGTCGTGGGTGTGCTCCTGCTTGTTGCCCCAGCCGTTGAAGTGGAAGTCGACCCCGACGACCTTGCCGCCCTCCTCGACGAAGACCGGGACCGTGTCGCGGGCCCACAGGTCGTCGACGGCCAGCGGGACGACCTCGACCTGGTTACCGACGGCCCGCTGGGCGGCCGACACCTGGTCGGGGCGGGCCATCATGACCACCGCCTCGTACTGTCCGACCGCGCGGGCGATCCGGGCGATGTCCTCGCGGACGGAGCGCAGGTCCTCCTCCCACACGCCCGCCGCCAGGGCCGGCCAGGCCATGAACGTACGGGTGTGGCGCTCCCACTCGGCGCCCAGGCGGCGCCCTGCGCCGCCCGAAGCGGAACGGGAGGAGCCGGCCGGGGTGCTCCCGGACCGCTGGGCGGTCCCGGCGGGGCCGCAGGCCGCGGCGCCGAAGGCCAGGGCGCCGAGTCCGGCGAGGGCGCGGAGGACGGTCCGGCGCTCGGGGGGCAGGTTCGACACGGGAACTCCGATCGTGGACCGGCGGGACAGGGACGTCCGGCCGGGGCGGACGCGGGGCACGGCGACGGCAGGGGCGCCGTGGCTCCACCACCAGGGTGCGCGCTCGACCCCGCGGGCGGCCGCTCACGGAAGCGGAGCGGCCGCGTGTCGCCACTGTGACACTGACTGGATTTTCAGTCAAACCGGTGAGGCGCCGTAGGGACGTCGACGCGGCGGCTCGCCGGGCGCGCCGTCAGCCGAGTACGGGCACGCGCTCCGGCGCCAGCCGCCCGGCCTCCACCTCGATCGCCGCGCGCAGCAGGTCACGGGCGTGGTGGGCGGGCAGGAGGCCGCTCAGCCAGCGGACGCTCAGCCCTTCCAGCAGGGCGGTCAGCCGCTCGGCCGCGGCCGTGGCGGCGGCCCCCGGCGCCCCCGGGCACGCGGCGCGCAGCAGGTCCGCGACCTCGGCGGTCCAGGCGGCACCGGCCGCGGCGAGCTCGGCCCGCAGCCCCGGGTCGAAGACCGAGTGGGCCCGTAGCTCCCCCCAGGCCGTGCTGTTCTCGCGTACCTCGGGGAGTTCCTGGAACTCCAGCAGCAGCATCCGTTCCAGCAGTGCGCGCGGACCGGCGGGCCCGGCGGCGCCCGCCGGATCCGTCGCGGCGGCGGTGTACCGGTCCGCCCGGTCCCCGATGAAGGCGAGGGCGCTGCGCAGGATGCCGGACCGGTCCTTGAAGTAGTAGTAGACCAGGGCGGTGGACACGCCGGCCTCGGCCGCCAGCTCGGTGACCCGCAGCCCGCGCACGCCCCGGCGCGCGATCAGCCGGGCGGCGCTCTCCAGGATGACGCGTCTGCGGTCCGTCACGTAGGCCCCTCTCCGTCGATGTCTCGTAGCGCATTGTCACACATTGACTGAAAACTCGGTCAGGGGAAGGATGTGATCCGGTCACCACCGCCCCGCTGGTCACTGCCGCCCCGTTGAAAGAGCCACCGCATGTCCGCACAGCTTTCCGGCCCAGAGCTCCCCACGGCCCTGACCCTGTCCCCCGACGACCCCGACCGGATCGGCGGCTACCGCCTCCACGCCCGGCTCGGCTCCGGCGGCATGGGGGTGGTCTACCTGGCCCACACCCCCGGCGGCCGCCCGATCGCGCTCAAGATGGTCCGCCCGGAGTTCGCCGCGGACCCCGCCTTCCGCGACCGCTTCGCCCGCGAGGTGGCCAGCGCCCGCCGGATCCACGGCCTGTTCACGGCGCAGGTGGTGGACTTCGGCGTGGACGCGCACACGCCCTGGCTGGCCACCGCCTACGTCCCGGGTCCCTCGCTGCACGAGGTGGTGCGCCGGCACGGACCGCTGCCGGTCCGTACCGTGCTGCTGCTCGTCGCGGGCATCGCCGAGGCGCTGCAGGCCATCCACGGCGCGGGCATCGTCCACCGCGACCTCAAGCCCGGCAACGTGCTGCTCGCCGCCGACGGCCCCCGCGTGATCGACTTCGGCATCGCCCACGCCGCCGGCTCCGCCGCCCTGACCGGCACCGGACTGCGGATCGGCACCGCCGCGTTCATGGCGCCCGAGCAGGCGCTCGGCCACCGGGTGACGCCCGCCGCCGACGTCTTCGCCCTCGGCGCGCTCGCCGCGTACGTGGCGGGCGGGCAGGCGCCGTTCGGGAGCGGATCGGAACCCCCCGTCCTGTACCGGGTGGTCCACGAGCACCCCGACCTCACCCGGGTCCCCGCCGAGCTGTCCGCACTCGTGGCCCGCTGCCTGGCCAAACAGCCGGCGGACCGCCCCACGCCCGCCGAACTGATCGCGTACGTCCACGCCCACCCCGCCGTCGGCACGCGGCCGGAGTTCACCGACGGCGGGGTGGGCGTGGACGTACGCGATCAGTT
>NZ_RPRY01000510.1 GCF_003949795.1 Streptomyces sp. WAC06614
CGCCCCAGCCGGCCCCGGCCGAGGCGACCGCCGGCGGAGCCGGCCCCGCCCATCGGTCGCCGTCCGTCAGCGTCCGCCCGCCGACTCCGTCACCGGCCTTCCGCTGTCCACCGTCCGCGCCGCCATCGCCGCGCCGACGATGCCCGCGTTGTTCTGCAGCGCCGCCGGCACGATCTCGGCCCGGATCCCGTCCAGCAGCGGCAGGAAGCGGTCCGCCTTGCGGCTGATGCCGCCGCCCAGGATGAACAGGTCCGGGGAGAAGAGCATCTCCACATGGGCGAGGTACTTGTGCAGCCGTTTGGCCCAGCGTTCCCAGCTCAGGTCGCCGTCCTCCTTGGCCTTGACCGAGGCCCGGGTCTCGGCGTCGTGGCCGTGGAGTTCGAGGTGGCCGAGCTCCGTGTTCCGCACCAGCGTGCCGTCGGTGAACAGGGCGCTGCCGATACCCGTGCCGAGGGTGAGCACGAGGACCGTGCCCGAGCGGCCGCGGCCGGCCCCGTACGTCATCTCGGCGACGCCGGCGGCGTCCGCGTCGTTCAGGACGGTGACGGGGAGGCCGTCCAGGTGCTGCGTGAGCAGGGCGCGGGCGTCCGCGCCGACCCAGGACCGGTCCATGTTGGCCGCCGTACGGGTGACACCGCCGGACACCACGCCCGGGAACGTGACCCCGACCGGGCCGCTCCACCCGAAGTGCCCGACCACCTCTGCGACGCACCCGGCCACCCCCTCGGGGGTGGCCGGGTGCGGTGTCAGTACCTTGTGGCGCTCCTGCGCCAGCTCGCCGCGCTCCAGATCCACCGGAGCGCCCTTGATGCCCGATCCACCGATGTCCACACCCATGATCTGCATGGACATACGGTACGAAAGTACTTACTGATCGGCGACCAGTTCGGCCGCCTCGGTGCGCAGATCGCGGCGCAGCTCCTTGGGGAGCGAGAAGGTGATGGACTCCTCGGCCGTCTTGACCAGCTCCACGTCGGCGTAGCCGCGCGCGGCCAGCCACTCCAGGACCTCCTCGACCAGCACCTCCGGCACGGAGGCGCCCGAGGTCAGGCCGACCGTGGTGACGCCCTCCAGCCAGGCCTCGTCGATCTCGCTCGCGAAGTCCACCAGGTGTGCGTCGCGGGCGCCGGCGTCCTTGGCGACCTCGACCAGACGGATGGAGTTCGAGGAGTTCTTCGAGCCGACGACGATGACCAGGTCGGACTCGGCGCCCATCTTCTTGACGGCGGTCTGGCGGTTCTGGGTGGCGTAGCAGATGTCGTCGCTGGGCGGGGAGACCAGGAGCGGGAACTTCTCCTTCAGCGCGTCCACGGTCTCCATGGTCTCGTCCACCGAAAGGGTGGTCTGGGACAGCCAGACGACCTTGGACTCGTCCCGTACCTCCACCTTGGCGACGTCGGCCGGGCCGTCGACGATCTGGATGTGGTCGGGGGCCTCGCCGGAGGTGCCGATGACCTCCTCGTGGCCCTCGTGGCCGATCAGGAGGATGTCGAAGTCCTCGTTCGCGTACCGGATCGCTTCCTTGTGCACCTTGGTGACCAGGGGGCAGGTGGCGTCGATGGTGGCGAGCTTGCCGCGGCGGGCCTCCTCGTGGACCGTCGGGGCGACGCCGTGTGCGGAGAACATCACGATGTTGCCCGGCGGCACCTCCTCGGTCCGCTCGACGAAGATCGCGCCCTTCTTCTGCAAGGTCTGGACGACGTACTTGTTGTGGACGATCTCGTGCCGGACGTAGACCGGGGCGCCGTACTGTTCGAGAGCCTTCTCGACGGCGATCACGGCCCTGTCGACACCCGCGCAGTAGCCACGGGGGGCGGCGAGCAGGACACGGCGGGAAGCGGGAGCGGTCATGCCCTCCATCGTACGGGGGTCCCCAGCAGGCCGTTCGTCGCCCGGTCGGCGCACACTTGATCGACACCTTGCGTGCGCCGGGCCGGTGCCGGACGGGGCCGCGGGCCCGTCGCGCGTCCGCCGTACGCCCGCCCTACGCCCGCCCCTACGCCCGCTGCGCGCCTGCCCCGCACGCCTGCCCCGCGCCTGCCTCCAGGAGGACCGATGACGCCGCCGCCACCCGCTGCGGACCCGTCCGTGGGGACGGACCCCGATGCCGGCCGGGTGCCGGGACGGCCCGGGCCGCTGCGACGGAGCCTGGGGTTCCGGGACCTGGTGGTCTACGGGCTGCTGTTCATCGCGCCGATGGCGCCGGTCGGCATCTTCGGCACGCTGGACGCGCGCTCGCACGGTGCGGTGGCGCTCGTGTACCTGGTCGCGACCGTCGCGATGGCCTGTACGGCCTGCTCCTACGCCGAGATGGTGCGGGTGGCCCCGCAGGCCGGGTCCGTCTTCACGTACGCGCGCAAGGGCCTGGGCGAGGGGGCGGGGCTGATCGCCGGGTGGATGGCGATGCTGGACTACCTGCTCGTCCCGGCCGTGGCCTACCTCTTCTCCGGGATCGCGCTGAACGCGCTGGTGCCGCAGGTGTCCCCGTGGGTGTGGACGGCGCTGGCGGTGGTGGTGACCACGCTTCTGAACCTGTGGGGCGTACGGGCGGCCGCGCGGGTGGGCCTGGCCGTGCTGGCGCTGGAGATCGTGGTGCTGGTGGTGTTCCTGGTGTCGGCGGGGGTGGTGCTCGTACGGGACGGCGCCCAGCGTGGGTGGTTGTCGCCGCTGACGGGGGACGGTTCGCTGCCGTTCTCGGTGACGGCGGTGCTCGGCGCGGTGTCGGTGGCGGTGCTGTCGTACCTCGGCTTCGACGCGATCGTGTCCTTCGCGGAGGAGGTGACCGGGAGCTCGCGGCGGGTGGCCCGGGCGGTGCTGTTCTGCCTGGCGCTGACCGGGGTGCTGTTCGTCGCGCAGACGTACCTGGCGGCGCTGCTCACGCCGCTGTCGGCCGCCGAGCTGGCGGCGGAGCCGGGGCGGCAGGGGGCGGCGTTCTACGACACCGTGGACGTGGCGGTGGGGCGCTGGCTGCACGACCTGGTGGCGGTGAGCAAGGCGGTCGGGGCGGCGTTCGCGGCGCTGGCGGGGCAGGCGGCCGCGGGGCGGCTCCTGTTCGCGATGGCCCGCGAGCGGAGGCTGCCGCGGGGGCTGGCCCGGACCTCGGGCGGGACCCCGCGGGTGGCCCTGCTGGTGGCGGCGGCGGTGACGCTGGCCGCGGCGGTGTGGGCGGCCCGGCGGGACGACGGGCTGGACCACCTGGTGTCGGTGGTGGACATCGGGGCACTGGTGGCGTTCACGCTGCTGCACGCGTCGGTGGTGGGCTGGTTCGTGATCCGCCGCGGCGGGGGCGGTGCCGCCGGCGGATCACGAACCAGCTTGTCTCTTATACTCATTCCCTGAGCCCACGAGACACTGAGCG
>NZ_RPRY01000511.1 GCF_003949795.1 Streptomyces sp. WAC06614
CGACCCACCCGGCTCGACCTCTCACCCCCGGAGAGGCTCCCCGAAAGGACCCCCCGCATGGCGACGGGCAGATCCACCACGCTCGACAGCGCAGCGTCGGCCGAGATACGCACGTACAAGGGCCAGGACCGCGCCCTGCGCGCGGGCCGCCTCGGCACCGCCGGCCTGCTGCTCTCGGTCCTCGCGGCCAGCGCCCCCCTGATGGTGGTGGCCGGCGTGATGCCGCAGATCTTCGGCCTCATGGGCATCGTCGGCCAGCCCCTGCTGTTCGTCATCCTCGGCTGCGTCCTCGCCCTCTTCGGCGTCGGCTACGCCGAGATGAGCCGGCACGTCCACAACGCCGGCGCCTTCTACGCCTACATCGCCCGCGGCCTCGGCCCCACCGCCGGTGCGGGTGCCTCACTGGTCGCCCTCGTCGCGTACAGCGCGATGCAGGTCGGCGTCTACGGCATCCTCGGCTTCGAGGTCTCCGGTCTGTTCGCCACCTACCTCAAGATCGACCTGGCCTGGTGGGTCCCCGCCCTCGCCGCGGTCGCCCTCACCGGTGTCCTCGGCTGGCTCAAGATCGACCTGAACGCCCGGGTCCTCGGTGTCCTCCTCCTCATCGAGTGCGCCCTCGTCGTCGTCTTCGACGTCGCCGCCCTGGCCGAGCCGGGCCCGCAGGGCCTCTCCCTGCACGCCTTCGACCCCGGCACCCTCTCCGGCGCCGGCCTCGGCACCGCCCTGTGCTTCTGCATCGCCGCGTTCGTCGGCTTCGAGCAGTCCCCGGTCTACGCCGAGGAGACCAGCAAGCCGCACATCGTCGTCTCCCGGGTGATGTTCCTCGCCGTCGGTTTCGTCGCCCTCTTCTTCGCCTTCAGCGCCTGGGCCCTCACCGTCGCCACCGGTCCCGCCGCCGTCGTCGAGGAGGCCGGCGAGGCCGGCCCCGGCCTGCTCTTCCAGCTCACCGAGGCCCGGTTGGGCAACGCCTTCACCGACGTCCTGCACGTCCTGTTCGTGACCGGCATGTTCGCGGCCATGATCAGCTTCCACAACGTCGTCGCCCGCTACGCCTTCGCCATGGGCCGTGAGGGCCTGCTCCCCGCCGCCTTCGGCCGCACGAACCCCGGCACCGGCGCCCCCGCCACCGGCTCCCTGCTGCAGACCGTCGTGGCCGCCGTCGTCGTCGTGGCCTTCGCCGTCAGCGACGACAAGCCGGCCGGCGACCCCACCGTCCCGGTCGGGCACCTGTTCACCTGGATGGGCAGCGTCGGCGCCCTCGGTGTGACCCTCCTGATGGCCACCGCCTCCTTCGCCGTCATCGCCTTCTTCGTCCGCCGCGGCTCCGCGGGCGCCCAGCTGTGGCGCCTGCTCGCCGCCGGCGCCGCCGGGATCGCCCTGCTGGTCATCGTCGGCTACACCGTCAAGGACTTCGGCGTCCTGGTCGGCGCCGCCCAGGGCTCCGTCCTCAACTGGCTGCTGCCCGCCCTCATCGGCGCCGCCGCGGTCGGCGGCCTGGCCTACGGAGCCGTCCTGCGCGCGCGGCGGCCCGAGGTGCACGCCCGGATCGGCCTGGGCAACGAGGCCTTCCGGCTGGAGCAGGCGGCCGCGGAGACGGACCCCCGCTGACCTTCGTACCAGGCGTCGAAACGGCCCCCGGCACCCCGATCGAAGGGGGCCGGGGGCCTTCGCCATGCATGGCCGGTTTTGGTCGGCACAGGGTGGCATGGTCTCCTGGGGCGCGTACGAATATCGGACAGTCGTCCAGGTGACACCACCCAGCTCCCCTGCGCGCCGGTCCGGCCTGCCTGTCCCACCCACGAAGGCGAAGTCATACATGAGTGACCGCACCACGACGAAGGCCCCGGCGCCCGAGCCGGCCGCCCCGTCGGCGTCCCGCCACGTCGACGCCGGCGACGAGGGCTACAGCAAGGATCTGAAGTCCCGCCACATCAACATGATCGCGATCGGCGGGGCGATAGGCACCGGCCTGTTCCTGGGCGCCGGAGGCCGGCTCGCCGGCGCCGGCCCGTCCCTGGCCATCGCCTACGCGGTCTGCGGCATCTTCGCCTTCTTCGTGGTCCGCGCCCTCGGCGAGCTGGTGCTCTACCGCCCCTCCTCCGGCGCCTTCGTCTCCTACGCCCGTGAGTTCATGGGCGAGAAGGGCGCCTACACCGCCGGCTGGCTGTACTTCCTGAACTGGTCGACCACCACCGTGGCCGACATCACCGCCGCCGCCACCTACGCGCACTTCTGGGCGATGTTCTCCAGCGTCCCCCAGTGGATCCTCGCCCTCATCGCCCTCTCCGTGGTCCTGGCCGCCAACCTGATCTCGGTGAAGTACTTCGGCGAGATGGAGTTCTGGTTCTCGATCGTCAAGGTCGCCGCCCTGGCGATCTTCATGGTGGTCGGCATCTGGCTGGTCGCCACCAGCCACGAGATCGACGGCCACACCCCCGGCCTGAACAGCATCACCGACAACGGCGGCATCTTCCCCCTGGGCATGCTGCCCATGCTCCTGGTCGTCCAGGGCGTCGTCTTCGCCTACGCCTCCGTCGAGCTGTGCGGCGTCGCCGCCGGCGAGACCGAGAACCCCGCCGCGATCATGCCCAAGGCGATCAACTCGATCATGTGGCGCGTCGGCATCTTCTACGTCGGCTCCGTCGTCCTGCTCGCCCTGCTCCTGCCGTACACCGCGTACTCCGGCGACCAGAGCCCGTTCGTCACCGTCTTCGACAAGCTCGGCGTCCCCGGCGCGGCCGGCATCATGAACCTCGTCGTCCTGACCGCCGCCCTGTCCTCGCTGAACTCCGGCCTCTACTCCACCGGCCGCATCCTGCGCTCCATGGCCATGGCCGGCTCGGCCCCGAAGTTCACCGCCCGGATGAACAAGGGCAAGGTCCCCTACGGCGGCGTCCTGTTCACCGCCGCCTTCGGCGTCGCCGGTGTCTTCCTGAACTACCGGATGCCCGGCGAGGCCTTCGAGATCGTCCTCAACCTCGCCTCCATCGGCATCCTCGGCACCTGGGCCATGGTCATGATCTGCTCCCTGCTCTTCTGGCGCCGCGCCCAGCGCGGCGAGGTCGAGCGCCCCGGCTACAAGCTGCCCTGGGCCCCGTACACGCAGATCGTCACCCTGGTCTTCCTGGTCACCGTGCTGGTGCTGATGTGGAGCGACGGCGGCGTCGGCCGCACCACCGTGATGTTCCTCCCGGCCATCGCCGCGGCCCTGGTCGGCGGCTGGTTCCTGGTCCGCCGCCGCGTCGCCGAACTGGCCACGCGCGACTGACCCCCGCCGCCCCGAGGGCCCCGCTGCCGACCCGCAGCGGGGCCCTCGGGGCGGCGGGGGTCAGTCGCGC
>NZ_RPRY01000052.1 GCF_003949795.1 Streptomyces sp. WAC06614
GGCCGCGGTGCCGTCACCCTCGTGGCTCGCGGTGGCGGGCGGGGAGCGGCTACCCGCGGGGGCGGCGCGCACCGTCCTCCCATGCGCCGAGGGGCGGACCACCTCCAGGGGCGGGTGACCCGGACTCCTGCGAGGGGCGACGTCCCGTGGTCGGACGTCGGCGACGCCGGCCGGGAGCTGCTCGGCTGCTGCCCGCTTCCAGCGCCCTTGTTCACATCATCAGTCGGGCGCAGCCTGAGGGTGCGCTCCCCGGCGCGCCGTTGCCCGACGGATACGATGTGGCCATGGGCGTGCAGGCGGTGGTCGCGGCGCTGATCGACGAGGCGGAGCAGCAAGCGCAGGACGGGGCGTGGGAGCTCACTCCGACCGATCGGGCTCTGGCGCTCTCGGTGGTGGCAGGTCTCGCCGGGGCGGTCGACGCAGCGCCGGCGCAGGAAATGTTGCCGGCGATCGAACGCCTGGCGCAGCTGCGGGAGGCGGTGGCGGTGTTGGCGATGGCGCTGGCCCGCACCCACGGCCGCCTTGCCTGGTTTCTCGCCGCGTGCATCGAAGCCCTCTCGCCTGTCCTGCACTGGCGAGCACTGCCTGCAGGAGGGCTCCGCGCCTTCGACACCGTACGCCCGACCCCCGAGCAGTACACCGATGCCGAGCATGCGGTCCGCGCGCTGGCCGCTGCCCTGACCCGCCTCGCGGCATAGAAGCCGAACCGACGTGGTGGTCCGCGGCCGAGTGGACCTGCGCTCGGCCAGCGGCGCACCCTGCCCCGGGCAACCCCGGCTCAGCCGTGGCCCGTCCCGTGGGTCTCGGTGAAGGCTTGCAGGAGTCGGCGCTGTTCGTCGAGCCAGTCGGCCTCCAGTCCGATCGGCACCGTCACGGTGACCATGGACAGGGACTCGTCCTCGATGACGACCTCCGGGCACTCCCGTTCGCCCCACAGGCGGATGCCGAAGGAGGGGCCGCTGTCGGGCTCCATCCAGGTGGTGTCGTGGCCCGCGGCCAGGGCGTCGAGCGTCGTCCGCCACTCGGCGAGTCGGCGCGGTGAGAGGAACAGCCACAGGCGGCCGGTGACGAACGAGGTGCGTACGACGATCTCCGCGTCGAAGCAGCCGGGCTCGGTCGGGTGCGGGCCGAGGGCCCGGACGGAGACGGAGTTGTCCCCGTCGGTGAGGTCGATCAGGTTCTGCGGGAAGGTCGTGGTCATGGTCACCATGTTCCAGGGGAGCAGGGGAAGCGGGGGAAGCAGGAAGCGGCCTGCCGGTTGTCCGGCAGGCCGCTTCCCGTTCTGTCAGGCGTCAGTCGTCAGTCGTCAGTCGTCGCCAGGCTACATATGGAATGTCTTCTTTCGGTGCCAGCCGTTGTCGTCGAACGCTTCGATCACGATCGCATACGGTTTGTCCGCTCCCGGATGGTATTTGGGAGTCGACGAGTAGAGGATCGTGTTCTTGCCGTTGAAGACGTGGTCCGCGATCTCCATCTCGAAATCGTTCATCGGCCCGTTGTCCACCTTGGCCGTGGTCGTCACGAGGTTCTCGTCGATGCGGCCCGATCCGCCCAGGGCCTTGGGCAGCAGGTGACCCCGCGCGTGGCCGGCGGCTTCGCCGCCGAAGCCCGGGGGCTTGATGCGCTGCACCGCCTTGGTGCCCTTGGTCGTCGCCGGTGACACGATGGCGACGATGCCCGAGCGCTGGCCGTTGCTGATGCTGCCGTAGTCGACGTCGACGTTCTGGCCGGTGCCGTTGCAGTTGTGGACCAGGAGCGGGCTCGCACCCGCCAGGGCGTAGTACGTGTGGTGGTTCGCGACGGTGAGGTTGTGGACCCGCTTGTGCTGCGTCCACGCCTTGACGGCGGTGACCTGGACCCACGTGCCCGACGAGGTCTGCAGCCACTGACCGGCCTTCAGGTCCTCGGCGCGCAGCCAGTCGCCCAGTGCCGGGACCCAGAACGGGTGCCCGTCGGTCGCCGTGATCGTGTCGGTGGCGCTGCCCCGGTCCCCGTCGGTGTCGATCGTGACCTCGACCAGGTTCTTCTGGCCCTCACCCACGATGAGCGCCGCGACCGGCTCCGCGGTCGTGGTGCCCGACTCCGGATCGGTGGCGAGGACCTCCTCGCCCAGCGCGATCTGCTCGATCGGCTTGGTGGAGCCGTCGGCCATCAGGACGTTGGTCCCCGGCACGAAGCTGTTGCAGGTCTCGCCCGCCTCGGGGTCCTTCTTGGCCGCCTTCTTGGGCTCCTCCGCCTTCGTGGCCTTGCCGTCGCGGTCGGCCTTCTTGGCCTTGGCCGCGGACTCCCTGGCCTGGCGTGCCGCGGTGGCCCGCGCCTCGTCGGCCTTCCTGGCCGCTGCCGCCGCCTGTTCCTGCGCGGCTCTGCGCGCCGCTGCCGCTTCCTCCTCCAGTTTTCGGGCCCGTTCGGCCGCTTCCTCGATCTGGCGCTTCCACTCGGCGAGGTCCTCGGCGTACTTGGCCATCGCCTGCTGGTACTTCTGGGCCCTGGCGATGATGTCCCGGGCGAGCGCCAGCTTGCTCATCCAGCCGTTGAACGCGTCCCAGGCCCGGTCCAGGGCCTTCAGGATGCGCTTGGCCTTGCCGGCGAAGGGCAGTGCCGCCTCGAAGGCGAGTCCGGCGCAGGCGCCCCAGTCGCCGCCGAGGCAGTCGCGGATGTCGTTGTAGCCGGAGGCGTCCTTCAGGATGCCGACGGCGACCTCGAGTGCCACGTCCAGGGCGCTGCGGCCCTGGGCCCACTTCGCCCAGGCCAGTTCGGCGTCGGTGAAGTCCTTGACCGGCATGACCGGCGGGGCGATGGACATACCGCTGGGGTCGCTGAAGGTGACCGGCGAGTTGGCCCCGTAGGTGTACGGGTTCTGCTGCTTGGGCTCGTTGAAGTCGACGATCGGGTCGACGGACAGGAACCGTCCGAGCGCCGGATCGTACTCACGGGCCCCCAGGTGGACCAGGCCCGTGGAGTCGTCGGTCTCGCCCCCGACGAAGCCCTTCTTGCCCGGGAACACCTGCGGCGTCGCGCCGCGCGCCTCGCCGAACGGCATGAACTTGCGCCGGGTGATCTCCCCGGTCGCGGCGTCCACGGCGGTGTTCGCGGTGCCGTTCTGGTCACCGATCAGGTACGACGTGGAGAGCGTGCCGCCCTTCGCCGTCCGGACCATCGTCGGGCCGGCGGGGTGGGAGAAGTACCGGTTGCTCTCGAACGCCCCGGACTTGGTCAGCTTGATCTCGCTGCCCGGCAGGTACAGCGTCGTGCCGGTCGGGTCCCGCTTGATCAGTCGCTTGCCGCTGGTGTCGTAGAGGAACTCCGTGGTGGTGGAGCCCTGGGTGACCTTGCTCAGGCGGCCCTCGACGTCCCATTCCAGGTTCTGCTTGTCGCCCTGGACGGTACGCGAGACGGTGTTGCCCAGCTCGTCGTAGGTGTACGACTCGGTGCGCGAGCCCTGCGGGCCGGTGGTGTCCACCGTGCGCAGCGCGTTGGCAGCGCGCGTGCCGGGAGTGCCGTACTTGTAGGAGCGGACGACGTCCTTGGTGAGGTCACCCGTCGGCGCGTGCTGCACCTCCTTGGTGCGGTTGCCGGCCGCGTCGAAGCTGTACGACGTCCAGTACGGGTTGGGGCCGCCGACCTTGGGCGTCGAGCCCGGACCGGCCGCGCCCGGCTTCGCCGCGCAGTCGTCGGTCGCCGTCCACGCGTCCGTCATGCGGCGCATGTAGTCGTACGCGAAGCACTGCGTGTCGGTGACGCCGGCGCTCTCCGGACCCTCCTTGTCCGTGATCTTGAGGACGTTGCCGATGGTGTCGTACTCGTACGAGGTGTCGTTGATCCGGCCGGGGGCCTTCTCGCGGTCGTTGACGCGTCGCGTGAGGCGGCGGGTCTGCTCGTCGTAGAAGTGCGTGGAGTACAGCTGCGAGCCGGCCTGGCCGGCCTCGGTGCGCAGCACGTCGCCCATCGGCGAGTAGTCGACCTTGCCCACGAACGTCTTCCCCGCGACACCCATGATCGTGGGGAGTTCGAAGTGGTTGTAGGCCATCGTGACGCGTTCGGCGGGCAGTCCGCCGACGGCGGGCTGCTGGGTCCACGCGGTGAGGCCGGTGTTCGGCCGGTAGCCGGTGGCGAACGTGTAGGTGCCGGCCAGGGCGCCCTCGGACTTCGGGATGGTGATCGAGCTGCCCGTCGGCCGGTACTCGGTGTCGTAGCCGGTCACCGCCTGGGTGTAGGCGTTGCCGCCCACGTACCGGGTCGAGGACACCGGCAGGCCGACCGCGCCCGGGAGGGTGTCGTAGACCGCCTCCGTCAGCTTGGTGCCCTTCAGCGAGCCCTCGTAGGTGGCCGTCGTGCGGCCGAGCACGTCGTACTCGAGCGCGACGGTACGCCCGCGGGAGTCGGTGATCGACTCCAGCCGGTCGCCCTTGCCGTAGGCGCGGGTCGACATGCCCTTCTCGGGGTCGGAGTTCCTGACCAGACGGCCGCGCAGGTCGTACTCGAACGTCCAGGTGTCGCCCGCCTCGTTGGTGACCGAGGAGAGCTGGCCGCGGTGGTCGTACTGGTAGCGCGTCTTGTCGTAGGCCCCGGTCGGCGCGTCCGAGCGGAAGAAGCGCAGCTCGGTCTTGCGGCCCTGCCCGTCCAGGAAGGCCCGGGTGGGGGTCTCGCCCGTCGGAGGGTCGACGGTGATGTTGTCGCCGCCGTACGTGGTGGTCGTCCGCGAGGTCTCCTCGCCGAACTTGCGGGAGATCTGCGCGGTCGGACGGCCGGAGCCGTCGTACTCGGTCAGGGTCGAGGCCGAGACCTCGTTGTCCTTGGGCGCGAACTGCTCACCGGAGGCCGTGCCCGCGGTGTAGTAGGCGCCGTTGGACTTCCAGACCTGGCCCAGGCTGTTGTAGAAGGTGTCGCTGATGACCCGGCCGCCGCCGAGCGCCTCCATCTGGGTCTGGCGGATGCGCAGGCTGCTGTCGAAGATCTCGTAGCTGCTGCGGTACGTGCCGTCGTCGAGGAGGCTCTTGGTGGTGATGACCACGGGCTTGTCGGGACGGACGTCGTAGGAGAACTCGGCGTCCGGCGACTTGGTGTCGGGGTCACGGTCCGGCGACCAGGCCTTCGTCAGACGGCCGAGCGGGTCGTACTGCATGACCGTGCGCCGGTTGTTGGTGTCCTGCTTGGCCAGGACCGAGCCGCGGCCGCGGTCGGTCTCCACCGTCTGGGTGTGGCCCAGGGGGTTGGTGGTGACGGTCCTGGTGACGATCTGGCCGGCGGCCGGGGTGTAGTCGGTCCGGGTGACCTTGCCGAACACGTCGGTCATGGTCCGCGGGCGGCCGTAGGCGTCGAACGTCAGCGAACCGTCGGTCGTGTACTGGGGCTGGCCGTTGGACCAGCCGGACAGCGACTCCGTGCGGGAGAGGTTGCCCTGGGCGTCGTAGTACATGCGGGAGTCGGAGACCAGGTGGTCCGGACGCTTGACGTCCTTCGCGCCGCACGCCTTGCTCACCGTCTCGATGCGCTTCTGCCGGCCGATGATCCAGCGCGCCTCGTCCGAGTCGTACTCGAAGCGGGTGCAGGTGTCGTCCTTGGCGTCGGCGAGGTCACCGAGGTTGGAGACCCACTTGGCCAGGCCGCGCTCGTCGAACTCCGTCTGCTGCGACGTACGGCGCCAGCCCCGGTTGTCGGAGAGCAGGATGCGCGAGGCCACCTCGGTGGTGCCGTGGACGTACGCCTCCAGCGGCTCGATGCCCGGGCGGGCGCGGGTGGCCGTGGGGCCGTGCAGCCACGGGGTGTACGTGGTGGCCGCTTCGAGGGCGCCGCCTTCGCCGTTGTAGGCCAGGACCTCACGGGTCTGACCGGCGAACAGGCGGTGGTCGGTCATCTCCGCGCCCTCGGAGTCCTTGACCTTGACCGATTTCCTGCCGCCGGACGGGGCGGCGCGGTCGCCGTCGAGGCCGCGGAAGAAGAGGGTCTCCGTCATGGAGCGCTTGTCGGGGGCCGCGCCGACGAACGTGCGCACGCGCTCGTAGCCGCGCCACTGCGACCACGTGCGGGTGCCCGGCCGCATCAGCTCGGTCTCGTCGTCGTACGCCCAGGCCGGCTTGCCGAGGTACTGGTACTCGGTGACGCGCGTCGGCGAGTTGCCGTTGCGGTCCTCCTCCTGCACCCGGTCCACGACGTGCTTGTGGAACCAGTCCGTGACGTAGAGCTTCTTCTCGCGCTTGGGGTCGCTCGGGTCCGGTATCTCGGAGATCACCGGGAAGCAGCGCAGGGTGTTGGACTCCGGGGCGTCCGGGAGGACCCGGGGGTTCGCGGCCCGGCACTCCGGCTCCTTGAACTGCACGTTGACGGTCGACCCGGTCTCGGTGTCGATCGCCTCGATGCGGTAGCGGTAGTACGGCGGCTTGCCGTCGCCCATGCCGTCGACCCGGTTGGGCAGTTGCTTGCCCCGGAAGGTGACCGGCGGGAGCGCGATCTCCTTGCCGTCCTTGTCGTTCTTGCCGATGTGCTGGATGGCGGCGAGCCACAGCGGGTAGTCGGTGCCGTCACCGGTCGTCGGGAAGTCCTGGGTGAGCTTCCAGGTGTCGACCGGCTTGTGGGTGGTGCCGTCCCAGACCTTGGTGGTGATCTCCGTCAGGCGCTTGCGGGAGAAGAAGGTCGGGGTGAACCGGCCCTTGCACTCCTCGCCCTTGGCGCACAGCTGGTCGCCGGGGGTGTCCGGCCACATCTTGGCGATGTTCCAGTCGACCTCGGGCTTGAGCTTGGCCGGGTCGCAGTCGAAGTCCTTGGTCTTCAGGCAGCGTTCGGCGACGGTGAAGTCGACCTGGGCCGGGGCCGGGGCGAAGAGGTTGTCCTGGCGCAGGCCGTACGAGATGTGGTCGAGCCAGCCGGCCCGGTCGTAGGCGCGGGCCGTGGAACCACCGGCGATCTTGTAGTTCGACCCGTAGTGGTTGACCTCCTTGTTGTACCAGTAGGTCATGGCGTTGCCGCGCGGGTCCACGACGTGGTCGAGGTTCCAGCGGTACACCTGGTTGCACACGGAGTCGGCGAAGTCGCCGGGCTTGAAGCAGTCCTCGCCCGGGTGGTTGCCGTAGACCGGCACCACCAGCGCCGAGTTCGTCAGCGGCTTGCCCTCGGTCCAGCCGGGGACCTTGTTCAGGCCGAAGTGGAACTGGATGCCCTGGGGGGTGGTGACCCGCCAGTACTCGCCCTTCTTGTCACCGTTGTCGGCGCCGGTCAGCAGCTCCACCCGGGAGCCGTCGTCCTGGGACGGGCGCCAGGTGCCGCTCTTGTCGTCCCGGACGAGGGTCGTGGAACCGCCGTTGAGGGACATGGTGACCATGGAGACGGCATGGCACAGGTCTCCCGTGTCGTCCTTGGGGTTGTTGAAGCCGGAGCCTTCCTTCTTGTCCTGGCTGCAGGGCGTGAAGGAGCGCTCGATGTAGTTGGACCCCAGGTCCCAGCCGTCGCCGACCCAGGAGGTCTGCTGCGCGGAGGCCGAGGTGCGGCCGTCGATGGCGGCACTGGAGTAGCCGAGCGCCAGCGAGGGGCTCGGGCCGCCGAGCGAGGCGGGGATCTCCAGCGGGTAGGACCAGGAGAAGTCACCGGCCGATCCGCCGGCCTGCCAGGAACCGGTCGGGCTCAGGGAGGTGGCCTTGAACGTGCCGTTGGCGCCGTCCGCGCTCGGGGCGGCGGCCAGTACGGTCGCCGGTGCCGCGGCGGGTGCGGCGGCCATCGCCGCGGCGCCGGACCTGGCGTGCGGGGCCGGTGCGGCGGCGGGCGCGTCGAAGGTCGCCGTCAAGGTGCCCGTGCGGGGGTCGTTGGTGGCCGTGACCGGGGTGCCGGTGCGGCACTCGGCGCGCTCGGGCGTGGTCAGGGCGCAGGCGGGCAGCGCGGTGAAGCGCAGCCGGGAGCCCCAGCTGCCGCCGTAGGCGTTCTTGAAGGCGTTGTAGTCGAGCTCGACCGAGACCGGGGCTCCGGCGCCACCGCTGTCGGACCGCTGGACCGACAGCAGCAGGCCGCCGGGTACGCCGGCCTTGCTCGCGGCGGCCCGGTCGTGCAGGCCGACCTTGACCTTGACGTCGGAGGCGGGCAGGGACTCGGCGGGGGCGGCCGCGCTCGGCGCGGAGCGGCCCTGGACCTTGGCCTGGTCCGGCTGGTCCCGGTCCGGCTGGTCCCGCTGTTCCCGCTGGGTGACGGCGTTGCCGGCCGAGACCCGTACGGGCAGGGAGCCGGCGCGGGCCTGGGTGACGGCCGGGGCCACCGGGCCGTCGGCGGAGGGCGCGGCGAACATCCGGCCCACCGGGGCGGCCTTGGGGGTGGGTACGGCGACCTCGGCCGTGCCGGCCGCGGGCCAGGCCACCTTGGGCGGGGCGGTCCACTTGTTGCGCTGGGACTCACCGGGGCCGGGCGCGGGCTTGCCGGTGACCGGCGAGCCGCTGACCTTGGTGAGGCGCTGGAGTTCGGGCCGCTTCGCCGCGTCGGCCGCGGCGGCGGGCGGAGTGCCCAGGCCCGTGACGAGGAGGGTGACTCCGAGAAGGGGAACGGGCCAGCGCCATGCGCGTCTGCGCCGCGCATCGCTAGCGTACCGATAGGGATTACGCAAATTATATCCCGTGACAGGTAGCGCGTGTTTCAGAATATACACGCTTTCGAACAACTGCCGAGAACGTAACAGCAGCCGCCCGGAAGGCCCTCACGAGAGGTCTCCGGAAAGGGATCCGGAATTATTTGTTCCGCCCGATACCACTCCCCGCATTCCGTCAAACCGGACATACGTGTACAGTGAAACGGAAGCCGGGATTCCGAATATCGGACGGTGCCGACTTCCATGAGAAGCTCGGCGCGACCGAGAAAACACACGTGCGCCCGAGCCGTTCTCCCGGACGCCGGCGGACGCACGGATCGACCACCGAGGAACATTCGTGAGACCACCTCTGGCGCGCCTGCGCGCCACCGATCCGCCACCCCGCTGGAGGGCGTCCGCACTGGTCACGGCGCTGGCGCTCACCGCAGGCCTGGTCGCGGTCGCCCCCGGAGCCGCCTCGGCCGCGACGGCCGCAAAGGCCGCCGGCGCGGAAAGCGCCCCTTCCGCGGGCGAGGGAAAGACGGCCGCGGCCGAGGCCAGGCGGACCGGCAAGCCGGTCGAGATCGTCGGGCAGCGCACGGAGACGGACGAGGTCTGGGCGAACCCCGACGGCACCTTTACGGCCGAGCGCGCGCTGGTGCCCGTACGGGTCCGCAAGGCCGGAAAGCTGGTACCGGCCGACGCCACCTTGGAACGCGGGAAGAACGGCACGCTGACGCCGAAGGCGGCGGACATCGGGCTGGCCTTTTCCGGCGGCGGCGACGCGCCTCTCGCCGTGATGTCGAAAAACGGCAGGAACGTTTCTCTGACCTGGCCGCAGCCCCTTCCCGCGCCCAGGGTCGAGGGCAGCACCGCCCTGTACCCCGAGGTGCTGCCGGGCGTCGACCTGCGCGTCACCGCGCACGTGGACAGCTTCGCGCACGCCCTGATCGTCAAGACCCGCGAGGCCGCCGCCAACCCGGCGCTGGCCCGGCTCGACTTCCGGCTCAAGGGCGAGGGCCTGACCGTACGCGCCGAGGCCGACGGACAGCTGCACGCAGTGGACCCCGCCGGCCAGACCGTCTTCGGCTCGGCCAAGCCCCAGATGTGGGACGCCAGCGGTGAGAACCCGCAGGCGGGCGCCGCACCGGCCACGCCGGGCACGAAGTTCCTGCGCTCGGCCCCCGCCGCCGGCCCGGCCGCGTCGGAGGCACCCCAGGCCATCACGAACGGCACCAAGCAGGCCGACCTCGGCGTCCAGCTGGCGGGCGAGAAGCTGACGCTGACCCCCGACCAGCAGCTGCTGACCGCCCCCACCACGCGCTACCCGGTGGTCATCGACCCGACGTGGGACGCGTGGAAGCAGGCGTGGACGATCGCGTACAAGCACAACGCGTTCCCGTCCTCGGCCGGCACCAACTACTGGAACGGCGGCACGCTCAGCAAGGACGCCCGCGTCGGCTGCGCCAAGGACGCCCAGAACGGCAACGCGGTCATCTGTGCCAAGACCTTCTTCCAGGTCGGCATGAAGGACTACTGGGACAAGCAGATCCTGGAGTCCACGCTGCGCATCAAGCAGAAGTACGCGGGCTCGTGGAGCTGCAAGTCCGGTGAGGTACAGGTCTGGGACACCGGCACCATCTCCAAGTCCACCACCTGGAACAACCAGCCCGACTGGCAGCGGCTCGTCGACTCCACCGGCCAGTCCTACGGCGGCCGCAGCTGCCCCGGCGACGGTGACCTGCTCGAACTGAACGTGAAGTCGGCCGTCCAGGAAGCCGCCAAGAAGCACTGGGGCAACTGGACCTTCGGCCTGAAGGCCGCCAAGGACACCGTCGACGTCTCCTGGCGCAAGCTCGACCCGAACAGCGCCCGGATCTCGATCAAGTTCAACACCCCGCCGCCGGCGCCGAAGGACCGCTCCACCGACCCGTCCGTGCCGTGCACCGGCGGCGTGATCGGCATCACCGACCAGGTCGTGCTGCGCGCCCGGATCACCGACAAGGAGGACACCTCCCTCCACGCCGAGTTCCACTACTGGAAGGACGGCACCACCGACCCCGTCAAGACCAAGGTCAAGGTGACCAACGGCAACATCGCCCAGCTGCCGATCCCGGCCGCCAAGCTCGACGGCACCTACCGCTGGGACGTCCGTACGCTGGACGGCGTCACCACCGGCCCGTGGGCCGGGCAGTGCAAGTTCACCCTCGACCGCACCCGGCCGGACAAGCGGCCGAGCGTGACCTCGGCGCAGTTCCCGGAGAACACCGACGACCCGGACAAGGTCCCCTTCGTGCGGACCAAGGGCAGCTTCACCGTGGGTGCCAACGGCGTCAAGGACGTCGTCGCCTACCGGTACTGGACCGACTCCAACCCCAAGGTCGAGGAGAAGCGCGCCGCCGGCGCGGGCGGCTCCGTGGAGATCCCGTACGAGCCGACCACGGCCGGGCCGCAGCGCCTGTTCGTGCGCAGCGTCGACGCCTCGGGCAACCCGTCGGACCTCAAGGAATACCTGTTCTACGCCAAGCGCTACCCGACGCGTGACAAGCCGGCCGACCTCAACGGCGACGGCACCACCGACATGTGGAGCGTGGACCCGGGGTCCGGCCAGCTGTGGATGCACCCGGGCAAGGGCGACGGCTCGTTCGCGCTGTCGCAGCAGCTCGACCGCGGCTCGTTCGCGGACGTCACCTCGCTGACCCACCGCGGCAGCTGGAACGAGGACTACTACGAGGACCTCGTCACCCTGCGGCCGAGTCCGGACAACTCCCGCCAGAACCTCTACGTCTACCCGGGCCGCGGCAACGGTGACCTGGAGGACGCCGAGGCCGAGCGGATCGAGCTCCAGGTCGGCAACCCCGACGCCGACGACCACTGGGCCAACGCCGAGCAGGTCCTCGCGATCGGCAGCGTCAACGACGACAACGGCGACGGCAAGGTGGTCGAGGTCGAGCGGGCCGAGGACCCGAACACCAAGGCCGACCAGCCGGACCTGCTGGTGAAGTCCGGGGACCAGCTCTGGCTGTACCTCGGCTCCCCCGTCGGCTTCCTCGACGCCGTGTACGAGCCCATCCTGCTCGGCAACGCCGACTGGAAGAACATGACGCTGATGGCGCCGGGCGACCTCAACGGCGACGGGCTGCCGGAGCTGTGGGCGCGTGACACCACCACCGGCAGGATCCACCAGTACACCAGCCGCAAGGCCACCGACCCGGCCTCGCCCACGGCCGTGGACCTGACCGTGTACGCCGACGCGTCGGTGCGGGCCACCTCCATCGGCAACGGCTTCCCCGGTAGCACGTACGCGCACCTGACGAGCAACGGCGACTTCGAGCGCGACGGCTTCGCCGACCTGTGGTCGCGGGACGGCGACGGCCGGATCACCGAGTTCCCGGGCCGGGCCGCGGGCACCGACGGCTCCGTGTTCGGCGCCGGCCGGCAGCTGGTCCTGGGCGGAACGTCCTGGTCCGAGTGCCAGGAGTTCAGCTCCACCGGTACCGGCAAGCACAGCCTGTGCGGTCCGGTCCTGGCCAAGTTCCTGGCCAAGGGCGGCACGGCGAAGCTCGGGTACCCGAGCACCGACGTACAGGTCACCGCGGACGGCGCGGGTCGCTTCGTCCACATCCGCGGCATCGGCCAGACGGCGGACAACGGCTCGATCTACTGGCACCCGAGCACCGGTGCCTGGGTCGTGTGGGGCTCCATCCGGGCCAAGTGGCTCTCGCTCGGCGCGGAGAAGGGCATCATGGGGTACCCGACCTCCGACGAGTCGCCGACGTTCGACGACGGCCGGTTCAACACCTTCTACTCCCCCGTCGGTGGCAAGGGCGGCATCTTCTACTCGAAGGACACCGGCTCCTGGTCGGTGCACGGAGCCGTCTACGGCAAGTACGCCGCACTGGGCGGCCCGGCGAGCGAGCTCGGCTACCCGGTGACCGACGAGACGTCCACGGCGGACGGCGTCGGCCGCTTCAACCACTTCCGCCAGCGCTCGGAGACGGGCGAGACGGGCTCCATCTACTGGACGAAGGCCACCGGCGCCTGGTCGGTGCACGGCGGGATCCGTAAGAAGTGGATCGCGCTGGGCAGCGAGAAGAGCTGGCTGGGCTACCCGACGTCCGACGAGTGGGAGGTAGCCGGCGGCCTGCGCGAGGACTTCCAGAACGGATACGTCCGCTGGAACAGGACGACGGGCTCGACCGTCGACCACAAGCCCGGCGACCGCACCGCGGACCAGCGCATCGACCTGTCGGGCGACTTCAACGGCGACGGCCGCACGGACCTCGCCACGGTCTACGACTACGGCGACGACACCACGGCCCTGTGGGTGCTCGACGCCCGCCCCGACGGCGGCTTCGAGGAGCCGACGGTCCGCTGGACCAGCGCCAAGGGAAGCTTCTCGACCGACCGCGCCAAGTGGGTCGCCGGGGACTTCAACGGCGACGGCCGCACCGACATCGGCGCCGTCTACGGCTACCCCGACGGAACGAGCGCCCTGTGGTCGTTCCTGTCGAACACGACGGGCACCTTCACCCCCGTCAAGGGCCTGACCGCCGCGAAGGGCTCCTTCGACTGGTCCAAGGGCATCTACCTCGCCGGTGACTTCAACGGCGACAAGAAGGCCGACATCGCCATGGTCCACGACTACGGCGACGGCGCGGCCGGACTGCACACGTGGACCTCGAAGGGCGACGGCACCTTCAACGGCGCCGTCGCGAGCTGGAAGGTCCCCGCGGGCAACTGGTGGATCTTCCACGCCACGTTCCGCGCGGGCGACACCAACGGTGACGGCCGCGACGACATCCTCGCGCTGTACGGCTACACGGCCGGCGGCGTGGCGATGTTCACCTTCCCGGCGCAGCCGAACGGCGGCTTCGGGAACCCGGTGAAGTCGTGGACGCAGACCAAGGAGCAGTGGGACTACGCCCGGACCAAGTTCACGGTCGGCGACTACAACGGCGACGGCCGTGAGGACGCCGCCCTGATGTACGACCACGGCAACGGGCACGCGGCGCTGTTCACGCTGCTGGCCAAGCCGGACGGCACGGTCGGGGAGGCGGTCCGCAGCTGGGACACGCCGGACGAGAACTGGTACGCCTCGAACGCCGGCATGCCGGTGTCGGGCGACTCGGACGGCGACGGCCGGGCGGACGTCCTGACCATGTACAACTACCACAGCGGTGCCACGGGCGCGTTCACGTTCAAGGGCCGTCCCGACGGCGGCTTCGAGAACGGCTTCCTGAGCTGGCAGACGATCCCGGGCACGTGGTGATCCACCACGACGTGACCGCGGTGATCCACGGCGTGGTGATCCGCGGCATGACCGCGGTGATCCACGCGGAGCAAGGTCCCGCAGGGGCCTGACCGCTGCCGACGAGGCCCCGTACGCTCCGGTTGTCCGGAGGGTACGGGGCCTCGTGCGCGCCGGAGGGGGGGCAGAACTGCTGTGGAACGCCCGGCCGGTGAGCGCGTCGTCCCGGGCACGCCTCCCCAGGTACGCGAGTGTCGGATGTGACAGGGCACCGTCATTGCACACGCGCGGGACGACGATCAAGATGGGTACATGTCACTGACCGTACCCACTGCCCCTGACACTCCCGCCTGTGCCGCTGCTCTCGAAGTCGCCACCGCCTACTGCACCCCAGCCTTGCTGAACCACTCGGTGCGGTCCTATGTGTGGGCCTCCGCGTATGCCACCGACCGGCAGATCGAGCACGACGCCGAGTTGCTGTACGTCGCCGCGCTGCTCCACGACCTTGGCCTGGTCCCGGAGTTCGACAGCCACACCGTCGCCTTCGAGGAGGCCGGCGGACACGTGGCGTGGGTGTTCGCCGCCGGCGCGGGGTGGCCCGTAGAGCGTCGGCAACGGCTCTCCGAGGTCATCGTGCGCCACATGTGGGACTCGGTGGACGTGCGGGAGGACCCGGAGGGCCATCTGCTGGAGCGGTCGACCGCCGTGGACATCTCCGGGCGCCACGCAGAGGACTTCACCCCGGAGTTCCGGGCGCAGGTCCTGGACCTCTACCCTCGCCTGGGCCTCGCGGACGAGTTCCTGGCCTGCTTCCGGGACCAGGCCGCACGCAAGCCCGACAGCTCGCCCGCGGCCGCGGTACGCGGCGGTCTCGCCGAACGGATCCTGACGCGCCCGCACCCGCTGGAAGGCTGAACGGAGCCGCCGTGCCGTTGGCTGCCCGGCCGTACCGGGGGATGCGCGCCCAGGACAGCGCTGTGTGACGGAGTGGTTACGACCGTTCCGGGAGGCCGGGTTTCGCGGGGTCCTCAGTCGCTCGAGCGCAACCGTGCTCGTCGACGTCGAGACGCGTCGGCCGGGGGACCTCCTCCCGGACCAGGAGGCGGACGGCATTCCGACCACCGCTTGGCCCGGCACCCCCTGGTGCATCCTCTGATCAGCGGATTCCCGAGGCGCAGGGAGCGATCGAGTATGAGAACGCCCTTGCATACGTGGCCTCGGGCAACAGGTGATCGATGATCTTCCTGTTGCGGGCGAGGCGACGGTCCCGATCAGCTTCCTGAGGATTTCTGTGCGTCGAACCACCCTTATCACCGTCGCTGTGGCCACGACGGTGTCCGCTTTGGCCACCCCCGCCTCCGCGGCGTGGGCAGCGGACCACCAGGCCGCACCGAAGCCGGCCTCTTCCGCGCCCTCGCCTCTCTACCCGAACCTGGGGAACAAGGGGTACACGGTCGACAGCTACGACCTGTCCATGCGCTACCAGCCGCAGGATCAGAAGGCCCCCGTTGCGGCGACTGCGGTGATCAAGGCCAAGGCGTCCGAGAAGCTGAGCTCCTTCACTCTCGACGCGGCCGGACTTGATGTCACGTCTGTGACCGTGGACGGCAGGACAGCGGCCTTCGCACCCGATGCAGCCAAGGAGAAGCTGTCCGTGACGCCCGAGGGGCCGGTGGACAAGGGTCACCAGATGGAGGTGAAGATCGCCTACACCGTGAATCCCCAGGGGGGAGGCCGCGGCTGGATCAAGACGGGCACCAAGACGGGCTTCGCCGTCGCCGCGCAGCCGGATGGCGCACACACCGTCTTCCCCTGCAACGACATCCCCAGCAACAAGGCGGACTTCACCTTCCACCTCTCGGTGCCGAGCGACAGCGGTGACATCGGTGTGGCAAGCGGTCTGAAGACGGGTCAGGAGACCAAGGACGGCTACACGACCTACCGGTACAAGAGCGAGCACCCCATCGCTACGGAGCTCGTTCAGATGGCCGTCGGCAAGTACAAGGTCGTCGAGGGGCCGAGGGTTGACGGTGTGCCCATCAGGGATGTCGTGCCGGCGGATGCCGGCAACAAGTTCACCTACGCACTCGGACTCACAGCCGGCCAGATGAAGTGGATCACCAGTCCCAGCCGTCTCGGCCCCTTCCCCCTTGAGACCTACGGGATCCTCGCGGCCGATACCACAGCGAGCCAGCCCTTCGACTTCACCGGCCTGGAGACACAGACCCTCACCCTCTACAAGCCGTCCTATCTGGCCGGACAAAAGGAGGAGAAGCTCATCGCGTCGCACATGGTGCATGAGTTGGCGCATTCCTGGTTCGGAGTCAGCACCACGCCGAAGACGTGGTCCGACAACTGGCTCAGCGAGGGCCACGCCAACTACTACGGTCTCGTCTACCGCTATGAGAAGGGCTGGCCGTCCGGGAACGGCGCCCGAACCATGGAGGAGGCCATGAAGATCGCTTACGAAGCGGGCAACTCCTACCGCAGCCTGTACGGGCCGGTGGCACAGCCGAAGGACGAAGCCGCGATCTACAGC
Source organism: Streptomyces sp. WAC06614 (assembly GCF_003949795.1). GTDB lineage: Bacteria > Actinomycetota > Actinomycetes > Streptomycetales > Streptomycetaceae > Streptomyces. Next base: position 16,330 of record NZ_RPRY01000052.1, read on the forward strand.
AACCAGGCTTACCTCGGCGGCCCCCTCGCGCTCTACGCACTCCAGCAGAAGGTGGGTCAGGAGAAATTCCACGAGATCGAAACAGCATTCCTCAAGGAGTACAAGGACAAGTCCGCCAGCACGGACGACTACATCCGGGTCGCCGAGCAGGTCGCGGGCGGTGACGTCGGCACGTTCCTGAAGGACTGGCTCTACGGAACCACCACACCCGCGATGCCGGGCCACCCCGACTGGAAGCCCGACACCCTGACCGCGCAAAGCCAGGACCCTGCGAAGACCCTCGCGCAGGACCCCTCGATCAAGCCTCTTCTGGAGGCCGACACCGTCGGCTGACGCCGTGCCCGTGATCTCTGCGCCGTCGGCGGTCGCCGCCCCCACGGACGGCTGTCCGAGCCGGAAGCCGGACTGGCGGCGGTGCGGCCCCGACCAACCGGCTTCGTTCGGGTGCGCCACTGCCTCGGGGGGCACCTTGCGGTGCCCCCTGCGGCCGTCATCGCGCGGCCAGGCCCTGGGCGTGGTGGGCAGCGGCGTACTCGTCGGCAGTCCGGAGGCCGCGAGCGCGGCGGTGGCCGCGGCCACGATCTTCCTCGGTGTGCCTCCTCGCCCGGGGCTGGGCATCGATCACGTTGTCACCTCCGGGGCCCGGGTCGGTCGGATGAGTGGTGTCACAGGCCGGGGGCGCCCCAGAGCGGGAACCAGCGGCTGAGGTCCTGCTCGATGCGCAGATCGTCCTTGAGTACGGCCCTGACCTGAAGCTCCAGCGGGGTGTCGCGTCTGTTGCCGGACCGCGGGGCGAAAGGGTAGAAGGAGCCGCGTTTGTAGAGGTAGACCAGCGCGAGCCGGCCCAGCTCGGCATGGTGGAAGGCGACCAGCGAGCAGAGGAGGTGCGGGCCGAAGCCACTGTCCTGCAGGGAGGTGTTGACCGCGTGGAGGTCGCCCACGAGGGCCGGCAGGTCGTCCGGTGGGCGGCGCGAGAGCAGCCAGGAGTATCCGTAGCTGTCGCGGCGGAACTCCACGGGGGCGCCGCCTCGTCCGGAGTCGGCGGCCAGGAGAGCTCGGACCTCTTGCTGGACCTGGGCGAAGGCGCCGCCTTCGATCGCGGCGAAGCACACCGATCCCTCGCCGGTGGGGGTGAAGCCGATGGCCGCCTGGAGGGTGATCGCAGCCGAAGGCAGGGCGAAGAGCTGGTCCAGGTCGGGCCGGACCGGCTTGCTCCGGCCCCACAGCACGTCCCAGAAGCCCATGGGCCACCGTCTCCTTCGCTCAGTGCCTGCCCGGTTCGCCGCCCGGCTCGCCGAGCTCTGCGGACAGCTGCGCGAGCGCCTCCAGCCGGCGTTCCAGGGTGGGGTGGGTGGAGAACAGGTTCGCCACCGCGGTGCCCGACCCGAGTGCGGGGGTGAAGAAGAACGCGTTGAACGCCTGGGCGGTGCGCAGGTCCTGGGTGGGGATGCGGGCGATGTCACCGCTGACCTTGGTCAACGCCGAGGCCAGGGCGGACGGCTTGGCAGTGAGCATGGCCGCGGCCCTGTCGGCGGCCAGCTCGCGGTAGCGGGACAGGGCCCTGATGAGCAGGAAGCTGATGGCGTAGACGAGGGCCGAGACGGCCATGACCGCCAGGAAGACGGCGGCGGCGTTCTGGTCCCGCTGGCTGCGTCCGCCGAGCAGCTGGGAGTAGAAGGCGAAGCGGACGATCAGCCCGGCGACGACCCCCAGGAACGAGGCGATGGTGATCACCGCCACGTCGCGGTGGGCGACGTGGGAGAGTTCGTGGGCGAGGACGCCTTCGAGTTCCTCGGTCTCCAGACGGCGCATGAGACCGGTGGTCACGCAGACCACGGCGTGGTCTGCGTTGCGGCCGGTGGCGAATGCGTTGGGCAGGTCCATGTCGGAGACCGCGACCCGTGGCTTGGGCATGTCCGCGCTCGCGCACAGCCGGTCGACGACGCCGTGCAGCCGCGGCTGCTCCTCGGGCGTGACGAGCCGGCCGCGCATGGCGTACAGGGCGATTCGATCGGAGTACCAGTACTGGGCGCCCAGCAGGGCTCCGGCGATCACGACCACCAGGACGACGGACTTGAGCATCACGATCAACGCGGCGATGAACGCCACGTAGAGCAGCCCGAGCAGGAACATCGTGATCGCCATGCGGGCGGTCAGCTGCCGGTCGGGCTCGAAACGGCTGCGCATCGCCATCACACCTTCGGTCCGTCAGCCTGGGATCAGGCCCTTCCGGGTTCGCCGGTTCCTCCCCGGGCACCGGCTGTGCCACCGGCTCGTCTGCTGGACACCGGCAGCCGAGCACCACTTCCATTGTCCGGGCGTGCGTCCCGCTCGGCAGGTTGATCGTGTGCCGTGAGGGCTTGTGCTGGTCACGGCCTGTTCCCGGAGTGACCTCATCGCGGTCCGCCAGGGGGTACCGGTGGAACTGGTCTGCGACCGGCGGGGCTGCCGGCATACACCCGCACCACCGTGCGGGTGTGTCCGGAGCAGGTGGGCTCCTACGGCTTCGCCTGCGGCATGAACATGATCCACGGCGCGGCCGGCCGACGAACCCCTACCCCTTTCACCTGGCGCGCTTGCGAAGCGGTTGCCCTGACGGGGCCCACGTCGAGAGGTCGGATCGGTGTCAGCCGTCGGGGACTGGGCGGCCCTGCCGGGTACGCCGATGGTGCAGCACGAAATGGCCCGACATGCTTCACGCCTGCCCAAAGGTATGTCCGCGGGCTCTCGGATCAGCTGGGGAGAACCCCTTAAGGTGAGTTCCTCATCCCACGAAAGAATCAAGGCACTCCATGAAGCTCCTAGGTTTTTTTGACCTGCCCGACATATTAAACGGACCAGAATGGGCCCCGTGCTTCACACGGGAGAACCATCAGATCCTCGCCGGTCTGAGCCCGTCAAACTTGACCGAGGCACAGTTCGGGGACGACATCGGGCCGGCGGTCGTGGGTGCGTTCAGGTTCTACTGCCGGGAATATCTCGAAGCGACGACCGGTGTATGCCCGGATGCGGAAATCGAGGGCAGGATTAATTTCGGCCCTCTGGTCGGCTGGACCGAAGAGAATAGGAACAGCTGGTCCGTCGCACAGGCCATGGACGCCACGGAAGAGGAGTTCTCGTCCCTTTATACCCTTTTCGTGCACGCCTTTGCGACGCGGACCGAGACTTCGGCGAATATCACTTGGCCCATTCTGTCGTTTTTCGACATCCCTCCCCTTCTGCATGGACCGGGGTGGGACGAAATATTCACCTCGGCCCACTACAGGGTCGTGAAGGATTCGGATCTCGCGGGTCTCGCCGGCGGGACGCTCGAACTGGGCATGGGGGACGATGCCCAGCAAATAGAGCTCGCCTTCCGCTATTATTGCCGGGAATATCTTCGGGAAGTCACCGGTGGCCGACTGGACACGCAGACCGAGGAGATCGTTTTCTTCGGCGCGCTGAACGGGCACCCCATTCCCGTCGCTGCCGGCGTCGGCGTTTCGGACGATTATCTCCGGAAGGTCTACCGACTCTTCTGCGAAGCATTCGGCAGGCGCGCGAGCGCCCTTCCCGGCGGCGGCAAGCGAGAGGCCGAGGTCGCACGGCGTACCGCGGCCCGAGACCAGCGGGACGCCCGGAGGCGCGAGAAGGAAGCGCAGTCGGCTGCCCGGGCGAAGGCCGCCGAGGACGCCCGCCAGGCCCGGGCGTTGCGCGAGGCGGCGGCCGCGAAGGAGCGGGCGGAAGCCGAGGCCCGGGCCAAGAAGGAAGCAGCGGACCGCGAGAAGGCCGCACGCGAGGCGAAAGCCGCTGCCGAGGACCGCAGGTGGTGGAGCTCATGGGGGAACGTGAAAAGGCAGACTCCCGCCGAGGAATCCCCGAAGGCAGCAGTGCAGCGCCGGCGTGCCGCGGAGCAGGCTCAGGCCGACGCCGCGGCGAAGGCCCGCCGCAACGCCCAGCAGGCCGAGGCAGCAGCCCGGCGGGCGGCCCAGGAGGCCAGGCTCAGGGCGGAGGCCGAGGCCGAGCGGGCGGCTGCGAAAGCCGCCCAGGCTCAAGAGGAGCGCGACCGCCAGGCCAGGCGCCAGACAGAACGCGAGCTGAGGAGGAACAGGCGGGCAGCCACGCAGCAGGCCGCCATGGAGGTACTCGCCGCGCAGCAGAAGCGCGTACAAGAGTTGACGTCCAGCGCCATTGCGCCTTCGGCCGGGAGGGAGCAGGAGCTGCTCCGTGATGCGGAGGAGGCTCGTGACAAGGCTTCCGGCGAGGTCGCGCTCCTGGAATTGCAGGCCAAGGTGCATCGGCTGAAGCGCACCGTCCGGCGTCTGGACGGGAAAGGACCCGAGGCCGAGGAGCAGCTGCGCCTTCGTAAAGAGGAGCTCGAGACCACGGTGCGTGCCGTGCACAAGCTCAAGAATCAGCTCGGGCACGGCGTGCCTCACATCGCGGAGCCCGCGCCGCCCACCGGCGCCGGTGGTTCGAGCTATGCCCAGGATGAGCGCGATCAGGCACGCCGTGTCTTCCACGAGATCCGCGGGAATCACCGGACACTGTCGACTGTGGTGGACGCCGTCCTCGAGCAGCTCACCATCGGCCAGAAAGATCCTCGGGCCATTCTGATCACGCAGGACCTGGAAGAGGAGAACGACAGCTACCTACGTGCCCGAGCACTCGCCCTGTACCCCGAGATCCGCAGGGAGCAGGTCCGCATGGGCAACAAAAAGCTTCCGCTGGTGATCGACGCAGTCCTCCAAAGGCTGGGTATCGAACAGGGCGCCGCCTTGGCCGAGCAGATCAAGAAAGATCTGACGGAGAAGGAGCAAAGCGCCAAAATGACTCGGGCCGCTCGACGTGCCGAGAATGCCGAGGGCGCTCCGCAGTGAGCTTGCGTTGCGGACGGCGTCGAGGGTCGGCCCTGGCAGGCCACGGGTCGTGGCGTGCCGGGGCAGGAAGGTGTCAGGCGGATGCTGACGCTGCGCTTCGGTCCGAGGCCGTCAGGGGCGGGCCGTGAGCGGGGGGCTGAGGCGGGCGAAGCCTTCCTGGCGCTCGTACGGGAAGTACGGGTAGGGCGCGGGGCGGTGGCTCGCAGCGTCGAGGCGGGACATCTGATCGGCGGTGAGCTCCCAGCCGACGGCGCCGATGTTCTGCCGCAGTTGCTCCTCGTTGCGCGCGCCGACGAGGACGGTGGAGACGGTCGGGCGGCGTAGCAGCCAGTTGATGGCGACCTGGGGGATGGTGCGGCCCGTCTCCTGGGCGACCTCGTCGAGGGCGTCGACCACGTCGTACAGGTAGGCGTCCTCCACCGGCGGGCCGTAGTCGGCGGTCTCGTGCAGCCGGCTTCCGGCGGGCAGCGGGCGGCCGCGGCGCAGCTTGCCGGTGAGGCGGCCCCAGCCCAGCGGGCTCCAGACCATCGCGCCGACGCGCTGGTCGTCGGCGAGGGGCATCAGCTCCCATTCGTAGTCGCGTCCGACGAGGGAGTAGTAGACCTGGTGGGCCACGTAGCGCGGGAAGCCGTGCCGGTCGGCGGCGGAGAGGGACTTCATCAGTTGCCAGCCGGCGAAGTTGGAGACGCCGGTGTAGCGGACCTTGCCGGAGCGGACGAGCTGGTCGAGGGTGGACAGCACTTCCTCGACGGGGGTGGCGGCGTCGAAGCCGTGGAGTTGGAACAGGTCGATGTGGTCGGTGCCGAGCCGGCGCAGGGCGCCCTCGACCGCGCCGATCAGGCGCGCGCGGGAGGTGCCGTACTCGCCGGGGCCGTCGCCGGTGGGCAGCCCCGCCTTGGTCGAGATGAGGACCTGGTCGCGGCGGCCTCGGACGGCCTGGCCGAGGACCTCCTCGGAGGCGCCGGCCGAGTAGACGTCGGCGGTGTCGAAGAGGGTGATGCCGGCGTCGAGGCAGATGTCGACGAGCCGGCGCGCCTCCTGGGCGTCCGTGCTGCCCCAGGCGCCGAAGACGGGGCCCCGGCCGCCGAAGGTGCCCGCACCGAAGCCGAGAGCGGGGACCTTGAGGCCGGACGCGCCCAGTTGCCTGTACTCCATGACGGATTCCTCCCGAGAGCAGTGAGAGCAGTAATGGAACCTCAGAACCTTTAAGGTGGCCTCAACCTAACACGCGATCGGCACTAATGGAACCGGAGGCCCGTTATGACGTTGCCGAGTGATGCCCCGATGCCCACGGACGGGCCTGGCGAGCCGGGGACGCTGCGCCCCGGGGGCCGGACGGCGCGGGTGCGGGCCGCCGTGCTGGAGGCCGGCGGGGACATGCTGGCCGAACGGGGCTTCCACGGGCTGGACCTCGCCGAGGTCGCCCGCCGGGCCGGGGTCGGCAAGACCACGGTGTACCGGCGGTGGGGCACCGCGGCCGGCCTGGTCGCCGACCTGCTGCACGACATGGCCGAACAGTCGCTCCCCCGCACCCGCACGGGCTCGCTGGAGGAAGACCTGCTGGCCAACGCCGAGTTGGTCCGGCGTACGCTGTCCGACCCGCGCCAGGGTCCCTTGTTCAAGGCCGTGATCGCGGCGGCCACGGCCGACGCGCGGACGGCCGAGGCGCTGCACCGGTTCTACGAGGTCCGGGTCGCGGAATGGGCGCCCTGCGTCGAGGAGGCCGTCGCGCGGGGGGAGTTGCCGGAGGGCACGGACGCCGCGGAGGTCGTCCGGGCCGTCTCCGCCCCGCTGTACTACCGGCTGCTGACGACGCACGCCCCGCTGGACGACACCGCGGCCGGGCGAGCAGCCGGAGCGGCGGTCGCGGCGGCCCGCGCCGGGGTGTTCGTACGGACCGCACCGAGCGCGTAGGAGCCGCCCGGCGACGCCGCGCCCGCCGACTTCGGGGAGCGCGCCGCGTGGTCGACGGTGAGGTCGGTGGTCTCCCCCAGCTCGCGGGCCCGCAGCAGCCGCAGCAGCCGCAGCTGGAGCAGCCACCGGAGCGGCCTCACGCCGGTCTCGGCGGTGAAGCGGCGGGTCAGGGTCCGCGCGCCGGCCTGGGCCTGACCGGCGAGCTCGGGCAGGGAGATCGGCCGGTCCAGATGCCGCAACGCCCGGACGCGGGCGGTGTCCCACGAGGAGTCGGTCGTGGCGGGCAGCGGGGTCCGCACGCACTGCGCCTGTCGGCCGGGGCGCACCGGGTGACGACAGCGACATCCGCGCTACGTTCGGGGTCGGGGCGTCCACGCTTCGGTGGGCAGGCGCCGGCGGCGGGCCGTCGTCTGCTCTTCGGTTGCGGCTTCGGACCCGGATCCGGTCCGGCTACACCTGCGGCTTCCGATCGCGGCTCCGCTTGAATGATTTCGGCCGCATTGTGGTTGATTCTGCCCGTGCGGGTAGGGGGCGGTTAAACATCACCGCCTAGGAGGTCAGCATGGCGTCCACGCACCACGCCCCTATCGAGCAGCACCCTGACCTGCTGGAGCTGCGCGCCCGGCACGACCGGGCCGCAGCCACCCCGCGGGCCCAGATGATCGAGGCCATGGCCGTGCTCACCGGGCTCTACCTCGCGGCCTCCCCCTGGATCGTCGGCTTCAACGGGTTCACGACGCTGGCCGTGACCAACCTGATCGCCGGGCTCGCCTACATGCTCCTGCTCGGTGGACTCGGCACGTCCTACGAGCGCACGCACTCCATGGCCTGGGCCGCGGCCGCTCTCGGCATCTGGACCTGCGTCGCTCCCTGGGTGGTCGCCGGCGACGTCGCGCACACCCGTTCCATCACCAGCAACCTCATCGCCGGCGCCCTCGCCACCCTCCTGGCTCTGGCCGCCGCATCCGGTGCCCGGGACCGCGCCGACCACCGGCGCCGCACGATCGGACGCCCGGGCCTCGACCACCCCACCATGCCCCACAACCGCTGAGCCGGACCGGTCCGGTCCGGTCCGGTCGACGGCCACGCCGGCCGGACCGGGCCCTTCCGCGGCCCGTGCCGGGCCGGCCCGCGTACCGGACGTCCGGGCTCCGGGGGGTGGTCAGGTCCTCCAGAGCTGGCCGGTGTAGTTGCCGCAGGAGTTGAGGAGCAGGCCGAGGTCGACCGCCGGGGCGCCGGCCGTGTCCAGGCACAGGCCGCTCGCGAGGTTGGTGAAGTGGCTGCCGGCGGCGTCGTACTGCCATTGCTGGCCGGCGTGGTTGCCGCAAGGGTTCAGCACGGCCGCCACGCCGGCGGCGGGTTGCCCGTTCGTGTCCAGGCACAGGCCGCTGGGCGTGTTCGTCAGGTGCCGGGTCGTGGCGTCGTACCGCCAGATCTGGCCGCTGAAGTACCCGCAGGTGCGGAGCACCACGGCCAGGCCGGGGCGTTGCGGACCGTTGGTGTCGAGGCACAGGCCGCTGTGGGTGTTGGTGATCGAGCCTGTGAGGGCGGACGGTGACGACAGGGCGGGTGGCGGCTGGACCGCGGTCGGCGTGGGCGGGGCCGTCGGGCCGGACGTGGCCGAAGGGAGCCTCGATCCGCCGCCGGCGGGGGACGCGGACGTCGCCGGGGAGGTGGCGGGCGCCGCCGTGTTCGCCGACCGGCTCGCGGGCACCGTCGCGCCGGCGGTCCCGGAGGCCGTCGTGCTGTCCCCGCCGGCCAGTGCCGTCCAGACGATCCCGGCGGTCGAGAGCAGGAGCACCACCGCTGCCGCGGCGGCGAGGCGCATGGTGCGCCGCTTCGGCCGGGGAACCGCCAGCTCGGCCGTGCCGGGCATCTGCCACGCCACGGCGAGCACCGCGGTGACGGCCTCCGCGTCGACGGCGGGGGCGAGGGCCGTTCCGGGGCCCTCGGTGCCGGTCAGTTCGGCGAGCAGCTCAGCGGGGGTCGGACGGCGCTCGGGTGTTCTGTCCAAGGACCTCGTCAGGAGTGGCTCGAGCCGGGCGGGGACGCCGTCGAGGTCGGGTGCGTCGTGCAGGAGCCTGTAGAGGACCGCCTCGGAGGGTCCGGTGCCGAACGGCGGCCGCCCGGTGGTGGCGTAGGCGACGGTCATCGCCCAGGCGAACACGTCGGCCGGTGGTCCGGCCTGCCCTCGGAGCTGCTCCGGTGCCATGAAGCCCATGGTCCCGACCGCGATCCCGGTGCGGGTCAGTGCCGTCCCGTCGACGGCCTGCGCGATGCCGAAGTCGATGACCTTGGGGCCGTCGGTCGAGAGGAGGACGTTGGCGGGTTTGAGGTCGCGGTGCACCATGCCGGCCCGGTGGATCGCGACGAGCGCTTCGGCGAGGCCGACGGCGAAGCCGTGCGCCATGTCGCCGTCCAGCGGGCCGTGTTCGCCCACGTACTCCGCCAGTGTCGGTCCCTGGACGTACTCCATGACGACGAACGGGGTGCTCGCTTCGACCTCGACCGCCAACACGTCGACCGTGCAGGTGCCTTGGACCCGCAGCAGCGCTGCGGCCTCGCGTCGGAAGCGGGCGCGGAACTCGGGGTCCGCGGCGAGTTCCTCACGGAGCCGTTTGAGGGCCACGAGTTGGCCGTCACGGCCTTGTGCCAGGTAGACGACGCCCATGCCCCCCGCACCGAGCCGACCGACGAGCGTGAACCCGCCGATGGTCTTCGGGTCCCCCGGGCGCAGCGCACTCAAACTCACCTGGCTCCTCCTGAGACGTAGGGTGTTCGCGGACCGCGGCGCCCCGGCGGTCTTCGCCCCGCCCTGCGCGCCCCCTCCTCGATCCGGCTCAGGATCAGCATGCCAGGGCACCGACACCCTGTGCATGCGGTCCGTTGCGGCCGGTACGCGTGCACGGTGGTGCCGGAGCTACCGTGGGCTTCGCCCTCTCTCCCCGCCCCGCTCCAGGCACGGGCACGGGCCGGCGCCGCGGCGCGGCACCGGCCCGTGCGGGAGGGTGGTGTGCGGGTCAGACCTGGCCGCGCCACTGGCCGGTCGGGGCGCCGCGGTCCTCGATGAAGTGCTTGAACCGCTTCAGGTCACCCTTGACCTGCCGGTCGACGAACCCGAGCTTGTCGGCGATGTTCTCCGCCATCCCGTCGGGATCGAAGTGCATCAGGAAGGTCACCTCGGTATGGGAGGGGTCGATGGGGCGGAACGTCACCAGCCCGGACTGCTCCGTCTCGCCGCCGACCGTCACCCAGGCGATCTTCGTGTCCGGGATCTGCTCGGTGATCTCCGCGTCGAACTCCCGCTCGACACCCGCGATCTTCGTCACCCAGTGGGTGAGGGTGTCGGTGCGCTGCTCGATCCGCTCGACCCCGTCCATGAACTGCGGGAACGACTCGAACTGCGTCCACTGGTCGTAGGCGGTGCGGACCGGAACGTCGACCTCGATGGACTCCTTGACCTGCGACATGCTCGTTCCTCCTGGCGTCAGTTGCGTCAGCTGCGCCTGCTGCGTCTGCTGGCTCTGTGGCCTCTGTTGCGTCAGGGGCCGAACGGTCGGCCTCTCAAGGGACCGGCCATGGCCCGGGACGCTGCAGCAGGTGCCCTACGACACCGCGGTTGCCCCGGGACCCGGGAACGCACTCCCCGAACGAGCCGACTTTTCACCACCTGCCGGCGTCCGTCGCGGCCCAGCGGTTGAAGGCCGGGAGGGCGAAGCGCTGCACGAGGGCGAAGCCGTCCTCGCGGGCGCTCTTGCTGGTGACGGAGTACACCACGGTGCGGGAGAGATCGCGGGTCGCGGCGAGGACCGTGTGGTAGCCGGGGCGGGAGCCCGTCTTGCCCCAGACCTCTCTGCCGTTGACCTGGAACCGCTGGAGCGCCGCTCCGTACGTGGCGCCCTTGACGGCCGTCCAGTTCCCCGTAGCCGCGGTGGTGCGGGCCGTGGATCCGCGGATCGGCGCCGTTCGGGAAGCCCGTGTGCTGCATTCCGAGGGGCCGGAAGACGCGGACGTCGGCCTGGTGGGCGTAACGGTCGCCCGTCACCTGCTCGATCACCGTGCCCAGGACGGTGTAGTCGATGTTCTGGTAGACCTGCCGCGTCCCCGGGGCGAAGACGGGTCCTTTGGCCACGGCGGTGGCGACGACCTGCTGCGGGGTGAGCGTCGTGAAGCGGTTCGCGTACATCTCGGCGGGGTCTCACCCAGGTCGGCGCCGGGCCGCAGTCCACTGGTGAAGGTCAGCAGGTGCCGCACGGTGGGCGGCGGGGTGAAGGAGTCGGGCAGCAGTCCGGGCAGGTAGCGGGAGGCCGGCGCGTCGAGGTCCACCTTTCCCTCGGGGCGAGTTGGAGGACGATCGCGGCGGTCACCACGCGGCGAGGGTTCCGGCGGTGATGCCGAGGAGGAGGGTGGCGGCAGCAGCAGCGGTGCGCGAGCGGTGCTTCATGTCAGGGGGCTCCTTGACCGGGCGCGGGCGGCGGGCTGGCCGGCTGGCGCCCGCAGTGCGGCGGGCATCACCCATCCTCGTGATCAAGGCGTCGCGGGGGATCCTCTGGCGCGACGAGAAGCGACCCCCGGGTACGTCGGGGTCGACCCCCACGCCCCGGCCCGGGGCACCCGTAGGGGGTGAACGGGAGGCTGGTGACGCAAAACGGGCGGCAGGGCTACGCTCGACCAAGGGAGAACGACCGGGGTTACTGCGCCACCAAGTTCGGGGTCGCGTTCAGCGAGGCACTGCGCCAGGAGCTGACCGGCCGGCACGTCCGCGTGTGGGTCGTCGAACCCGGGAGCGTCGACACCGAACTGCGCACCCACAACCCGGACGCCGTCCAGGAGCAGCTCCACGCCTACCTGGGCGACATCGAACGGCTCCAGGGCCAGGACATCGCCGACACCGTCTCCTCCATCGCAGCAGATCTGAGCGGGCACGGTAGTCACGCGCGGAGTGGGGTAGGCGATGCGCGTGAGTGTGGAGGGTACGGCTGGGCGGGACCGGCAGGAAGCGTTGCTCGCCGGCTTGAGTGTCGATGCGAGTCGGCCGGAGCAGCCCGTGCTGCTCGACGGGGCCGGCAAGCCCCTTCGTACGTGGCGGGAGAACTATCCCTACGACCGCAAGCTGCGGCGGGCCGCGTACGAGCGGGCGAAGCGGATCCTGCAGATCGAGTTGCTGAAGCTGCAGCGCTGGGTCAAGGACACGGGGGCGCGGGTGGTGGTGATCTGCGAGGGGCGGGACGCGGCGGGCAAGGGGGGCACCATTCAGCGTTTCACCGAACGGTTGAACCCCCGCGGCGCCCGCATCGTGGCCTTGGACAAGCCGAGCGAGCGCGAGGCCGGTCAGTGGTACTTCCAGCGCTACGTCGCCCACCTCCCCGGCCCGGGGGAGATCGTCTTCTTCGACCGCTCCTGGTACAACCGGGCCGGCGTGGAGAGGGTCATGGGCTTCTGTACGGACGAGCAGTACGAGCAGTTCCTCGACCAGTGTCCGACCTTCGAGGCCATGCTCGTCGAGGACGGGATCCTGCTGGTCAAGTTCTGGTTCTCGGTCTCCCGTTCCGAGCAGCGCACCCGTTTCGCCATCCGTCAGGTCGACCCGGTGCGCCAGTGGAAGCTCTCCCCCACGGACCTGGCCTCGTTGGACCGGTGGGACGCGTACACCACGGCCAAGGTGGAGATGTTCCGCGCGACCGACACCGCCCATGCGCCGTGGACCGTGGTGAAGAGCAACGACAAGCGGCGCGCCCGCCTGGAGGCGATGCGCAGCCTGCTGTGGCGCATCGACTACGCGAGCAAGGACGAGGCGGCGGTCGGCCACCCGGATCCCTTGATCGTGGGGGCCGCGGACACCCTGCTGGAGGCCGGTGAGGACCCCGCCGACCTCTCCCCCACGCCGTTGGCCGACTTGACCGGTGGGCCAGGGCACCACCCCGGCTCACGCGGCTGAAGGGCGCGCGGGCCTCGGCCAGGGGCTCAGGGCCGTCGGTGAGCACCCGGAGTTCGTTCGTGCGCTCGGTGCGGACCCGGTGGACGGCGTGCGGTTCCGGCCGTGGCACACACGACGGCGGCCTCCCCTCCTAGTGCAGCGGTGGGACGAGGGTGAGGGCTGCCGCTGTCAGGACGACGACGGCGAGGGCCGTGACCGTGGCGCGGCGGCGGAGTACGGCGTAGCGGTGGCTGTACTCGGTGCGGAGTTCGTGGGTCCGTTCGATCACCGCGTGGAGCATCTGCCGGCGCAGGGCGAGGTGGTGGTCGGCGAAGCGGCGGGCGATCTCGTCCTTCTCCTGGGGGCCGAGCCAGGACAGGTGGCGGGCGAAGGTCTCGCCCGCCGCTGCCGCTTCGTGGCGGGCGGCCTGGCTCATGAGGTAGCCCTCCAGGCGGGCGAGGCCGGCCGCGGTGTCCTCACGGTCCATGGCCGGTCCTCTACCGCGGGGCCGGTCCCGGGCCGATCCCGGGCTTTTTGCGTGCGCCGGGGTCGTCGAGGACGTCGCGCTTGCCGTGGGTGTCGGTCCAGTCGAAGGCGGCGATCTCGGGGTAGTGGAGGTCGAAGGCCGGGGACTCGGAGCGGATGCGGGGCAGGGTGACGAAGTTGTGCCGGGGCGGCGGGCAGGAGGTGGCCCATTCCAGGGAGCGTCCGAAGCCCCAGGGGTCGTCGACGTCGACGCGCGGGGCGGTCTTCGCGGTCTTCCACACGTTGTAGAAGAACGGCAGCGTGGACAGGCCCAGCAGGAAGGAGCCGATCGAGGAGATCGAGTTCAAGGTGGTGAAGCCGTCGACGGCGAGGTAGTCGGCGTAGCGTCGGGGCATGCCCTCCGCGCCGAGCCAGTGCTGGACGAGGAAGGTGGTGTGGAAGCCGATGAACAAGGTCCAGAAGTGGATCTTGCCCAGGCGTTCGTCGAGCATGGTGCCGGTGAACTTGGGCCACCAGAAGTAGAAGCCGGCGAAGGTGGCGAAGACGACGGTGCCGAAGACCACGTAGTGGAAGTGCGCCACCACGAAGTACGAGTCGGTGACGTGGAAGTCCATCGGCGGCGACGCCAGGATGATGCCGGTCAGCCCGCCGAACAGGAACGTCACCAGGAAGCCGATCGACCAGAGCATGGGTGTCTCGAAGGACAGGGAACCCTTCCACATGGTTCCGATCCAGTTGAAGAACTTCACCCCCGTCGGGACGGCGATCAGGAAGGTCATGAAGGAGAAGAACGGCAGCAGCACCGCGCCGGTGGCGAACATGTGGTGGGCCCACACGGTCAGCGACAGCCCGGCGATCGCGAGGGTCGCCGCGACCAGGCCGACGTAGCCGAAGATCGGTTTGCGGGAGAAGACGGGGATGATCTCGGTGATGATCCCGAAGAACGGCAGCGCGATGATGTAGACCTCGGGGTGACCGAAGAACCAGAACAGGTGTTGCCACAGGAGCGGGCCGCCGTTGGCCGGGTTGAACACCTGGGCGCCGAACCTCCGGTCGGCCTCCAGCGCCAGCAGCGCGGCGGCCAGCACCGGGAAGGCGAAGAGGACCAGGACCGAGGTCAGCAGGATGTTCCAGGTGAAGATCGGCATCCGGAACATCGTCATGCCGGGCGCGCGCATGCAGATGATGGTGGTCGCGAAATTCACCGACCCGAGGATGGTGCCGAACCCGGCGAGCGCCAGCCCCATGATCCACATGTCCGAGCCGACGCTGGGGCTGCGCTCCGCGTTGCTCAGCGGCGCGTACGCCGTCCAGCCGAAGTCCGCCGCGCCCTGCGGGGTGAGGAAGGCCGCGAACGCGATCAGTCCCCCGAAGAGGAACAGCCAGTACGAGAGCATGTTCAGCCGCGGGAACGCCACGTCCGGGGCGCCGATCTGCAACGGCATGACCGCGTTGGCGAACCCGGCGAAGGTGGGCGTGGCGAACAGCAGCAGCATGATCGTGCCGTGCATCGTGAACGCCTGGTTGTACTGCTCGTTGGACAGGATCTGCGTCCCCGGACGGGCCAGCTCCGCACGGATCGCCAGGGCCAGGATGCCGCCGATCAGGAAGAAGATGAACGAGGTGATCAGGTACAGGTGCCCGATCTTCTTGTGATCGGTGGTGGACAGCCAGCTGACCACCACCTGCCCGGGGGTGCGCCCCGGTACGGGAACGGGAGCGACCGGCTCGGTCGATGTCATGGCCATGCGCACCTCGCGGGCAGTGACGGCAGCGTGAGTGATCCGTCACCCACCGCTACCGTTGTATCCGCTGCGGCCAAGCCCCGCTCCGCCCCTCCACCCGTAGGCGGGCCCGTCGCGCGCAGCGGGTCCTGGCCGCAGCGGATCAAACGGTCGCGGCGGGTGACGGATCCCTCCCCCTGGCGGACCGTCCCGCGAGGGGCGCGTGCGGCAGACATCGCCCGCGCCGCTCGGCACGCCTCCCGTACCG
>NZ_RPRY01000512.1 GCF_003949795.1 Streptomyces sp. WAC06614
GCCCACGACCAGGACCTCGCCCCCGGCTGCGCCCTGCCCGCCGCCCGCACCGCCGGCCGCGCCACCACCGGGGACGGCCCCTCCTACGCCACCGACCTGCGCGGGGCCACCGCCTGCTACCCGGCCGACGGCCACCCCACCCTCCTCGTCCTGCCCGGCCTCAGGCCCGGCAGCGACACCGTCCTCCTCGGCTCCGAGCAGCCCCTGCTCAACGAGAACCTCGCCAAGGAGGGCAACGCCTCCCTCGCCCTGCAACTCCTCGGCTCCCGCCCCGAGATCGTCTGGTACCTCCCCTCCCTCACCGACACCGCCGACGGCCCCGGCACCGGCGGCGACGACGAACAGCAGAACTTCCTCGACCTCGTCCCGGCCGGCTGGAGCTGGGCCCTGCTCCAACTCACCCTCGCCGCGGCCCTGGCCGCCCTCTGGCGCGCCCGCCGCCTCGGCCCGCTCGTCACCGAGCAGCTCCCCGTCGTCGTCCCCGCCTCGGAGGCCACCGAGGGCCGCGCCCGCCTCTACCGCAAGGCCGACGCCCGCGACCGCGCCGCCACCGTGCTCCGCGCCGCCACCCGCGAACGCCTCGCCGCGGTGCTCGGCGTACCGACGGCCCGGGCCCACGACCCGCAGGCCCTGCTGCCCGCGGTCTCGGCCCACCTGACCACCCTTCAGCACCCGTCCGGAGCAGGGGACCTGACGGCCCTTCTCTTCGGCCCCACACCCCCCGACGACGCGGCACTCGTCGCGCTCGCCGACCACCTCGACGCCCTCGAAAGAGAGGTCCGCACCTCATGACGTCCCCGACCACCGCTCACGCGGGCGACGCACGCGCTTCCCTCGAAGCGCTCCGCACGGAGATCGGGAAGGCCGTGGTCGGCCAGGACTCCGCCGTCACCGGCCTCGTCGTCGCCCTCCTGTGCCGCGGCCACGTCCTCCTCGAAGGCGTCCCCGGCGTCGCCAAGACCCTCCTCGTACGGACCCTGGCCGCCTCCCTCGAACTCGACACCAAGCGCGTCCAGTTCACCCCCGACCTGATGCCGTCCGACGTGACCGGCTCGCTCGTCTACGACGCCCGCACCGCCGAGTTCTCCTTCCAGAACGGCCCGGTCTTCACCAACCTCCTCCTCGCCGACGAGATCAACCGCACCCCGCCCAAGACCCAGTCCTCCCTCCTGGAGGCCATGGAGGAGCGCCAGGTCACCGTCGACGGCACCCCGCGCCCGCTGCCGGAACCCTTCCTCGTCGCCGCGACCCAGAACCCCGTCGAGTACGAGGGCACCTACCCCCTGCCCGAGGCCCAGCTGGACCGCTTCCTGCTGAAGCTGACCGTCCCGCTGCCCTCCCGCGAGGACGAGATCGGCGTCCTGACCCGGCACGCCGCCGGATTCAACCCGCGCGACCTCAAGGCCGCCGGGGTCCGCCCGGTCGCCGGCGCCGCCGACCTCGAAGCCGCCCGCGCCGCCGTCGCCCGCACCGCCGTCTCCCCCGAGATCGCCGCCTACGTCGTCGACATCTGCCGCGCGACCCGCGAATCGCCCTCGCTCACCCTGGGCGTCTCCCCGCGCGGCGCGACCGCCCTGCTGTCCACCGCCCGCGCCTGGGCCTGGCTCACCGGCCGCGACTACGTCATCCCCGACGACGTCAAGGCCCTCGCCCTGCCCACGCTCCGCCACCGCATCCAGCTCCGGCCGGAGGCGGAGATGGAAGGCGTCACCGCCGACTCGGTGATCACCGCGATCCTGTCCCACGTCCCCGTGCCCCGCTGATGGCCCTCACCGGACGCGCCGCCCTGATCGCGGCCCTCGGCAGCATCCCCGTCGGCATCCTGGAGCCCAGCTGGACGGGGATGCTGGCCGTCAACGGCCCGCTCGCCCTGGCCTGCTGCGTCGACTACGCCCTCGCGGCACCCGTCCGCAGCCTGCGCCTGTCCCGCTCCGGGGACACCTCGGTCCGCCTCGGCGAGACCGCCGACGTCCACCTGACCCTCACCCACACCGGCGGCCGACCGCTGCGCGCCCGGCTGCGCGACGCCTGGCCGCCCAGCAGCTGGCAGCCCGGCACCGAGATCGCCGCCTCCCGGCACACCGTGACCGTCCCCGCCGGGGAACGCCGCCGCCTCACCACCCGGCTGCGCCCCACCCGCCGCGGCGACCGCAAGGCCGCCCAGGTCACCGTCCGCTCGTACGGGCCCCTGGGCCTGTGGGCCCGCCAGGGCCACCACACCGTCCCGTGGACGGTCCGCGTCCTGCCGCCCTTCACCAGCCGCAAGCACCTGCCGTCCCGCCTCGCACGCCTGCGGGAGCTGGACGGCCGGACGAGCGTCCTCACGCGCGGCGAGGGCACGGAGTTCGACAGCCTGCGCGACTACGTCCCCGGCGACGACACCCGTTCCATCGACTGGCGGGCCACGGCCCGCCAGAACAAGGTCGCCGTCCGCACCTGGCGGCCCGAACGCGACCGCCACATCCTGATCTGCCTGGACACCGGCCGTACCTCGGCGGGCCGCGTGGGCGACGCTCCGCGCCTGGACTCCGCCATGGACGCGGCGCTGCTGCTGGCGGCCCTGGCCGTCCGGGCCGGCGACCGCGTGGACCTCCTGGCGTACGACCGCCGCACCCGCGCCCAGGTCCAGGGCCGTGCCGCCGCGGACGTCCTGCCGTCCTTCGTCAACGCCATGGCCACGCTGGAACCGGAGCTGGTCGAGACGGACTCCCGTGCCATGGTCTCCACGATCCTGCGCTCGGCCCCGCGCCGCTCCCTGGTGGTCCTCCTGACCAGCCTGGACGCGGCCCCGGTGGAGGAGGGCCTGCTGCCCACCCTCCCGCAGCTCACCTCCCGCCACACGGTCGTCCTGGCCTCGGTGGCGGACCCGCGCGTGGAGGAGATGCAGCGCTCCCGCGGCACGGTCGACGCCGTCTACGAGGCCGCGGCCGCCACGCAGACCCAGTCCCAGCGGGCCCGCACGGCGGACCTCCTGACCCGCCTGGGCGTCACGGTCGTGGACGCCACCCCGGAAACCCTGGCCCCGTCCCTGGCGGACACCTACCTGTCCCTGAAGGCAGCCGGCCGCCTGTAGCCACCAGCAACGGCCGGGCCCCCGCCAGGGGGCCCGGCCGTTGCCCGGTAAACGCAGAAAAGCCCCGCACCTGATCTGACGATCGGTGCGGGGCTTTCCCACAATGATTGTTCGGCGGCGTCCTACTCTCCCACAGGGTCCCCCCTGCAGTACCATCGGCGCTGAAAGGCTTAGCTTCCGGGTTCGGAATGTAACCGGGCGTTTCCCTAACGCTATGACCACCGAAACACTATG
>NZ_RPRY01000513.1 GCF_003949795.1 Streptomyces sp. WAC06614
GGCTCGGCGGCGGGGGGTGGTGCTGCCGGTCCAGCACGTGCCGCGGCGGGCCAGGAGACGGTGGAGCCACAGCTCCATCGAGACCAGGTCCGCCAGGCCGTCCAGCGGGACCGCCCGGCCCTCGGCGGCGTCGGTCAGGGCCTGTTGGACCACGCGGGCCTCGACCAGGCCGGCGTCCGCCAGCAGGGGCGCGGTGAACAGGGCCAGCAGGTCCGGCAGGGCCGCGCGCAGGCCCAGGCGGGTCGCCGTCTCGTGCGGGGTGTGGGTGGCACCGCCCCAGCCGGGCGGCAGCTCGCGGACGCCGGACGCGGCGAGCACGGCGCGCAGCACCGCGGCCCGGGCGCCCGGCTGGACCCGGAGCGACTCGGGCAGCGCCCGGGCCGCCCGGACCACCTGGTTGTCCAGGAACGGCGCGTGCAACCGCTGACTGCGCACCTCCACGGCCTGTTCGAACACCCGGTGGTCGGCGGCGTGCCGGGCCAGCACCGCCCGGGCCCGTGCCTCACCGGGCCGCAGCGACAGCGGGGGCCGGCCGGCGGCGGCGCTGAGGCGGATCGATACTTCCGCCAGTGCCTCCCCGGTCAGCCAGCCCGCCGCCGGCCCCGGCCGGGCCCAGCTCAGGGCCGCCAGCGAGGCGTCGACCGGGCCGAGGGCGGCCCCGGCACCGGTGCGGCCGGCGCGCAGCCGGGCGGCGGCGGCCTCCACGCCCGCGCGGTACGGCGTACGGGCCAGCCGGCGGGCGGCGGCGTACACGGTCAGGGGGACCAGCAGGGAGCCGCCGCCGTCCGCGGCCGAGCGGGCCAGCGCCGCGACGGGGCGCAGCAGGTGCCGTCGGCGCCGGTCCATCAGCAGGTCGGCGAGCCGCGCGGGGTGCGCGTCGAGGACCTGCCGGGCCCCGTGCCCGATGAAGTGGTCGGCGCTGCCCGCGGCGAGCCGGCGGCGGTCCCGGGCGGCGCGGACCAGCGACGGGCCGGGCTCGTCGGTCAGCGGCCCGTCCAGGTCGGCGTAGGGGAGGGCTTCCTCGGCCGCGGCGACCACGACGTGGTGGAGGCGGGGGTCGGCGGCGATGGCCCGGGCCCGTTCGAGTTCGGCCTCGCGTCCGTGCGGGACGGCGAGGTCGTTGAAGGTGACCGCCAGGAGCCGGCCGCCGGGGCCGGGTCGGCCCGGGAGCGAGCCGGGGAGGGTGCCCGGCGCCCCGGGCAGTCCGGCCGCGAGCAGGGCGAGCGTGGCGGAGGCGCTGCCTCCGGAGAGGTCGGCGCCGACCCCGGGCGCGGGCATGCCGCGGGCCGCGCGCCGGTCGGCCGGTCCCATGCCGGGGACCGGTCCCGGATCGTACGGGGCGGTGTCGGGGGCATGCCGTGGTGCCGTGAGCCGGGCGCGCACCGCGTCGACCAATGCTTCCCGTACGCCCTCCACCGCCCGCTCGGCGTCGGTCTCGGGCGCGGCCACGGCGAGCGAGGCCACCGGCTCGTAGCCGGTGATCTCCCGGGAGCCCTCGCGCAGGATGAGCGCGTGCCCGGGCGGGATCCGCCGGACGCCGACGTAGGGGGTGCCGTCGCCCAGCGCTTCGGGGCTGTCGGGGCAGGCCAGCAGCGCGGCGAGGTGGCCGATGTCGAGCTGGGCCTCGATGAGGTCGGCCAGCGGCAGGGCGGCGGTGGCGTAGGCGGTGCCGCCGGCCCAGGGGGTGTAGAAGACGGGCCGGGCGCCGGCGAGGTCACCGACCACGGTGATGCGGCGGCCGGCCTGGACCACGGCGGTGTAGCTGCCGGGCCAGGAGGTCAGGTGGCGCAGGGCGCCGCCGCGGGCGGCGTACAGGGCGCGGCGGAGTTCGGCGTCGTCGGCGCCGCAGCAGCCGAGGACGGCGAGGCGGGTGAAGGGGTCCGCGGGGTCAGCGGTGACGGTGCGGATCTCGTCGGGGCGCCAGTCGCCGACGGCCCAGAGGGGGTCGGGGTCGCCCCACAGGAGCTGCGCACCGACGGGGAGGAGGGTGCGTTCGGCGTCCGCGCCGGATGCTCCCGGGTCGCGGGGGTCGCCGCCGGGCGGTGCGTCCGCTAGGCCGCCGCGCGGCGCGGATCCGTCGGTCCTCAGGCGTCCGGCCGTGCCGAAGCTCGCGGCGATACTGCTCCACCCCACCAACCAGCGCATCGCCGCCTCCCCAGCCTGTGCGCCATGTGCCGGGGGCGCCGGGCGGCTGGACGGCCGGACGACGGGGACCCCGGGTGGCTCGGGGTCCATGCTGCCACGAGAAGGGCGTGCGGGAACGACTCATGAGGACGCCGATGCATCCGCATGCGCGCCCGTTCCAGGGCCCCTTGACGTTCCGTTCCCTGTCGGAGTCCTGGCGGAGGAGCTTCCGGCACCCCTCCTGGGGCACCTCGCCCCATAGGCCGATTTCAGCCATTTTTTACGCGCTGCGGTCCGGGGGGCGGCGGACCGCCCCCCGGACCGTTCCGCCACCCGCGGGGATTGAGGCGGCGGTGTCCCCCGGCCCGCCGGATCCACGCAGCGGGCCGACCCACGCACCGCACATCGAATCGCCGGGCCCGGGGACCGGCCAGAGCGCACGTACGGGCGCACGGCCACACGGGTGGAGCACGCGCTGACACGTGCGCCCCGGCGCCGCCCCACCGGCCCGGCCGTACGTACGGACAACAATCTCGCCATACGGAAGCCGGACCCTTAACGCTTGGGAGGCGGGGAACTACGCTGGGTTTACGAAATGCCGGGCGCCTATGCCCCGGCGGCGTCTGCGTTCCACGTGTGACGAGGGGTGGCGCATGTCCAGGGAGCTCCGGGAGCCCAACGAGAAGCTCGGCGCCGTCCTCGCCCTGGCGGGCATCAGCAATGCGGGACTGGCGCGCCGCGTCAACGACCTGGGCGCGCAGCGGGGTCTGACGCTTCGTTACGACAAGACGTCGGTGGCCCGCTGGGTGTCCAAGGGGATGGTGCCGCAGGGTGCGGCGCCCCATCTGATCGCGGCCGCGATCGGCGCGAAGCTGGGCCGGCCGGTGCCGCTGCACGAGATCGGGCTCGCGGACGCGGACCCGGCGCCCGAGGTCGGGCTGGCCTTCCCGCGCGACGTGGGCGCGGCGGTGCGCTCGGCCACCGACCTCTACCGCCTGGACCTGGGCGGGCGGCGTACCGGCGGCGGGATCTGGCAGTCGCTCGCCGGGTCCTTCTCCGTGGCGGCGTACGCGACCCCCGCCTCGCGGTGGCTGATATCGCCTGCGGACAGCTCGGTCGCGCGCGAGGCCTCCGCCCCTTCCCCTGCCTCTCCCCGCC
>NZ_RPRY01000514.1 GCF_003949795.1 Streptomyces sp. WAC06614
AGCTGGACACCTCCGCCCTGCCCGAGCGCCTGCGCACCGCCCCCGCCGCCCCGGCCGCCGTCGCCGACCCGGAGCCCACCGCCGCCCCGGCCGCCTCCCGGGCCCCGCGCAACGCCGCGGAGGAGAGCCTGTGCCGGCTGTTCACCGAGGTCCTCGGCGAGCAGGTCGTCTCCGTCGACGACAACTTCTTCCTCCTCGGCGGCAGTTCCCTCCAGGTGACCCGCCTCGTCGGCCGCATCCGCAAGGAGCTGGGCGCCGAGCTCACGCTGCGCACCGTCTTCGAGAACGCGACCGTCGCCACCCTCGCCGAGGCCCTGGGCCTGGCCGACGCCGCCGCCGCCCGCCCGGCCCTGACCGTGCGCCCCCGCCCCGAGCGGCTGCCGCTGTCCGCCGCCCAGAACCGCCTGTGGTTCCTCAACCAGATGGCGGACGGCAGCGGGAAGGCCGCCTACAACGACGGTCTCACCGTCGAGCTGACCGGCCGCGTCGACACCGCCGCCCTGCGCGCCGCCCTCGCCGACGTCGCCGGCCGCCACGAGAGCCTGCGGACCGTCTTCCCGGTCGAGGCCGGCGCCCCGCGCCAGCACGTCCTGGACGCCGCCGCCGCCCGTCCCGAACTGCTGGTCACCGAGGTCGCCGACGCCGCCGCGCTGGAGGAGCAGCTCGGCCGCGCCGCCGCCCGCGGCTTCGACCTCGCCACCGAGATCCCCGTCCGCGCCCACCTCTTCACCCTCGCCGACGACCGGCACGTCCTGCTGCTCGTCGTGCACCACATCGCCGGCGACGGCTGGTCCGTGGCCCCCTTCACCCGCGACCTCGGCCGGGCCTACAGCGCCCGGCTGCACGGCGCCGCCCCCCAGTACGAGCCGCTGCCCGTCCAGTACGCCGACTACACCCTGTGGCAGCAGGACGTCCTCGGTGACGAGGACGACCCCACCAGCGTCCTCGCCCAGCAGATCGCCCACTGGAAGCACACCCTCGCCGGCCTGCCCGAGGAACTGCCCCTGCCCACCGACCGGCCGCGCCCCGCGGTCGCCGGCCACCAGGGCGGGCGGATCGCCTTCCGGCTCGACGCCGAGGTCCACGAACGGCTGCTCGCCCTCGCCCGGTCCACCGGGGCCAGCGTGTTCATGGTGGCCCAGGCCGCACTCGGCGCCCTGCTGCACCGCCTCGGCGCCGGCGAGGACATCCCCCTCGGCACCGTCATCGCGGGCCGCACCGACGACGCCCTCGGCGACCTGGTGGGCTTCTTCGTCAACACCCTGGTGCTGCGCACCGACGTCTCCGGCGACCCCACCTTCCGCGAGCTGGTCGAGCGGGTCCGCGAGTACGACCTGACCGCCTACGCCCACCAGGACGTGCCCTTCGAGCGGCTGGTGGAGATCCTCAACCCGGTCCGCTCCCTCGCCCGCCACCCGCTCGCCCAGGTCACCCTGGCCCTCGACGACAACGAGCCGCCCGTCCTGGAGTTCGAGGGCCTGACCGCGACGGTCCGTCACCTCCAGACCGACACGGCCAAGTTCGACCTCTCCTTCCGGCTCGGCGAGCGCTTCGACGCCGACGGCCGCCCCGCCGGGCTCGACGGCACCGTCGAGTTCGCCCGCGACCTCTTCGACGAGGAGACCGTCCGCACCATCGGTGACCGCTTCCGCCGCCTGCTGGGGGCCGCCACCGCCGACCCCGCGGCCCGCATCGGTTCCCTGGACCTGCTGGGCCCGGCCGAACGCACCCGGCTGCTGACCGAGTGGAACGACACCACCTTCGCCGTCCCCTCCGCGACCACCCCCCAGCTCGTCGCCGCCCAGGCCGCCCGGACCCCGGACGCGCCGGCGCTGGTCTTCGAGGACACCACCCTCACCTACCGCGAGCTCCAGGACCGCGCCGGCCGCCTGGCCGCCCTGTTCGCCCGGCACGGGGCCGGCCGCGGCCGCTCCGTCGCCGTCGCCCTGGGCCGCAGCACCGACACCGTCGTCAGCATGCTCGCCGCCATGCGGGCCGGGGCCGCGTACGTGCCCGTGGACCCGGCCTACCCGGCCGAGCGCATCGCCTACATCCTCGAGGACTCCCGCCCGGCCCTGGTCGTGACGACCACCGCCCTGCAGGACGCGCTGCCCGAGGACGGCACCCCGCGGCTGCTGCTGGACACCGCCGCCCTGCCCGCCGACCCGGCCCCCGAGGCGCCGATCACCCCGCAGGACGCCGCGTACGTCATCTACACCTCCGGCTCCACCGGCCGCCCCAAGGGCGTCGTCGTCAGCCACACCGGCGTGGCCAGCATGGCCGCGGCGCACCTCGCCTGGTTCGGCGGGGGCCCCGGCCACCGGGTGCTGCAGTTCTCCTCGCCCAGCTTCGACGCCTCCATCTGGGAGATGCTGACCACCCTGGCCACCGGCTCGGCCCTCGTGCTCGCCCCCGCCGAGCGGCTGGCGGCCGGCGAACCGCTGGCCACCCTCCTCGCCGAGCAGCGCGTCACGCACGCCACCCTGCCGCCGGTCGTGCTCGCCGCGATGGGCGAGGCCCGGCTGCCCGCGGACATGACCCTGGTCACCGCCGGCGAGGCCTGCTCCGCCGAACTCGTCGCCCGCTGGGCCGACGGCCGCCGCATGGTCAACGCCTACGGCCCCACCGAGTCGACCGTGTGCGCCACCATGTCCAGCCCCCTCAGCACGGGCGCCGGTGCCCCCACCATCGGCCGCCCGATCACCAACACCCGCGTCCACGTCCTGGACGCCTACCTCAACCCCGTCCCCGTGGGCGTCCCCGGCGAGCTCTACGTCACCGGCCCCGGCCTGGCCCGCGGCTACCTGAACCGGCCCGGCCTGACCGCCGAGCGGTTCGTCGCCGACCCCTACGGCCCCGCCGGCTCGCGCATGTACCGCACCGGCGACCTGGTCCGCTGGACCGCCGACGGTGAACTGGACTATCTCGGCCGCGCCGACGACCAGGTCAAGATCCGTGGCTTCCGCATCGAGCTCGGTGAGGTCGAGACGGCCCTCCTCGGCCACCCCGCGGTCGCGCAGAGCGCCGTGGTCGTCCGCGAGGACACCCCCGGCGACAAGCGCCTCGTCGGCTACGTCGTCCCCGCCGGCTCCCCGGCGGACGTGGACCCGGCCGCCCTGCGCACCCACGTCGGCACCACCCTGCCCGACTACATGGTCCCGGCCGCCGTCGTGGTGCTCGACGCCCTCCCCGTCACCGCCAACGGCAAGCTCGACCGACGCGCCCTGCCCGCCCCGGACTTCGCCGTCCTGTCGGCCGGCCGCGCCCCCGCC
>NZ_RPRY01000515.1 GCF_003949795.1 Streptomyces sp. WAC06614
CCTCGGTCCGAGGGGGCACTCCAGGCTGCTCGGGCGGGGGCACGGGGGCCGGGTCGAAGGGCCGCCCCTGAGGGCACCCGCCGCTCGGGCCCCGGTCAATAGCGTGAAGGTGACCGGAATGCACCATTCCACATAGCCCGGTCGACACCCCTCCCAGCAGCCCCGCCCGAGAAGGATCGATCCCGACCATGGCAACCCTCTACGTACTGGCCCACGGCGCCCTGGTCCCCGGCAGGAAGATCCATGTGCCGGCCGGAGTCACCGTCCACTTCTACGCCCGGCCCGGCGAGCTCGCCACGCATCCGACCTTCCTCTACCTCCTCGCCGGAGCAAGGATGAAGCCCGCCCGGAGCGTGACCGGTCCGCAATGGATCGACGACACCTCGCTGAGCAGCGTCACCGAGGAGGAGTACGCCTGGGCGAGGGCGCTGGCCGACATGAACGGCCTGGATTTCCGTGCCGGAGGTCACGAAGGGGCGCCCCTCGCCCTCTGCACGAAGCCGTACGACGACCGCGGCGCACCGCTCTTCGGCGCCGCGGACGCCTGCACCGAGGGCGAGCACACGTGCGACGGATACCTCGGCCGTGCCGCGCAGGGGAGCGTCATCCATCTGGGCGCCTGTCAGGGGTACGACGACCTGTCCACGGCACTGTCCAGGGCGGCCCGCCGGATCCTCAGCAGGTTCCCGGAGAACGAGACGCTGAAGGCGCTCGCCCGCACACATTTCGCCGAGCCCCGGCAGACACCCGGGATCATGATGGTCGGCGACGAGGAAGTCCCCTACCAAGTGAAGGCGGACGACGACCACGACGGCTTCGAAACGCTCGCCGAGTTCAACCGCTTCATGCAGCTCGCCTCGGTGGACAAGCACGCGGCCTGGCAGAAGTTCCTCACCTACCCCTCGGCCGTGCGGCCCCACCTGTTGTTCTACCCGGAATTCCGGGCGGCCCTGGAGAGCGTGCAGAAGGCGGTCGTGCGCCCCCAGGGCGGCGGCTGGGTACGGCTCGACGAACTCGCCGCCCTGCGCGGCGTCGATGCCCATGACCTGTCCACCGCGCTGTTCCTGTCCGACGAGATCCGCCTGGACCCCTCGCCCGACACGGTCCGGAAGGCCCTGTTCACGGCGGCCGACGGGGTCAAGGGGAGGGATTTCAGGGAAGCCGGGCAGGAGGCCGGATCCTGGCTGGGGATCTTCCGGCACTGGCTGCACACCGCTGCCGGCAGGGCGGCGTCGGGCATCGACGGCAGGGTCGCCGTGGACCTCGTGAACTGGCTGGCGGCGGACGAGCTGGCGCCCTTCCACAGCGGTGCGCCCTTCCACGAGAAGTTCAGGGTCCTCCTGGACCTCTCGGAGGCCTTGCAGGACCCCCGGCACCCCGTGACCGTGCTGTTCCCCGCGCACGTCCAGGCCCTCGCGTCCTCCGTAGAGGCGTATGTGGAGCGGGAGCAGTGGCTGGTGCGGACCCAGCTCTGCGAAGGCCTGACCCTCTTCGAGGGGGCGGGAAGCCCGGAGCTCGACGTCCTCACCGGCGAGGACACCGTCCGTGAGCTGATGGAGCGCTTCCAGGAGCACCAGGCCCGGCTGGAGACGCAGCTGGCCTGCACCGACCCGGAGCAGCACGAGGAATTCGCCGCGATCCACCAGGAGATGAGCACCCTCGGTATCTGCAGGGAAAAGGCGGAGACTGCACTGCGGGTCCTCGACGAGACGGTGAGCTACTTCTCGACCGCCCGGGCGACCGTCGAGGGCGCCTACAGCGAGGCGTTGCAGCTCCTGGAGACCCCGTACGCCGCGTTCCGGGAAGTCACCTTCAACTGGGACGACGTGGCCTTCTCCTGAGGGAGGTACGGCGGGGGCCGAAGGGGCAGCCGCGCGTTCCTCAAGGCCTGCCCCGGTGCACCCTGTCGTGCCCCGGGGGCGGTTGACAGCATCGGGTGCCGCACTGCCGCGAAGGGGAGGCCACCCGCCTTGGGCTACATCCTGCTGGGCCACGGGTCTTACTACGCCGACCGGACCACCGCGCCGGACGCCATGGAGCTCGTCGGGGTCCCTCCGGGGACCACGGTCCACTGCTTCGACGGCGCCGAGCACCACCACCAGGAGCTCGTCCACGGCGGGCAGCCCGGCTTGTGGGAGCAGCTCGGCCCCGCCGTCCACACGTTCGACAGCAGTGGGCCGGCCGTCAACCGCTTGGAGCTCCGCGGCGGTGCCGACCTCCACGACGACGGTCTCCTCGGCGATCCGGCGTTCGCCGGGCACCATGTGGTGCTGCCGGGTGTCGGCCCCGTGCCGGATCCGCTGCTGCTGTGCGACGGCGGCCCCGCCACCTGCCCGGACGCGCCGGACGGGACGACGGGGAATGCGGCGGAGCACCGGTGCACGGGCATCCTCGGGCTCTTCGGCGGTCACGACCTGTACCTGGTGTGGGCCGCCTCGTTCAGGGCCGCCGGAACGCCCGGCCCGCACGACCAGCGGGCCGTCGCCGAACGCAACGGGGACGCCGTGGACATGGCGGGCGACGGGGCCACCTTGTCCTACCTGCTCGGCGGCCCGGAGTTCCTCCTCTCCCCGGAGCCGGGCTTCTACGGCCACCGCGGCGCGGACCTGGCCCGTGTGCGGGGCGCGGGCGACTTCGTGCAGGGCACGCTGGTGTTCCACCGGGGTGACCCGTACGGGGCCGCCGGATTCGCCGTCGCCGGTCTTCCGCCGGACCGGCGGGGCGTGGTGGAGGCCGCCATCGCCCGGTTCTGCCGTCGTCCGTTCCAGGTCCGGTTCATCTGAGAGCAGCACCGGCGAAAGGCACATGTCGACCAGCGCACGGGGGCGACGCGGGGCGACGCGGGTGCTTCCGTGCGGGTACAGGTGCAGATACGGGTATCGGACCCGGGGTACGCCCGGGGCGCCCCCTGGGCGCGGGCCCAGGGGGCGCCCCGCCCGCGTCCGTGCTAGGCGGACGTGCGGGACGTGGGCACCGGGGTGAGCTGGTGGCGGACCGCCCATTCGGCCGCTGCCAGGGTGAGGTATTCGGCGAGGTGGTCTCCGTCCGCCGTACGCACCTCGTAGCGGTCGGCGATCTGGTTGATCAGGTACTCCGGTGAGGCCTCGGTGGGGCTCACGGTCGGCATGGTCCTGTCCCTTCGGCTCTGGGTCCTTCCCGCCCCTCGTGGTCCACCCTGCCCGAACCCGCCTCCGGCGGGTGTCACCCGACCGTACCCCCGGGCGGACGACAGCGGCGTCCACCCGCCCGGGGGTACGGTCGGGTGAC
>NZ_RPRY01000516.1 GCF_003949795.1 Streptomyces sp. WAC06614
GGAGAGGGGGAACGGGGGCGGCGCGGTCAGTGCTCGGCCGGGGCCCGCCGGTCGGTGACGAGGGTCATGGTCTGCTGTTCCAGCAGGCGGGCGGCCGGGGCCGCCGGTACGTCGAGCAGCCGGGCCAGGACGGCCGCCTTGCGCCGGCCGCGGATGCCGAAGGCCAGGTCGGGCTCGGCGTCGAGCGGTCCGCGCACGTCGAGCAGCCGGACCACGAGGTCGTCGCGCTGGAAGACCGTGCTGCTGCGGACCGGGCTCGCCGGGTCCTGCGCGGCCTGCTCGTCCTGGCGGGCCAGGAACTTCGCGACGGCCGTGCCGCAGCCGGGCCTGGCCGGGTAGTACACGGCGTACCGGCGCACGTCGGGCTCGTCGGCCTCGGCCGCGGCGACGTGGTGGACCGCCGGCAGCGCCGCCCGCATGAAGAACATCCGGGCCGACTCGGGGTCGTCGAGGTCGCGGTCCTGCACGAGGTGGGGGTTGATGGCCTCCTCGACGGCCCGCACCTCGGGCTGCTTGGCCACGTGGCGCAGGGCCGCCATCAGGTCGCCCTCGATCTCCACCGTGCGCACCACCCGGTTGCCGTGCATGAACAGGGTGGTCCGGGCGAGCCGGGTCTGCGCGTCGACCCGGGCCGAGGGGGAGGCGTAGTCGGCCAGCAGGGCCGCGACCGCGGGCTCGCTGCCCGGCTTGACGGTGAACGTCAGCGCGTGGCGCACGACCCCGCTGCCCAGCCGCGGCGCCGCCTGCAACCGCTTGGCCGAGGGGCGGCCGGTCTCGCGCAGCACCGTGTACTTCAGCGCCTTGTTGCTGCGCATGCACACGCTCAGCGGGCGGACCTGCTCGATGTGCTCGTCGCTGTTGACCCAGGCCAAGTAGTGCGGGGCGCTCTCCCACTCGCTGGTGATCAGCCACTGGGAGGGGTTCTCGAACGACTGGCAGAGCTGATCGCTGATGTGCCCGGGGACGGTCGCCACCTGATGGCGCATCTTCTCGTACGCGTCGAAGAACTGCTGCTGCGTCCCCTCGTGGAGATCGCACAGGAAGACGACCCGCAGCATGGAGCCGTCGAAAGCCGACTGCGACACCCGTTCGGAAAGGGTGGTTGTCATCCTTGTCTCCTTCGTCAGGACACCTTCGACAGGACACGAGCGACCGGAGCGGTGCGGTGCGGTGCGGGGCGTCGGTGTCCCTCATGCTCATCCCACGCCGAACGAAAGCGCGAGATATGCGGATCAAACGGGCGACAGGCCTGAGCGAGTGAATGCCCGTGCGGGCGGCGGCTGCGGGGGCATAGAAGTTCCGATCCCCTCAGGAACAGGAGCACCCCACCCGTGGAAGAGAACGCAGCGGAGCGCGTACCGGTCCTCATCGTGGGCGGTTCACTCGTAGGCCTGTCGACCTCGCTCTTCCTGAGCCGTCACGGCGTCAGGCACATGCTGGTCGAGAAGCACACCGCCACCTCCATTCACCCCCGCGGCCGCGGCATCAACGCCCGCACGATGGAGCTGTTCCGCACCGCCCGCGCGGAACCGGCGATCCGCAAGGCGGCCGAAGCGCTCAAGGACAGCGACGGCATTCTCCAGACGGAGTGCCTGACCGACGGATCCCCGCAGAAGTGGCTGGTCAAGGGGGTCTCGCAGCGGCGCGGCGGACTCGCGGAGGTCAGCCCGACCGGCTGGTGCCTGTGCAGCCAGAACAACACCGAGCCCGTGCTCATCGAGCAGAGCGGCGCCCAGGGCGCCGACATCCGCTTCTCCACCGAGCTGATGAGCTTCGACCAGGACGCGGACGGGGTGACCGCGACGGTCAAGGACCTGGCCACGGGCGAGCACACCCAGGTCAGGGCGGACTTCCTGATCGGCTGCGACGGCCCGCGCAGCCCCGTCCGCGAGGCCCTGCACATCCCGCAGACCGGCAGCGGCGAGCTGTTCCACAACGTGAGCGTCACCTTCCGCTCACGGGGGATGCGGGCGGTCCTCGGCGACCTCAACTTCATCGTCTGCTACCTGATGCGCCCCGGCTCCGACGGGGCGCTGCTGCCCGTGGACAACCAGGAGCACTGGGTCTTCCACGCCCCCTGGAAGCCGGAGACGGGCGAGACCATGGAGGACTTCACCGACGAGCGCTGCACCGACCACATCCGGCGGGCCGTCGGCGCCCCGGACCTGGACGTGGAGATCCTGGGCCGGGCGCCCTGGCACGCCGCCGAGCGGGTGGCCACGCAGTACCGGGTCGGCCGGGTGTTCCTGGCCGGCGACTCGGCCCACGAGATGAGCCCGACCGGCGCGTTCGGCTCCAACACGGGCATCCAGGACGGGCACAACCTCGCCTGGAAGATCGCGGCCGTGCTGCGCGGCGAGGCCGGCCCCGAACTGCTGGACACCTACCACGTCGAACGGCACCCGGTCGCGCTCGCCACCGCAGAACGGGCCTCGGCCCGGTCGGCCGAGCACAGCCACCCCGGCTACGCCCCGCCGGTCAGCGTGGGCCCGCCCGGCGGCGGGGTGCTGGCCACGGCCATGGGCTACCGCTACCCGCGGGGCGCGGTCGTGGGCGCGGCGGACAGGCCGATCGTCCCGGACGAGCTGAGCCTCACCGGGGAGCCCGGCACCCGGGCCCCGCACATCTGGCTGCACCGCTCGGGCGAGCGGATCTCCAGCCTCGACCTGTACGAGCGGGAGTTCGTGCTGCTCAGCAGCCCCGGCACGCCCTGGCGGGCGGCGGCCCAGGCGGTGGCGCGGGACCTCGGCGTCCGGCTGGAGGCGCCGACGGTCGGGGCGGCCGGGAGCGATGCCGTCCTGACGACGGAGGAGGGCGCCGAGGCGCTGTGGACGCACGCCCACGGCATCGGCGTGCAGGGCGCCGTCCTGGTCCGCCCGGACGGCTTCGTGGCCTGGCGCTCACCCGACGCGGAGGCGGACCCGCGGGGGCGGCTGACGGAGGTCATGAGGAGGCTGCTGTGCCGGGCGGGGTGAGGTGACGGGCAGAGGGTGACCCGGGTCCCGCCGCCGCCTCCGGGCAGGCGACGGGACCCAGGCATCGAGGGCCGGCCCATCCGCTCCGCGGGGACGCCGTGCCGTGCCCTGCCGTGCCCTGTCTGCCCTTCCGTGCGGGCCGTGGGTGGCCGGGCGCGCAGTTCCCCGCGCCCCTAGGGGGTCAGCGGCAGCACCAGCAGTTGGACCAGCAGCTCGTGGCGCGCCAAGAGCTGCTGGTCCAACTGCTGGTGCTGCCGCTGACCCCCTA
>NZ_RPRY01000517.1 GCF_003949795.1 Streptomyces sp. WAC06614
GTGGGGGCGGGGGCCGTCGTCGGTGACGTCCACGGTCACGGTTGCGGCGGAGCACCGGATCCGGACGTCGGCGCGGGTGCCGGCGGGGGTGTGCTTGAGGGCGTTGGTCAAGGCTTCCTGCACCAGGCGGTGGACGGTCAGTTGGGCGGTGGCGGGCACGTGGGTATGGCTGCCGAGGATGTCGAGCCGGGTCGGCAGCCCCGCGGCGCTCATCCGGTCGACGAGGGCGCCGAGCTGGGCGATGCCGGGCAGGGGGTGGCGCTGCGCGTCGGGCTCGTCGGTCCGCAGGACGCCGAGCGAGCGCCGCATGTCGGTCAGGGCCTGCCGGCCGGTCTCGGACACCTGGACAAGCGTGGTGGTGGTCCGGTCGGGTGACCGGTGCTGCGTCTGCACGGCGGCGTCGGTGAGCGCGACCATGACGGACAG
Source organism: Streptomyces sp. WAC06614 (assembly GCF_003949795.1). Lineage (GTDB taxonomy): Bacteria > Actinomycetota > Actinomycetes > Streptomycetales > Streptomycetaceae > Streptomyces. The sequence goes on from NZ_RPRY01000517.1 coordinate 427, forward strand.
GTTGTGGGTGACGATGTCGTGCATCTCCCGGGCGATGCGGGTCCGTTCCTCGGCGACGGCCAGGCGCGCCTGCTGGTCCTGGTGCTGTTCCAGTCGTGCGGCCCGTTCCTCCAGGGCGGCGACGTAGGCGCGCGCGGTCCGCGCGTTCGAGCCCAGGGCGACGGTGGCGACGACGGTCGCGGTGAGCGCGACGAAGGGAGCCAGGAACGCGCCATCCGTCGCCCAGCGCAGGCACGCCAGCAGTGCCCCGCCCTCGACGACCGCACCGGCGACGAGCGCCGCACGCCCGCCCGCGTACGCGGCGACGGCGTACAGGGCGACCAACACCCCTATGTCGGCGGGTAGTTGGAGGTCGGCCAGCCACTGCACGAAGGCTGCGGCCGCGACGGCACCGAACACCGCGCGGGGGGCCCGCTTCCGCCACCGCAGGGGCAGCGTGAGGGCGACGGTGAGGGCCGCGGCCGGGGGGAACGCGTACGGGGCACGGGTGGCCGCGACATGGAGCAGGAGGAGGGGTGGCAGCAGCAGCGGCGTGGACGGCAGCGCGCGCCGTACGACGGGCGGCAACCGCCGCCCGTAGCGCCGCCCGTAGCGCCGGCCGTACCGGCGGGCGACGGCGGGTGCCGTTTCCGCCGCTTCCGCCGCTTCCGCCGGTCCCGTCGCCCGCGGGGCGGCGACGGCCGGGGCGGGGGCCACGGTCCGGAGACCGGGCGTCGTCACCCGCAGCGCGCGGTCCCGCTGGCGTACGCGGCGGGCACAGCCGTCCCCTGCGGCACCCTCCGTCATCATCACGCCCCTGTCGACGTCCGTTGCGGGCCGTGCCACCAGAGGCCCTTGCGGGCCGTGCCACCGGAGGACAGGGCCCCCACCGCCACGGCCCCTCGGCGTCGCCGTGCCCCGTCCCGCCACCGTAGACGCCACGAGCGGCGGCGCACATGCGCCCGCCGTCGGAGGTCCTGGCACCGGAGTACGACCGCAGGAGGAGCCCGAGTACCTCCTGCGGTCGCAGAGCCGCATCCCTCTCGGGGTGGGCGGTTGCGACCGTGGGCGGCATGCGCCGCAGACCGCGGGCGGATGTGCCGGCGTGTGCGCCGCTTCGAGGATGGCGGGGTGACCGAGACCATCGCGGGACTGTCCCTGTCCCTTCCGGAGTTCCTCGCCGTACTGGCCGCCGTCGCACTGGTGACGGCGCGCTGGCTTCCCCCTGCCGCACGGCCGCGCGTGACCCTCGCGGCCGGGGCGGTGTTCGTCCTGTCCGCGATCGCGCTCGCCGCGGTGGGGATCCGCTGGCAGGTGCTGCCGGTACTGGCGGGTGGTGCCGTCGCGCTGCCGTTCGCCCTCTCCCCGCTGCTCCGGACGCTCCGGCGCCGTCCCGGACGCCCGGCGTGGCGGGCGCGGTGGTGGCTGGCGTTGCCGGGGTCGGTGGCCTGCCTCGGCCTGATCGCCGCCGGACCGTTGGCCGCCTGGGCGTTCCCCGTGCCCGTGTTCCCCGAGCCCTCGGGCTCCTTCGCCGTCGGCACCCGGGTGATCCAGTGGACCGACGCGAACCGCCCCGAGACCTTCACCGCCGACCCGGACGACCGGCGTACGGTCGTGGTCCAGCTCTGGTACCCCGCACAGCAGAGCCCCGCGGACGCGCAACGGGCGCAGTACCTCGGACGTACGGAGCAGGAGGCGCGCACCGTCTCCGAAGCCCTGGCCGGTTCCGTCGGCCTGCCCGGCTTCCTGGTCGACGGCGTACCGCGGGCCCGCTCCCACGCGGTCGTCGACGCCCCGGTGGCCGACGGGGGCGAACGGTTCCCTGTCGTGCTGTTCTCACCCGGCGCGGGCGGGGTGCGCACCCAGAACACCGCCTGGGCGGAGGAACTGGCCAGTCACGGCTACGTGGTGGCCGCCCTCGACCACCCGTACGACTCGGCGGCGGTCGTCCTCGACGACGGCCGGACCCTCCGCGCCACGACCGCCTCCACCGGCGACCGGGAGGCGGACGCGGAACTGGCGGCCGGCTGGACGGCCGTCAGGGCCGCCGACCTCAGCTTCGTCCTCACCCAGTTGGAGGCCCTGAACCGCGGCGCGCTCGCCGCCCCGCCGGCCGGAAGCGCCCCGCCGCCCGGAAGCGCTCGGTCGGTCGGAAGCGCCCCGCCGCCCGGAAGCGCCCCGCCGCCCGGAAGCGCTCGGTCGGTCGGAAGCGCCCCGCCGCCCGGAAGCGCCCCGTCGCCCGGACCGGCCCCGTCGGCCGGCCACGACCTGCTGACCGGACGTCTGGACACCGGCCGGGCCGCGGTGACCGGCCATTCCCTGGGCGGTGCCGCCGCCCTGCAGGCGGCCCGCCAGGATCCCCGGTTCGCCTCCGTCGTCGACCTGGACGGCTACCCCCACGGCCCCACCTCCCCGGCCCTCCACCAGCCGGTCCTCGTCCTCACCCAGGCCATCACCCCGAGCACCGACCCGCGTTACCAGCCCCGCCTCACCGAGGCCCTGGCGTCCGGCACCGCGACCAGCTATCGGCTCACCGTCCCCGGCGCCGCCCACCTCACCTTCATGGACGGCCCGCTGTACCTGCCGCCCGTGCCCTCGATCGTCGGATCCCTGGGCCGCACCGGGAGCCCCCGCGTCGTCGCCACCACCACCCTCGCCTTCCTGGACGCCACGCTGCGGCACGCGCCCGGCGACCTGGTCGGCACGCTGGCGGCCCACGGCACCCTCAGCGTCCACCGCCCATGACGACCGCCGCCGACGCTCCGCACCCCCGAACCGCAACCCCCGCGCACCACAGCCC
>NZ_RPRY01000518.1 GCF_003949795.1 Streptomyces sp. WAC06614
CCCCACAGTGCGCCCCCCGGGGCAGCGTTGGGGAGCGGTCCGGCATCGGGGGGTACTCCGGCGGCCCCGGGGGGCGCACTGTGGGGCGCACGATTGGCGCCTCTCTGCTCCGGCGTACGCCGTCCGGTGTGCGCGCCCCTCCCCTGCCGCTGGTCGGCGAGGGTGCGCAGACAGGCCCAGCGGGCGAGCGCGTAGAGCCAGGCGCGCCGGTCGGACTCGTCGGGACACCGGCCGGGGTTCCGTTCGGCCACCGCCAGGACCTCGCCGAGCACGGTGGTGGCCGTGTCGTGGTCGCAGAGCACCGAGAGGCAGTAGGTGAACAGGCCGTCCAGATACGGCTCGTGCCGGAAGGGGGGCGGTTGGTGCCCGTCGGGGGGCGTGCGCCCGTGCGCCCGGTGTGCGCCGGTGCGTGAAGCGGGGCCGGCCTGATTGCTGCTGCTCACCCGGCGAAGGTAGGGGGCGTGCGGGTGAGCGTCCGGAAGCCTTGAGCAGTTTTAACCCTTACGGGTGAAGAGATCGCACGAAGGGGGACAGCTGCCCTGACGTGGGGCGGGGCGCCGGCCCGCGGCCGCCGGCGGCGTCGCTGTCGGTGGCGGCCGATACGGTGGGCCGCATGGCTGCTGCCCGTACCTCCCGATCGTCCGCCAAGGACCGGCCGTCCTACCGCTGCACCGAGTGCGGCTGGACCACCGCCAAATGGCTCGGCCGCTGCCCCGAGTGCCAGGCCTGGGGCACCGTCGAGGAGCAGGGCGCGCCCGCGGTGCGCACCACGGCCGCCGGCCGGGTCTCCACGGCCGCGCTGCCGATCGGCCAGGTGGACGGCCGGCAGGCCGCCGCGCGGTCGACCGGGGTGGACGAGCTGGACCGGGTGCTCGGCGGCGGGCTCGTCCCGGGTGCGGTGGTGCTGCTGGCGGGCGAGCCGGGCGTCGGCAAGTCGACGCTGCTGCTGGACGTGGCCGCGAAGGCCGCGAGCGACGAGCACCGCACGCTCTACGTGACGGGCGAGGAGTCGGCGAGCCAGGTCCGGCTGCGGGCCGACCGGATCCACGCGATCAGCGACCACCTGTACCTGGCGGCGGAGACCGACCTGTCGGCGGTGCTCGGCCATCTGGACGCGGTCAAGCCGTCGCTGCTGGTCCTGGACTCCGTCCAGACGGTGGCCTCGCCCGAGATCGACGGGGCGCCGGGCGGCATGGCCCAGGTGCGTGAGGTGGCCGGCGCGCTGATCCGGGCCTCGAAGGAGCGGGGCATGTCCACGCTGCTGGTGGGCCACGTGACCAAGGACGGCGCGATCGCCGGGCCGCGGCTGCTGGAGCACCTGGTGGACGTGGTGCTGCACTTCGAGGGCGACCGGCACGCGCGGCTGCGGCTGGTGCGCGGGGTGAAGAACCGGTACGGGGCCACGGACGAGGTCGGCTGCTTCGAGCTGCACGACGAGGGGATCACGGGCCTGGCCGACCCCTCGGGCCTGTTCCTGACCCGGCGGGCGGAGCCGGTCCCCGGCACGTGCCTGACCGTGACCCTGGAGGGGCGGCGGCCGCTGGTGGCGGAGGTCCAGGCGCTGACAGTGGACTCGCAGATCCCGTCGCCGCGGCGGACGACCTCCGGTCTGGAGACGTCCCGGGTGTCGATGATGCTGGCGGTCCTGGAGCAGCGGGGCCGGATCAGTGCGCTGGGCAAGCGGGACATCTACTCGGCGACGGTGGGCGGGGTGAAGCTGTCGGAGCCCGCGGCGGACCTGGCCATCGCGCTGGCGCTGGCCTCGGCGGCGTCGGACACCCCCCTGCCGAAGAACCTGGTGGCGATCGGTGAGGTGGGGCTGGCCGGGGAGGTGCGGCGGGTGACGGGCGTCCAGCGGCGGCTGGCCGAGGCGCACCGGCTGGGCTTCACCCATGCCTTGGTGCCGGGGGATCCCGGCAAGGTCCCGCCGGGCATGAACGTCCTGGAGGTCGCCGACATGTCGGACGCCCTCCGCGTCCTCCCCCGCTCCCGTCCCCGCCCGGCGCAGCAGGTCGAGGACGAGGGCGGCGTTGTGGCTGCGCAGCGCCGGGAGGTTGAATCCGCCGCTGCCCCTGGTACCGCTGTCACCCCTGTTCACCGCCCCATTGTCGCCCCTCCTTGCACTTCGGCAACACTGTTGCCAAAGTGGCGGTATGAACCCCCGCGATCCCCTCCGCGTCGGACTCGTCGGCTACGGACTGGCCGGCTCCGTCTTCCACGCCCCGCTCGTCACCGCCACCGAGGGCCTGGTCCTCGACACCGTGGTCACCACCCACCCCGAACGCCGCGCCGAGGCCGCCGCCGCCTACCCCGACGCGCACCTGGCCGAACGCCCCGACGAGCTCTGGGACCGCGGCCTCGACCTCGTCGTGATCGCCTCCCCCAACAAGACCCACGTCCCCCTGGCCACCGCCGCCCTGGAGGCGGGGATCCCGGTGGTCGTGGACAAGCCGCTGGCGGCGACGGCCGCCGAGGCGCGCGGCCTGGCCGCGCTGGCCGACGAGCGCGGCGGGTTCCTGTCGGTGTTCCAGAACCGCCGCTGGGACAACGACTTCCTCACCCTGCGCGCCCTCCTCGCCACCGGCGAACTCGGCGAGATCCAGCGCTTCGAGTCGCGCTACGAGCGCTGGCGCCCCCACCTCAAGGGCGGCTGGCGCGAGTCGGGCGCCCCGGAGGAGATCGGCGGCCTGCTGTACGACCTGGGCAGCCATGTCGTCGATCAGGCCCTGGTGCTGTTCGGCCCGGCGGTACGGGTCTACGCCGAGGTCGACGTACGGCGGCGGGGCGCCGAGGCCGACGACGACACGTTCATCGCGCTCACCCATGCGAACGGGGTCCGCTCGCACCTGTTCGTCAGCGCCACCGCCGCCCAGCTGGGCCCGCGGATGCGGGTCCTGGGCTCGGCGGCCGGGTACGTCAAGTACGGCCTGGACCCGCAGGAGAGTGCCCTGCGCGAGGGGCACCGGCCGGTGCCGGGGCAGCCGTGGGGCGAGGAGCCGGAGCACTGCTGGGGCCGGGTCGGCTCGGGCGAGTCCCCCCTGACGGGCGGCGGCCGCCCACTGCCCACCGAGCCGGGCAACTACCCGGCCTACTACGCCGCCGTCGAGTCCGCACTCCGCACGGGCACCCCGCCCCCGGTCACCGCCCACGAGGCGGCCCACTGCCTGGAAGTCCTGGAAGCCGCCCGCCGCTCCTCCCAGGAG
>NZ_RPRY01000519.1 GCF_003949795.1 Streptomyces sp. WAC06614
GTGGGGTCGAGGTGTACCGGATGCTGCCCGACGGGGGGATCCTGCACGGCGATCGGGAGGGGGTGCGGGAGCTCGGGCCCGAGCGGGAGTTCCTGCGGTTCATCGACGACGGGCAGTTCGCGCGCTACCTCGTGGGGGACGCCGCCACGTCGCCCGAGCGGCCGTCCAACGCCACCGTCAAGCTCGGTGTCGTCGGGCCGCGCAGTGCCTTCACCCCGCACGCGCACGGCGGCGAGCACTTCGTGCTCAGCCTGGGGCACGCCGCCTGCGGGCTCTACGACGCCGAGCGGGGGCGGGTCGCCGATGTGCCGCTCACGCCGGGGATGCTCATCCGGATCCCCGAGATGATGCCCCACTCCTTCGCCAATCGCGGGACCGACCCGCTGACCATCCTCGCGGCCAACACCGGTTACGGCATCGACCACGAGGATTACGCCATCACCGCCGACGAGGCCCAGCGCCGCGCCGATCGGGAGGAGCGGGACCGGGCCGGTCGTCGGGCGGGGGTGCTCGCTGCGGGGGCGTCGCTCGGCGTGTCCTCCGCCGCTGTCCCTTCGGTTGCCGATCAGCCCGCCGCTGTCCGTTCCGCCGACTACCGTGCCCTCGCCGCCGCGTTGCGTGACATCGAGCATGCCCAGCAGGTCCACGGCATCGCCGGGACGACCGTGCGGGAGCGGATGGCTGCGCGGCTGCGGCGGGTGGCCGCAGCTCTGGAGGTCCGCCGGTGATCTGCCCGCACTGCGAGAAGAACCTGCTCCAGAAGGAGCGCGCCGGGAACGTCTGCTCCCACTGCCGTCGGCGTTACGCCCTCGATCCCAAGACCAATCCCATGAAGTTGCACGACCTCCGGGTGCGGAGGGTGGTGCAGCAGCTTCAGGGGGATGGCGAAGTCGCCGTTACGACGGGGCAGTTGTGGTACGCGTTGGCGCGGAAGCAGGTCAAGGAGTCCGGTGTCGACGGGGGGTGCATCGGAGGGGCCCTCGGGTTCGGGGTGTTTCTGGGGTTGTTCGGGCTGCTCGCCGATGTGGGGGCGCTGATCGTCCTGGCCGTCGTGCTGGCGCTGATCGGGTGCGGTGGTCTCGTCGCCCGGCTCGCGGGGGTCGGCAAGGGGGTCGCCCGGATGACGCACGAGCAGTTCCGGGCGCAGGCGCTCGGTGAATGGCGGTCGGTCTACGGGGCGTTGCCCGGTGGGGTGACGGACGAGGCGCTCGTGGAGCCCTATCGGTCGTCGGCGTCCGACACGGCCGTGCCGAGTGCCGTGCTGGTGTGTCCGCAGCGGTCCATCGCCGCCTTCCTCGCCGCCAACGGCGTACCTGAGCGCTGTGGGCTCGTCCTCGTGCCCGGCCCCGAGGCGCTGCGCGCGCTGCCCGAACAGCCCGGGCGGCTGCCGGTGCTGGTGCTCCACGATGCCGATGTCGACGGTGAGTTGCTGGTTCACCGGATACGTCAAGAGGCTGAGGCTACGGGGCGTCGGGTGGTCGATGCCGGGCTGCCGTTGCGTACGGTGCGGGAGCAGGTCAAAGGGGTGGCGTACCGGGACAAGGAACGCAGGCCCGGTGCTGAGCAGTTGCGGTTGCTCGCCGCGCTCGGCACGGTCGGGCCGGCGGAGCTGGACCGGTTGGCGAAGGGCTGGCGGTTCCCGCTGGTCGCCGTGCCGCCGCAGAAGCTGCTGGACCACGTCGCCCGGCTCACCGACGAGGTCGGGCGACAGGCCGACCCCGTGCGGCGGCGGGCGGCAGCCGTGGGATTCATGACGTGGCCGGGCCCGGGCCGGGGCGCCGAAGCGGGCGCAGGCCCGGGCCAGGGCCCGGCTGCGGGCGCCGCACCGGCCGCCGCACCGGTCCCGGGCCAGAGCCCGGGCCGGGGCCGGGGCCGGGGCCGGGGCGCCGAAGCGGGCGCACGGCCAGGCCAGGGCTCGGCCGCCGCCCCGGCCGCCGACACGGCCGCCGGTACGGGCCCGACCGCCGGACCGGGCCCGGCCGCCGGACCGGGCGCCGCCGGGGGCCCTGGGGCGGGTGGTGTGTCGTGATGTGTCCGCACTGCTCGCGTCGGATCACCCAGAAGGAGCGGACCGGCCGGGTCTGTGGGCTGTGCCATCAGGCGTTCGCGCTCGACCCGAAGGTCGACGGCCGGGGTATGCACGACACGCGCATCCGGCAGATCGCGAGCCGGGCCACCCAGGACGGGCGGCGCGGTGTCACCCTCACGCAGCTCTGGTACCTCTCCCGTACCTACAACGGCGCCTCGGGGCCGAGGCCGGCCAGTGGCGTCCCGGCGCGCGTGCGCTGGCTGGTGGCGGCTCCGGTGGCCGCGGCCCTGGCCACGGCCGCGGTGTCCGCCGGCGGGTTCCTCGCCTCGGTCTGCGGCCTGGCCGGCCTCGCCGTCGTCGTCACGGCCGCCCGGATGGACCACTTTCCGGCCGCCGCGGGCTGGTCCAGGGTCGTACCGGCCGAGAGCACCTTCCGCCGGCTGATGAGGGACCGGTGGCTGCCCGTGTACGGGGCGCTGCCCGAGGGGGTCGTCGACGACCTGGACCGGGCCGGGCCGCAGGCCGTGCACGTCTCCGCCGCGCGGTCGGTGATCCTGTGCGCCGATCACGCCGTCGCCGTGCACCTGGCCGTCAGCACCCTCCCCGAACGCCTGCGGGCCTCGCTGGTCGAGGTCCCCGCGGACGCCACGAGCGAGGGCGTCCGCGACGCGCTGGCCGGCGTACCGGCCGACCTGCCGGTGGTCGTGCTCCACGACGCCGGCCTGTCCGGGGTGCTGCTCGCGCCGCTGGTACGGGCGCTGTACCCGGACCGGACCGTGGTCGACGGCGGGCTGCGCCCGCGGCTCGTCATGCACCGCAACGGGGCCGTCCGCCTCTACTCCCCCGTACCGGACGAGGGCCTGGACGTGGCGCGGCTGCGGGCCGTCGCGGGGCTGACCGAGAGCGAGGCCGACTGGCTGGCGCGCGGCCTGCGCAGTCCGATCGCGGCCGTGCCGCCGGTGGTGCTGAGGGCCGCCGTGGAGCGGGCGGTACGTCGGGCCACCGGCGCGCCCGGGACGAGGGCCGGCGGCGGCCGGCCACGGGACCGCGGGCAGGGCTTCCTGACCTGGCCCGGGCCCCCCGTCGCCTCCCCCACCGGCCCGGCCACGGGCTCCCCCACCGGCTCTCCCATCAGCTCTGCCA
>NZ_RPRY01000520.1 GCF_003949795.1 Streptomyces sp. WAC06614
GGCGGGAAGTTCCGGGGCGGAGCCAGGTGGGCCCCGCCGAGCTCGGGCGGGGGACTGCCTGCGGGCCACCGGGCCACCGGGCCACCGGGCCACCGGGCGCCCCGGTCGCAGCGGCACAGGGCGCCGGGGTCGCAGCGGCACAGGGCGCCGGGGTTCGGGCGGGGAAGCTCGCCGGGTCTTAGCTCGAGCGGGCCGCGGGCGCGCCGGAGCTCGGGCGGGGGAGCGCCTGAGGGGCCGCCGGTCGACGGGGTTCAGGCGGAGGAGCGTTTGCGGGGGGTCGCCTTCTTGGCGGTGGCGGTGCCCGAGGCGCTTCCGGCGGTGGACGTCGACCGTGCTCCGGCGCCGGTCTTCTTGGCGGCGGAGGCGGACCGGGCCGTGGACCGGCCGGACTGCGTGGCCTTGGCGGTCTTCGTCCCGGTCGCGCTCTTGGCCGTCTTCGCCGTCTTCGTGGTCTTCGTGGCCCGCTCGGTCTTCGCCGCCGTCTTCGCCGTCTTCGCGGTGGACTTCTTCGAGGAGGCCGCGGCGGCCCCGCCGGTCTTCCGGGCCGTGGTGGCCGTGGACTTCTTCCCGCCCACCGCCTTCGGCGCCGCCGGCGCGCTCCGGCGCGTGCTCCCGCCACCACCACGGCGCCCGCCGATCGGCGTGACCTCGGCACCCGCACCCCGGCCGCCCTCCGCGGCATTTTCCCCCTCGCCCTCCCCGGCGGAGCCCTCCTCCGCGGCCTCGCCCCGCGAGGCCTTGGCCGCCCGTACGCTCTTCTCCAGCGCCGCCATCAGGTCGATGACCTGCCCCCCGGCCCGTTCCGCCGTCGCCGGCAGCTCCGGTTCGATCGCCTCGCCCGACTTCGCCGCGATCATGGCCTCGACCGCCTCGCGGTAGTCGTCGTGGAGGCTGTCCATGTCCACCTCGCCCAGCGTCGCCATCAGGGCGTCGGCCAGGTCGAGTTCGGCGTCGCGGACGGTCACCTTGGTCTCCGGGGCCACGCCCTCCGGCGCGCGGATCTCGTCCGGCCACAGCAGCCCGTGCATCGCGATCACGTCACCGACGACCCGGAGCATCCCCAGGCGCTCCCGCCCGCGCAGCGCGAACTTGGCCAGGGCCACCCGTTCGCTGCGCTTGAGCGCCTCCCGCAGCAGCGTGTACGGCTTGGCCGCCGACACGCCGTTCGCCGCCAGGTAGTACGCGGCGTCCATCTGGAGCGGATCGATCTCGGAGGCCGGTACGAACGAGACGATCTCGATCGTCTTCGCCGTGGGCAGCGGCAGCGAGGCCAGGTCCGCGTCCGTGATCGGGATGATCGACCCGTCCGCCTCCTCGTACCCCTTGCCGATCTCGTCGGCGGAGAGCTCCTCGCCGTCCAGCTCGCAGACCTTGCGGTAGCGGACCCGGCCACCGTCCTCCAGGTGGATCTGGCGGAAGGAGATCGAGTGGTTCTCGGTGGCGTTGACGAGCTTGATCGGAATGCTGACCAGGCCGAAGGAAATCGCCCCGTTCCATATGGATCGCACGGTTCCTCCCGTTTCGTGGCAGTCTCATCGTATGACGCCGATCACCGTCGTGGAGGGGCGTCGCCTCGCGCTCAGCAACCTGGACAAGGTCATCTACCCCGAGACCGGGTTCACCAAGGGCGAGGTGCTGCACTACTACGCCACCGTCGCCGAGGCCCTGCTGCCGCACGTCCACGACCGGCCCGTGTCCTTCCTGCGCTACCCCGACGGTCCGGACGGGCAGCTCTTCTTCACCAAGAACCCGCCGCCCGGTACACCCGACTGGGTGAGGACCGCCGCCGTCCCGCGGACGGAGGACCCCCGGGCCCGGCAGGTGGTGGTCGCGGACCTGGCCACGCTGATGTGGGCCGCCAACCTGGTGGTGGAGTTCCACGTCCCGCAGTGGACGGAGGGCCACCCGGCCGTCGCCGACCGGCTGGTCCTCGACCTCGACCCGGGCCCGCCCGCGACCGTCGTCGAGTGCTGCGCCGTGGCCGTGTGGCTCCGGGACCGGCTGGCCGCGGACGGCCTGGAGGTCCGGCCCAAGACCTCGGGCGCGAAGGGCCTGCACCTGTCGGCACGGCTGGAGCCGGTGCCGTCCCGGACCGTCTCGGCGTACGCGAAGGAACTGGCGCAGGAGGCCGAGGCGGCCCTGCCCGACCTGGTGGTGCACCGGATGACCAAGGCCCTGCGGCCGGGCAAGGTCTTCGTCGACCACAGCCAGAACGCCGCCGCCAAGACCACCGCCGCTCCCTACACGCTGCGGGCCCGCTCCCGCCAGGCCGTCTCCGCGCCCGTGACCTGGGCGGAGGTCGAGTCCTGCCGCTCACCGGCGGCCCTGATGTTCCTGGCGGACGAGGTCGTGGCCCGCCTCGGCCGGGACGGCGACCTGTGGTCGCCGCTGACCGACCCCGAGCACGCCGGGCGGCTGCCGTGATCCGCGTGGCCCTGGCGGCGTCCGTCCGTACCCTGCCGCGGGGGCCGGGGCTGGCGTACGAGCCGAAGTTCGACGGGCACCGGCTGGTGGTCCGGCGCACCGCCGCGGACGTGGTGCTCCAGGCCCGTTCGGGCCGGATCGTGACCGCCGCGTTCCCCGACCTGGTGGCGGCGGCCCGGCTGCTCCCGCCCGGGACGACGCTCGACGGCGAGGTCGTGGTCTGGCACGACGGCCGCACGGACTTCGCCCTGGTCCAGCGCCGCGCCGCCGCGACGACGGCCCGGGCCGGCGCACTGGCGGTGAGCCTCCCGGCCTCGTACGCCGCCTTCGACGTCCTCGAACTGGCCGGCACCGACGTCCGCACCCACCCCTACGCGCGCCGCCGCTCCCTGCTGGTCGACCTCCTGCTGCCGCTCGGCCCGCCGTTGCAGCCGGTCCCGATGACCACCGACCCGGAGCTCGCGCAGACCTGGTACGAGACGCTGCCGGCGAACGGGATCGAGGGCCTGGTCGTCAAACGCCTGGACCAGCCCTACCCGGCGGGCCGCCGACTGTGGCGCAAGCTCCGGCACACGGACGTACGGGACGCGGCGGTGGTCGGCTACACGGGCACGGCCCGCCGCCCCCAGGCCCTGGTCCTGGTCCTCCCGGGCGCGGAGGACGAGCCCCCGGTGGTCTCCAGCCCGCTGTCGCCCCAGCTACGGGGCGAGGTGGCGGCGGAGCTGGGGGGACAGCGGGCTGGAGACC
>NZ_RPRY01000521.1 GCF_003949795.1 Streptomyces sp. WAC06614
GAGCGCGGGGGTGGGACCGCCGCCACCGGTCCGGGAGCTGCCGTCACCGGTGCGGCGGGTGCCGTCCACGAGGTGCGGGGCGCTGTTCGCGATGCGCCGGTGGCCGTCACCGGTCCCGGGCTGGCCGTTCGGGTGGAGTCGGCCGGCAGTCGCCTGTGGGTGGTCTCCTCCGGTCTGGCCGCCGACCCCGCCGCCCTCGCGGCCCTGCGCGACCGGCTGACCGCGACCCTGCCCGCCGGAGCGCCGGCGGCCCCGGATCCGGTGGCCGCGGACCTCGCCGCGCAGCTCGCCGCCGAACAGGCCTTCAGGGAGATCACCGGCCTGCCCGGATCGGCCGGCGGACGGGACGCGTCGCGCACGGTGCACGTGGTGGACTCCCGCCCCCTGGGCTGGCGTTCGCTCGACCTGAACGACGTCACCGGCGAGGCCGACGGCCCGGACGCGACGGCCCTGATCGGCCGGTGCGCGACGGACACCCCGGCCGACTGGGCGCAGCTCCCCGTCTGCCTGGCCCGCGTCGTGCCCGGCCCCGGCACCCCCGAGGGCCGGGCCGCCGCCGGCTGGGGAGCCACGGGCGGAGAGGCCGAGGCCGCCGCGCTACGGGCCTTCCTGCGCGGCCCCGACCCGCGGGGCGGGGCCGGTACCACGCCGGACGCGGCCCTGCTGGACGCGGCGCTGCGGCTCGCCGCCGCGGACCGGCAGGCGGACGACCGCACGCCGTGGCAGGACGGCGAGCCGGAGCAGGCACCGACGGCCGGGGCCGTCCCGGTGCGCCGGCGGGTGCATCCCCGTGCGGCCCGCCCCGGCGGTCCGGTCTGTGCCGAGGTCGTCCTCGGCTCGCCCTCCGGCGAGACATGGCACGGCACGGCCTGGGGCCAGGACGAGGCGACGGCCCTGGACGGGGCCCGGGCCCTGGCCCGGGCCCGTAGGCAACTGGCCGCGCACGAACGAACGTTGGCGGCGGATCTCGGCCCGGACTGCCGCATCGCCGAGGAGCTCGCGGCCACGGCCGCGGACCCGCGGGCGCTGGCCGCCGAACTGCTCGGCCGGCCGGTCGAGTTCCGGCGGCACGTCCCCGACCCGCTGCTCGGCGCACACCCGTTGGTGCACGGCGTGCTGGTCGCCGGGGCGGAGGCCGGACGATGAGCGGGCGGCTCGCGGTACACCCCGGGCTCACGACCGGCCCGGGAGCGGCGGACGCCGGGACGGAGCCCGCCGTCCTGCTGGCGGACCTGCTCGCCGAGCAGGACGTCCTGGTGGCGCTGGTCGCCGGGCACGACGCGGACTGGGAGCAGCAGCGGATGGCCGAGGCCGAGGCCCTCGGTCTGCCCCTGCTGCCCGTCCGGCTGTGGGGCGCCGAGGTGGAGGTCGGACCGCTGTGGCAGCGGGACGCGGCCACCGGCTGCCCGCTGTGCCAGGTCTCGGCCCATCTGCGGACGCGCGGCATCACGGACCCGCCGCGCCGCCTGGCGGCCGGCCCCGGCGCGGCCCGCTCCGCGGCCGTCCTGCTGACCGCCGCCTGCGCCCTGGCGCGCCGCCGGCCGCCGGCGCCGGGACAGACCCTCGTCGTCGGCCCGACCGGGACCTCCCGACACCGGGTGCCCGCGCAGAACGGCTGCCCGGGCTGCTCGGCGCCCGCCGAGGGGGCTGCCGGGGCCGGGGCGGGAGACCAGGTCGGGGCCCGGGAGACCCGTCGGGGTGATCGTGGCGGGGAGGATCCCGTGCTCGACGGCGCCCTGCGGCAGGTGCCGGGGCCCGATCTGTCCGTGCAGACGCTCACCGCCCTGCTGGTCGACAGCCGCTACGGCCCGGTCATCGGGCTCCAGCCGGTGCCCGACAGCCCGGCCTCCCTCGTGGCCGCCGTCCACGCCCGCCACGGCAAGGCGTCCGAGGCCGCCGGGTACGGCCGTGGCCGCACCCTCGCCGCCGCCTCCCGGCTGGCGCTGCTGGAGCGGCTGGAGCGGGCGGGTTCGGAGAGCCTGGTCGGCGCGGCCCGGCCGGTCCGGGCCGCGTACCGGGACCTGCCGGGCCGCGCCCTGGACCCGCGCCGGCTCGGCGACCTCGCGCCGGAGCAGTACGCCCACCCCTCCTGCCGTGTCGACCCGTTCTCGCCGGACGACGTCCTGCGCTGGATCCCGGCCCAGGTGTGGGGCACGGACACGCCGTGCTGGGTCCCGCTGGAGGCGGGCTCGTACCACGTGCACCCCGAGCCCCGCCCCGGGCAGCGGTGGGGCAGGGTGCTGTACGAGTCGTCCAACGGCTGTGCCCTCGGCGCCACCCTCGACGAGGCGGCGCTGCACGCCGTGGTCGAAGTGCTCGAACGCGATGCCTTCCTGATGACCTGGTGGGCGGGACGGCCCGTGCCGCGGATCGACTGGAGCTCGGTCACCGACCCGACCACCGTCGCACTGCGCTCGGCGATGCGCCGCGCCGGCTACGAGGTGGACCTGCTGGTCCTCACCCGGGACGTGCCGGTGCCCGCGGTATGGGCGCTGGCCCGCAACCCGGGCTCGCCGGACAAGTACAGCCTGACGACCGCCGCCGCCCACCCCGACCCGGCCGAGGCCGTACGGGCGGCGGTCGCCGAACTGGCCCCGCTGGTCCTCGGTGACGTCGTCACCCCCTCGCCGGAACGGGCCCGCCGGCTGCGCACCGACCGCTGGAACGTCACCGACCTCGACCACCACATCGAGTGGTACTCGGTCCCCGAGTCCGCCGCGGTGTTCGAGCCGTACCTGGCGGGCCCGACGGTTCCGCTGGCCGAGGCGTTCCCGCACTCCCCGCTGCGCGGGGTCGGCACGCTCGGCCGGGCCGGCCGGCTGATGCGGGAACTGCTCGCCGCGGCGGGCATGGACGAGGTGCTCGTCGTGGACCAGACCGGGCGCGAGCACCGGGCCGCGGGACTGCGCGCCGTACGCGTCCTGGTGCCCGGCAGCGTCCCCCTCGCCTTCGGCTTCGCCCATCAGCGGGTGCGGGGGCTGCCGCGGCTGCGCGCGGCGGCGGGGGAGCGGGCCCTGTCCCTGGAGGGATTGACGGTGCACCCGTTCCCGTGACCGACGCCGCCCCCCGGCACTCCGCCGGGACCGCCCCGACCCGACCCGGCCAGGTCCCGACCCGTCCCGGCCAGGTCCCGACCCGTCC
>NZ_RPRY01000053.1 GCF_003949795.1 Streptomyces sp. WAC06614
CTCCTCGCGGGCGGCGCCGTCCGCCCCGGTGCCGCCCGCCCGCGAGGAGCGCCCCGCCGGCGCCCCCGCGGCGCCCGCCGTGCCGCCGGTGCCGGCCGAGGCGCCGGCGGAGCCGGCCCGCTTCACCGTGCCGGACCTGACCAAGGCCCCGCCGCCGCCCACCGAGGGCCTGCCGCCGCGCGCCGAGCAGCTCCAGCTGCGCGGGGACATCACCTACGCGCTGCCCTCGCTGGACCTGCTGGAGCGCGGCGGGCCGGGCAAGACCCGCAGCGCCGCCAACGACGCGGTCGTGGCCTCGCTGGCCAACGTCTTCTCCGAGTTCAAGGTGGACGCCGCCGTCACCGGCTTCACCCGGGGCCCGACGGTCACCCGCTACGAGGTGGAACTCGGCCCGGCGGTGAAGGTCGAGAAGATCACCGCGCTGACCAAGAACATCGCCTACGCCGTCGCCTCCCCGGACGTGCGGATCATCTCGCCGATCCCCGGCAAGTCGGCCGTGGGCATCGAGATCCCCAACACCGACCGCGAGATGGTCAACCTGGGCGACGTCCTGCGGCTGGCGGACTCGGCCGAGGACGACCACCCGATGCTGGTGGCCCTGGGCAAGGACGTCGAGGGCGGCTACGTCATGGCCAACCTGGCGAAGATGCCGCACGTGCTGGTCGCCGGCGCCACCGGCTCCGGCAAGTCCTCGTGCATCAACTGCCTGATCACCTCGGTCATGGTCCGGGCCACCCCGGAGGACGTCCGGATGGTCCTGGTCGACCCCAAGCGGGTCGAGCTGACCGCGTACGAGGGCATCCCGCACCTGATCACGCCGATCATCACCAACCCCAAGCGGGCCGCCGAGGCCCTCCAGTGGGTGGTGCGCGAGATGGACCTGCGCTACGACGACCTGGCGGCGTTCGGCTTCCGGCACATCGACGACTTCAACGAGGCGATCCGCAACGGCAAGGTCAAGCTGCCCGAGGGCAGCGAGCGCGAGCTGACCCCGTACCCGTACCTGCTGGTGATCGTCGACGAGCTGGCGGACCTGATGATGGTCGCCCCGCGCGACGTCGAGGACGCGATCGTGCGGATCACCCAGTTGGCCCGGGCCGCCGGCATCCACCTGGTGCTCGCCACCCAGCGGCCCAGCGTCGACGTGGTCACCGGCCTGATCAAGGCGAACGTGCCCTCCCGGCTGGCGTTCGCGACCTCCTCGCTCGCCGACAGCCGGGTCATCCTCGACCAGCCCGGCGCCGAGAAGCTGATCGGCAAGGGCGACGGGCTGTTCCTGCCGATGGGCGCCAACAAGCCCGTCCGGCTCCAGGGCGCCTTCGTCACCGAGGACGAGGTCGCCAAGGTGGTCCAGCACTGCAAGGACCAGATGGCCCCCGTCTTCCGGGACGACGTCACGGTCGGGCAGAAGCAGAAGAAGGAGATCGACGAGGAGATCGGCGACGACCTGGACCTGCTGTGCCAGGCCGCGGAGCTGGTGGTCTCCACCCAGTTCGGCTCCACCTCGATGCTCCAGCGCAAGCTGCGGGTGGGCTTCGCCAAGGCCGGCCGGCTGATGGACCTGATGGAGTCGCGCGGTGTGGTGGGTCCCAGCGAGGGCTCCAAGGCCCGGGACGTCCTGGTGAAACCGGACGAGCTGGACGGGGTCCTGGCGGTCATCCGCGGCGAGACTCACCCGTAAGGGAACGGCGCACAACCGTTTCCCTTGGTCCCGCGTCCAGTTGAGGAAAGGGGCGGCGCCGGCCCGAGGCGCCGCGCCCGGATCCTTCGACCGGACCCCGGCCGCCATTCAGATGGCGTACGGAGTCCACCCTCCGGTTGCTCCACCCTTTCGTCACCCCCCTAGACTGGGAATCCAGCAGGTGGCTACACGCTCGAAAGGCGCCCTCGTGTCCATCGGCAACTCCAACTCCCCTGAAGACGACCAGCCTTCGACCGACGACCGGTCCGAGGACCGGCTCGTTCCGTCCGACGGCGGTCCCTCCATCGGGACGGCCCTGAAGCAGGCCCGGATCGCCGCCGGGCTCACCGTCGACGAGATCAGCTCCACCACCCGTGTGCGCATCCCGATCGTGCACGCGATCGAGCAGGACGATTTCTCGCGGTGCGGCGGCGACGTCTACGCCCGCGGCCACGTCCGGACCCTCGCCCGGGCCGTGGGGCTCGACCCCGCGCCCCTGGTCGAGGCCTACGACGCCGCCCACGGCGGACGCCCCGCCCCGACCCCGGCCGCACCCCTGTTCGAGGCGGAGCGGATCCGGCCCGAGCGGCAGCGGCCCAACTGGACCGCGGCCATGGTCGCGGCGATCGTCGCCGTGATCGGGTTCGTCGGGTACACCGCCTTCGGCGGCGGCGACGAGGGCGGCAAGCGGCCGGTGGCGGAGGGTTCCACCGCGCCCAAGCCGGCCCCCAAGCAGCCCGGCGGCCAGTCTCCCCAGGCCCAGACCCCGCCGGCGCCCCAGGCGCCCAAGCCGGAGCCCTCGGACAGCGCCATCGCAGCCGCGCCCAAGGACATGGTCACGGTCGTGCTGACGGCGGCCGAGGGCGAGAGCTGGATCTCCGCCAAGGACCACAGCGGGCGGACGCTCTTCGACGGCACCCTCGCCCTGGGCGACTCGAAGACCTTCACCGACAAGGAGTCCATCGACCTCGTGCTCGGTGACGCCGGGGTCGTCCAGCTGTTCGTGAACGGCAAGGAGATCAAGGACGAGTTCCAGCCGGGCCAGGTGGAACGCCTCACATACACCAAGGACGATCCGCGCCAGGGCCCGGCCCAGGCGGGCTGACCGGCCTCACCCAGATCCCCGGGATGCGCCCGCGCACCCCGGGGATCTTGGTTTACCGGGACTTGGGGCAGGGGTCGGCTTCCGGACGAAGTAGTCTTGAGTCCATGCCCGAACGCCGTACCGTCGCCCTTGTCACTCTTGGCTGCGCCCGTAACGAGGTGGACTCGGAGGAGCTCGCAGGCCGCTTGGCGGCGGATGGCTGGGAGCTCGTCGAGGACGCCGCCGACGCGGACGTCGCCGTCGTCAACACCTGTGGTTTCGTCGAGGCCGCGAAGAAGGACTCCGTAGACGCCCTGCTGGAGGCCAACGACCTCAAGGACCACGGCCGCACCCAGGCCGTCGTCGCCGTCGGCTGCATGGCCGAGCGCTACGGCAAGGAGCTCGCCGAGGCCCTTCCCGAGGCCGACGGCGTGCTCGGCTTCGACGACTACGCCGACATCTCCAACCGCCTCCAGCTGATCCTCAGCGGGGGCAGCGTGGAGGCCCACACCCCGCGCGACCGCCGCAAGCTGCTGCCGATCAGCCCGGCCGAGCGCCAGAGCGCCGACGGAGTGGCCCTGCCCGGTCACGCCCAGGAGCCCGCCGCCGCCCCCGCCGACCTGCCCGAGGGCCTCGCGCCCGCCTCCGGCCCGCGCGCGCCCCTGCGCCGCCGGCTGGACACCAGCCCCGTCGCCTCGGTGAAGCTGGCCTCCGGCTGCGACCGCCGCTGCTCCTTCTGCGCCATCCCGTCCTTCCGCGGCTCGTTCATCTCCCGCCGCCCCGCGGACGTGCTCGGCGAGACCCGCTGGCTGGCCGAGCAGGGCGTGAAGGAGATCATGCTGGTCTCCGAGAACAACACCTCCTACGGCAAGGACCTCGGCGACATCCGCCTGCTGGAGACCCTGCTGCCCGAGCTGGCCGCGGTCGACGGCATCGAGCGGGTCCGCGTCAGCTACCTCCAGCCGGCCGAGATGCGCCCCGGCCTGATCGACGTGCTGACCTCCACCCCGAAGGTCGCGCCGTACTTCGACCTGTCCTTCCAGCACTCCGCCCCGGACGTGCTGCGGGCGATGCGCCGTTTCGGTGACACCGACCGCTTCCTGGAGCTGCTGGACACCATCCGCTCCAAGGCGCCGCAGGCCGGTGTCCGGTCCAACTTCATCGTGGGCTTCCCCGGGGAGACGGAGGCCGACTTCCAGGAGCTGGAGCGTTTCCTCAACCACGCGCGGCTCGACGCGATCGGCGTCTTCGGCTACTCCGACGAGGAGGGCACCGAGGCGGTCACGTACGAGAACAAGCTCGACGAGGACGTGATCGCCGAGCGCCTGGCGCACATGCAGTCCCTGGCCGAGGAGCTGACCTCCCAGCGGGCCGAGGAGCGCCTGGGGGAGACCCTGGAGGTGCTCGTCGAGTCCGTGGAGGACCTCGACGAGGACGGCGAGGGAGGCTACGGCCGCGCCGCCCACCAGGCGCCCGAGACCGACGGCCAGGTGGTCTTCACGGACGGCGCGGGCCTGGTCCCCGGACGTATGGTCAGGGCGAAGGTGGTCGGCACCCTCGGCGTGGACCTCGTCGCCGAGCCCCTGGACCTCGAGGAGGCGGCCGGATGACCGGAGTCCCGGCATCAGCAGCGGGAGGCACCGGCCACCGGCCCGTCCCCGGCGGGAAGCTGGGGGCGGCGGCCGTCAACCAGGCCAGCCTGTGGAACGTCGCCAACATCCTGACGATGGTCCGGCTCGTGCTCGTTCCGGGATTCGTCCTCCTGCTGCTGGCCAACGGCGGCTACGACCCCGCCTGGCGCGCGCTGGCCTGGGCCGCGTTCGCCATCGCCATGATCACCGACCTGTTCGACGGTCATCTGGCGCGGACGTACGACCTGGTCACGGACTTCGGCAAGATCGCCGACCCCATCGCCGACAAGGCGATCATGGGGTCGGCGTTGATCTGCCTGTCCTGGCTGGGCGACCTGCCCTGGTGGGTGACGGGGGTCATCCTCGGACGGGAGCTGGGGATCACGCTGCTGCGCTTCTGGGTGATCCGCTACGGGGTGATCCCGGCCAGCCGGGGCGGCAAGATGAAGACCCTCGCCCAGGGCACCGCCGTGGGCATGTACGTCCTGGCCCTGACCGGGCCGCTGGCGACCCTGCGGTTCTGGGTCATGGCGGTGGCCGTCGTCCTGACCGTCGTGACCGGTCTGGACTACGTGCGACAGGCGGTCGTGCTGCGCCGCAGGGGACTCGCCGCGGAGCGAGCCGCGCAGTGACCGAGGGGGCGGGAGAAACCCGAGGGTCGGCGGAATCCGCCGGCCCTGCGGCGGACGTCCTGCGCCTGCTCGCGGAGCGTGACCAGACGCTCGCGGTCGCGGAGTCCCTCACCGGCGGACTGGTGGCCGCCGAGCTGACCGCCGTGCCCGGAGCCTCCCGCTCCTTCCGCGGCTCGGTGACCGCCTACGCCACCGAGCTCAAGGAACGCCTCCTCGGCGTGGACGGCACCCTGCTGGCCGCATACGGCGCGGTGAACGCGCAGGTGGCGGCGGAGATGGCCGCGGGGGTGCGGAGCGCCCTGGGGGCGTCGTGGGGGATCGCGACCACCGGAGTGGCGGGTCCCGACCCGCAGGACGGGCAGCCGGTCGGCACGGTTTTCGTGGCCGTGGCGGGCCCGGGGGGCAGGAAAACGGCCCGGCTGCGGTTGAACGGCTCCCGTGCGGAAATCCGTAGGGAGAGTGTACGGAACGTGCTCGAACTGCTTTCGAGCGAACTCCGCGAAAATGCGCGGGGGCAGGATACGGAACAGAACGGGGGGATTTGATGTTTGCAGCCCTGAGTGAACACGACATCGCTCCCCGCACGGCCGCGGCGCGAGGCGGTACGGTGGGGCGTGAAGGATGCGGCTACACGGTCAGAGGAGGGAGCCACCGATGATTCTGCTCCGTCGCCTGCTGGGTGACGTGCTGCGTCGGCAGCGCCAGCGCCAGGGCCGTACTCTGCGCGAAGTCTCCTCGTCCGCCCGAGTCTCGCTCGGCTATCTCTCCGAGGTGGAGCGGGGGCAGAAGGAGGCGTCCTCCGAGCTGCTCTCCGCTATTTGCGACGCGCTGGACGTACGGATGTCCGAGCTGATGCGCGAAGTCAGCGACGAACTCTCGCTCGCCGAGCTTGCACAGTCGGCCGCGGCGAGTGATCCGGTACCGGCACCGGTCCGCCCGATGCTCAATTCGGTTTCCGTGACCTCGGTCGCGGGCCCCGAGCGGGTGACCATCAAGGCGCCGGCCGAAGCGGTGGATGTCGTGGCCGCTTGAGAGCGTGACTGCTCGACCGCAGGAGTGTGGTCCGGAGCCCCGGTCGTGCGATCGTCGTGATCGCCCGGTCGGGGCTCCGTGCTGTCCGGGCCCCGGGCCGGGGCGCGGGGCCGGGCGTGTGCTGGGGCCCGGCGCCGGGCCGTTCCGGGGTGGTTCCGGCCGTTCTGGGTGCGGGCCGCGGGGGACTGCGGGAGGATGGGCGCGTCCCTGATCGCGGCCCCCGGGAGGCAGGCGTGCGACGGCTGTGGATACCCGTCGGGCTGGCGATCGGTGTGCTGTGGTGGTGGGCCGTCCTACGGCTCGCGCTCCAGCCGCGCGGCGCCGGCCCGCTCGAGGGGGCGGTGGCGATGGGCGGCTGGGGGCTGAGCCTGCTGCCGGTGCACTGTGCCCGGGTGTCCCGGCGGGCTACCAGGGCATCACGACTCCCCCGTTCGGGCGAAGGATCTGGCCCGTCATGAACGACGACGCGTCCGAGGCCAGGTAGAGCACGGCCCGGGCGATGTCCTCGGGCTCGCCGACCCGGCCCAGCGGGGACATCCGGACCATCAGGGCCTCGGTCCGCTCCTGGACCTCCTGCCCGTGCCGGCCGGTCATCGGCGTGCGGATCCAGCCGGGGGCGACGGCGTTCACCCGGATCCCGTGCGGGCCCGCCTCGGTGGCCAGGGTCCTGGTCAGCTGGACCACGGCGGCCTTGGCGGCGCTGTAGCAGAGCAGCCCGGCACCGGCGCTGTCCACGGCGCCCGAGGCCATGGTGATCAGTGAGCCGGGGCGGCCGGCGTCGATCATGGCGCGGGCGGACTCCTGGCAGGCGTGGAGCACGCCCTTGAAGTTCACGGCGAACACCCGGTCCAGATCCTCGTCGAGGGTGTCCAGGACGCTGCTGGTGTGCATGATCCCGGCGATGGCGGCGGTGACGTCGAGCGGCCCGGCCGCCCGGACGGCCGCGCGGACCTGGGACCGGTCGGTGACGTCGACGACGTGGGCGTGGGCTCGCCCGCCCTGGCCGGCTATCTCGGCCGTGGTCCCGGCGAGGCCCCGCGCGTCGAGGTCCACGCAGTGCACGGTGGCGCCGGCCCCGGCCAGCAGGACGGCGGTGGCACGGCCGATGCCGCTGGCGGCGCCCGTGATCAGCGCGGTGCGGCCGGTGAGGTCGTACGGGGTGAAGGGTGTGGGCATGCCCCGGACCGTACGACCGTATCTGACGGGTCGTCAATTGGTGGGGGGTCGTCCTGCGCCCCGGCCCTCGGGGACCGGCGGGACGGGGCCCTTCTGGCAGTGGGGGCACCAGTAGGTCGGACGGTCGTCCTGCGGGGCCTCACGGACGGCGGTACCGCAGCGCAGGCACGCACGGCGGGCCCGGCCGTACACGAACAGGTCCTCGCCGCCGGGCCGGCGCCGCCCGGTGGTGTTGCGCGGGTGGGCCACCGGCCCGATGTTCGCGGCGAGCAGCCGCTGCGCGGCCGGCGGGATACGGCTCAGGGTGGCCTCGGGCAGGTCCCCCACCGGGGTCCAAGGGGTGACCCCCGCCATGAAACAGAGCTCGCACTTGTACACGTTGCCGATGCCGGCCAGGTTCCGCTGGTCGAGCAGGGCCTCGCCCAGCGGCCGGGCCGGGTCGGCCAGCAGGTTGCGGGCAGCCCGCTCCGGGTCCCAGTCGGGGCCCAGCAGATCGGGTCCCAGATGGCCCACGACCCGGTCCTCCTCGGCGGTCCGCAGCAGCTCCAGGACGGGCAGCCGGTAGCCGACGGCCGTGTGCTGCGTGGTGCCGAGCACGGCCCGGACCTGGTGGTCGGGCCCGCCGCGCCAGCGCTCGCCGACGGCGTACACGTGCCAGGCGCCGTCCATCCGCAGATGGCTGTGCAGGGTCAGACCGCCGTCGAACCGGGCCAGCAGGTGCTTGCCGCGCGGGACCACCTCCAGAACGGTCCGGCCGGTGAGGTCGGCGGTCGCGAACCGGGGCACGCGCAGATCGCTGCGGACCAGCTCGCGGCCCCCCAGCACGGCGTGCAGCCGCCGCGCGGCACGCCAGACGCTGTCTCCTTCGGGCATGCCGCCATTGTGTCCTTCGGAGCCGGTTCGGGCCGTGTCGGCCGTGTCGCCCGGGTGCGGAGGGGGCCGGGCGCCAATGCTGGGCACCGGGAGCAGTCGGGGGGCCGGAGACGAGGAGACGCACGCATGGCTGTCAGCGCACACCCCCGGAGGATCGCCGTGCTCGGCACGGGCGGCGGCGGCCGCGCCCACGCCGCCCGGCTGCTGGAACTCGGCCACGAGGTGGTGGTCGGCACCCGGGACTCGCAGGTCACGCTCGGGCGGACCGAACCCGACTTCATGGGCATCGAACCGTTCGGGCAGTGGCTGGCCGACTACCCGGGCATCGGGCTGACCACCTTCGGGGAGGCCGCCGCCTCCGCCGAGCTGGTGATCAACGGGATCGACGGCGGCCACGCGCTCGCGGTCCTCAGCGGCCTCGCCGACCAGCTGGCCGGGAAGATCCTGATCGACTACGCCGTCCCGTACGTCTACAACCCCGAGCAGGCCCACCCCTGGCCCACGCCCTGGGGCGTGATGCCCGCCCTCGACCCGGTGGACCACGACAGCCTCGGCGAGCGGATCCAGCGGGCGCTGCCGGCCACCAAGGTGGTCAAGGCCGGGGTCACCCAGGAGCAGGAGACCGTCGTCCACCCGCAGCGGGTCGGCGACGGGGACCACACCCTGTTCCTCGCGGGCGACGACGCCGCGGCCAAGGAGCAGGTCACGGCCCTGCTGCGGTCCTACGGCTGGACCGACGTCCTCGACCTCGGGCCGATCGTCTGCTCCCGGGGCCTGGAGATGTACGCCCACCTGCACAGCGCCATCGGCTTCGCGGTCGGAGGCCGGTTCGGGATCAAGGTGGTCCGCTGACGCCGCTGGTGCCGCTGACGCCGCTGACGCCGCTGGCGTCTCCGCGGAGCCGGGCCTCGCCCGGCCCGGTCAGGGGCGCAGCCGCAGCCCCCGCGGGGTGGCGTGGAAGCCCGCCTCCTCCAGGGGCCGGCCCAGGGGGGAGGTCAGGGCGGGCGTGGCATTGATGCGCTCCACCGTCAGGGCGGGCAGCGTCCCCGCCCGGGAGGCCTCGGCCAGGGCCGCGGTGGCCGCCGTCAGCCGGGGGTCGTCCGCCTGGGGCCAGGCCAGCAGGGTCTTGCCACCGCGCTCCAGGTACAGCGTCAGCTCGCCGTCGACCAGGACCACCAACGAGCCCGCCTTGCGCCCCGGCTTGTGCGTGGCCCCGGCCGGCGGCTCCGGCCAGGGCAGGGCCGCGCCGTAGGCATTGGCCGGGTCGGCCGCCGCGAGGACCACGGCCGCCAGCGGGGGCGGGGTCCGCTCGGCCGCCCGCAGCCGGTCCACCGCACCGTCCATGGCGAACTGCGCCGCGCCCAGCCCCTCGACCACATAGCCGCGCCGGGCCTGGCCGCTGTCCTCGAACGCCGACAGCACCCGGTAGACCGCGCTGAAACCGCCCTCCACCCCTTCGGCGGCGACCGCGCCCCGGGTCACCACGCCGTGCCGGTCCAGCAGCGTCCGGGCCAGGGCGTGCGCGCGGTGGGTCGGATCGGGGGCCACGGCGGGCAGCAGCGACCAGCGGCCCGACACCGTCGGCGGGCCGGGGCGCGACACCGTGGCGCTCAGCGTGCCGTAGCGGCCGCGCGGCACCGTGCGCCGGGCCCGGTGGGCCGTGGAACCCGCGGTCCGCCCGGAGCCCAGCAGGGAACGCAGCGGCGCCAAGGTGTCATTGGTGAGCCGGCCCGACCAGGCCAGGTCCCAGATCGCCTCCGACAGCTCGACGTCGGTGGCCTCGGGCCGGCGGGCCCGCACGGACTGGGCGATCTGCCGGAAGAACAGGCCGAAGCCGCCCGACAGGGCGTCCAGCACCGCCTGGTGCAGGGCGCCCGGCTCCAGCGGATGCGCGGGCGGCAGCAGCAGCGGAGCCGCGTCGGCGAGGTAGAGCGAGACCCAGCCGTCCTTGCCCGGCAGGGCGCCCGCACCCGCCCACACCACCTCGCCGGTGGTGGTCAGCTCGTCCAGCAGGCCGGGGGTGTACCCGCTGACCCGGGACGGCAGGACCAGCCGCTCCAGCGCGGAGGCCGGCACCGGCGCCCCCTGGAGCTGTTCGATCGCCCGGGCCAGCCCGTCGATCCCGCGCAGGGCCCCGCCCAGGTGCTGCCACTGCGGCAGGAACGTGGCCAGCGCGGCCGGCGGTACGGGTTCCAGCTCCTGGCGCAGCGCGGCCAGCGAGCGGCGGCGCAGCCGGCGCAGCACGGCCGCGTCGCACCACTCCTGGCCGATCCCAGCCGGATGGAACTCGCCCTGCACCAGCCGGCCGGCCGCCGCCAGCCGGTGCAGGGCGCCGTCGGTGACGGCCGTGCCCAGCCCGAAGCGGGCCGCCGCCGCGGCCGTGGTGAACGGGCCGTGGGTGCGTGCGTACCGGGCGAGGAGGTCGCCCAGGGGATCCCGCACCGGCTCGGTGAACGCCTCCGGGACGCCCACCGGCAGGGCCGTGCCCAGCGCGTCCCGCAGCCGGCCCGCGTCCTCCACGGCCGCCCAGTGCTCCTCGCCGGCGATCCGCACCGCGATGGTCCGGCGGGCCGCCGCCAGCTCCCGCGCCCAGGCCGGGTCCGCGCCCCGCTCGGCCAGCTCGGCGTCGGTCAGCGGGCCCAGCAGGCGCAGCAGGTCCGCCACGCCCTCGACGTCCTTGCACCGCCGGTCCTCGGTCAGCCACTGCAGCTCCCGCTCCAGCTCCGCCAGCACCTCGGCGTCCAGCAGCTCGCGCAGCTCGGCCTGGCCCAGCAGCTCCGCCAGCAGCCGGGAGTCCAGCGACAGCGCGGCCGCCCGCCGCTCGGCGAGGGGGGAGTCGCCCTCGTAGAGGAACTGGGCGACGTACCCGAACAGCAGCGACCGGGCGAACGGCGAGGGCTCGGCGGTGGTGACCTCCACCAGCCGGACCCGGCGCGACTCGATGTCCCCCATCAGCTCCGTCAGGCCCGGCACGTCGAACACGTCCTGCAGGCACTCCCGTACGGCTTCCAGCACGATCGGGAACGAGCCGAACTCGGAGGCCACGGACAGCAGCTGGGCCGCCCGCTGGCGCTGCTGCCACAACGGGGTCCGCTTGCCGGGGTTGCGACGCGGCAGCAGCAGGGCGCGCGCGGCGCACTCCCGGAACCGGGAGGCGAACAGCGCCGAACCGCCGACCTGTTCGGTGACGATCCGGTCGACCTCGCCCCGGTCGAAGGCGACGTCGGCGGCGCCCAGCGGGGCCTGCTCGCTGTCGAACTCGAAGGCGGGCAGCCCCGCGGGGTCGTGGTCGAGCAGGTCCATGCCCATCAGGTCCGCGTCCGGCAGCCGCAGCACGATGCCGTCGTCGGCATGCATCACCTGGGCGTCCATGCCGTACCGCTCGGCCAGCCGGGCCCCGAGCGCCAGCGCCCACGGCGCGTGCACCTGCGCGCCGAAGGGGGAGTGGACCACCACCCGCCAGTCGCCCAGCTCGTCCCGGAACCGCTCCACCACGATGGTCCGGTCGTCCGGGACGTGCCCGCACGCCTCGCGCTGCTCGGCCAGGTAGGACAGCACATTGTCCGCGGCCCACGCGTCGAGGCCGGCGGCCAGCAGGCGCAGCCGCGCGTCCTCGTCGGTCAGGGCGCCGACCTCCCGCAGGAAGGCCCCGACCGCGCGGCCCAGCTCCAGCGGCCGGCCCAGCTGGTCGCCCTTCCAGAACGGCAGCCGGCCGGGCACGCCGGGGGCCGGGGAGACCAGCACCCGGTCGCGGGTGATGTCCTCGATCCGCCAGGACGAGGTGCCGAGGGTGAAGACGTCGCCGATCCGCGACTCGTAGACCATCTCCTCGTCGAGCTCGCCGACCCGGCCGCCGCCCTTCTTCGGGTCGGCGCCCGCCAGGAACACCCCGAACAGGCCCCGGTCCGGGATCGTGCCGCCCGAGGTGACCGCGAGCCGCTGCGCCCCCGGCCGGCCGGTGACCGTGCCCGCCACCCGGTCCCACACCACCCTCGGCCGCAGCTCCGCGAACGCATCGGAGGGATAGCGGCCGGCCAGCATGTCCAGCACCGCCGTGAACGCCGACTCCGGCAGCGCGGCGAACGGCGCGGCCCGCCGCACCAGCGCCAGCAGCTCGTCCATCTGCCAGGTGTCCATGGCCGTCATCGCGACGAGCTGCTGCGCCAGCACGTCCAGCGGGTTCGACGGGATGCGCAGCGACTCGATCGCGCCGCTGCGCATCCGCTCGGTGACCACCGCCGCCTGCACCAGGTCGCCCCGGTACTTGGGGAAGACCACGCCCGTGGAGACCGCGCCGACCTGGTGCCCGGCCCGGCCCACCCGCTGCAGGCCGGAGGCCACCGACGGCGGCGACTCCACCTGCACCACCAGGTCCACGGCGCCCATGTCGATGCCCAGCTCCAGGCTGGACGTGGCGACCACGGCCGGCAGCCGGCCCGCCTTCAGGTCCTCCTCCACCAGCGCCCGCTGCTCCTTGGACACCGATCCGTGGTGCGCCCGCGCCAGCAGCGCCGGCGCCCCCTTCGCGGCGCCCGACTGGGCCATCACCTCGGCCGGCGGCGGCGCGCCCTCGGCGAGCGGCTCGCCCGTGGCCCGTTCGTAGGCGATCTCGTTGAGCCGGTTGCACAACCGCTCCGCCAGCCGGCGGGAGTTGGCGAACACGATCGTCGACCGGTGGGCCTGCACCAGATCGGCGATCCGCTCCTCCACGTGCGGCCAGATCGACGGCTTGTCGCCGCCGTCGCCCCCCTCGGCAGCCGGCGCGCCCCCCAACTCGCCCATGTCCTGCACCGGGACGACCACCGACAGGTCGAACTCCTTGGCCGACGGCGGCTGCACGATCTCCACCCTGCCGCGCGGCGCCAGATAGCGGGCCACCTCCTCCACCGGCCGGACCGTCGCCGACAGCCCGATCCGGCGCGCCGGGCGCGCCAGCAGCTCGTCCAGCCGCTCCAGCGACAGTGCCAGGTGCGCCCCGCGCTTGGTGCCCGCCACGGCGTGCACCTCGTCCACGATGACCGTCTCCACCCCCGCCAGCGCGTCCCGCGCGGCCGAGGTCAGCATGAGGAACAGCGACTCGGGCGTGGTGATCAGGATGTCCGGCGGCCGGGTGACCAGCGCCCGCCGCTCGGCGGCCGGGGTGTCACCGGAGCGGATCCCGACCCGGATCTCCGGCTCGGGCAGCCCCATCCGCACCGACTCCTGCCGGATGCCCGTGAGCGGGCTGCGCAGATTCCGCTCGACGTCCACCGCGAGGGCCTTCAGCGGGGACACGTACAGCACGCGGCAGCGCTTGCGGGCCTCGGCCGGCGGCGGCGCGGACGCCAGCCCGTCCAGCGCCGCCAGGAAGGCGGCCAGCGTCTTGCCCGAGCCCGTGGGCGCCACCACCAGCACGTCCGAACCACGGCCGATCGCCCGCCAGGCGCCCTCCTGGGCCGAGGTGGGCGTCACGAAGGCCCCCGTGAACCACGAGCGGGTCGCGGGGGAGAAAGCGTCGAGCGCGGAGCCGGCCATGCCCCCATCCTGCACCCGACCACCGACAACGCCCCGGACCTGCGCGAACACCCGCCATGGGGGAAGCGCAGAATGGGGGCATGGGGATCTCGGAGCGGCGCGACGGCGAGTGGGCCAGACACTGGCGCCACGCCGGGCTGCCCGGGCTGGACCTGTTGCGCGCCCACTACGTGCGCCACACCTTCCCCCGGCACGCCCACGACGGCTACGTCATCGCGGCCGTCACCGGCGGCATCGAGGAGGTCGGTCTGCCCGGCAGCACCGACCGGGCCGGGCCGGGCAGCGTGGTGCTGATCAACCCGGAGGTCCCGCACACCGCCCGGGCCGGCGCCCCCGAGGGCTGGGCCTACTCCACCCTTTACGCCGACCGGGAGCTGGTCGCCGACGTCGCCGCCGAGATCGCCACCCTGCGCGGCACCCCCGGCTTCACCGCCAGCACCGTCCCCGACCCCGAGGGCGGCCGCCTGATCCACGAGGTGCACGCGGCGGCCGAGGCGGGCAACGCCCTGGCCGCCGACACCCTGCTGCGCCTGGCCGTCGCCCGGATGCTGCGCGCCCACGGCGGAGCCCTGCCGGCCCGGGCGGTGCCCGGCGCGGGGGCGACCGCCGCCGAGCGGGCCCGCGCGGTGCTGGAGGAGCGGCTGGCCGATCCGCCGTCGCTGGAGCAGCTGGCGGCCGAGCTCGGGACCGGCCCGTTCGCGCTGCTGCGCGCCTTCCGGGGCCGTTACGGCATGCCCCCGCACACCTGGCTCACCGACGCCCGGGTCCGGCGCGCCCGCCGGCTGCTGGACGCAGGCGTCCCGCCCGCCGAGGCGGCGGTCGAGGTCGGCTTCACCGACCAGCCCCACCTGAACCGGCACTTCACCCGGATCGTCGGCGTCCCGCCCGGCGCCTACCGCACGGCCCGCGCCGCCCGCCCCGGCGCCGCCCGCCCCGGCACGTCCCGCTGAGGGGGCCGGGGCGCAAGAACGTACAAGACCGCCACGGGCCGCCCCGCCTAGCGTCGGAGCGTGACCGAGACACCGACACCGACCCAGACACCCCCGACACCGACCGAGACACCGAAACCGCCCCGGACACCGACGCCGGCACGGCACGCGCAGCACACGGCGGAGCCGCCCGCCGGGACGGACCGGCGGGCCGTCGTCCGGGACGCGCTCGGGGTGGGCGTGGCCGTGGGCCTGTCCGGGTTCGCCTTCGGGGTGACCGCGGCCGGCTCCGGGATCAGCGTGGCGCAGGCGTGCGTGCTGAGCCTGCTCGTCTTCACCGGAGCCTCGCAGTTCGCCCTCGTCGGAGCGCTCGCCGCGGGCGGGAACCCGTTCACGGCCGCCGCCGGGGCCTTCTTCCTCGGCACCCGCAACGCCTTCTACGGGCTGCGGCTGTCCCAGCTGCTCGCCCTGCCCCGCGCCGTACGGCCGGCGGCCGCGCACTGGGTGATCGACGAGACCGCCGCGGTCGCCCTGGCCCAGAAGGACCGCTCCGCCGCCCGCCTCGGCTTCACCGTCACCGGCCTCACCCTGTACCTGCTGTGGAACCTCACCACGCTGCTGGGCGCCCTGGGCGCCGAGGCCATCGGCGACACCGCCGCCTGGGGGCTGGACGCCGCCGGGCCGGCCGTCTTCCTCGCCCTGCTCGCGCCCATGCTGCGTACCGCCACCGAGCGGGCGGTGGCGGCGCTCGCGCTGGTGCTGGGCCTCGGCCTGCTGCCCGTGCTGCCGGCCGGGGTGCCGGTCCTGGTCGCGGCGCTCGCCGCGCCCGCCGTCCTCTTCCTCACGGGCCGCGGCCCGGCCGGCACCTCGCCGAAGGGAGTCCGCCCGTGACCGTCTGGATCGCCATCGGCATCACCGTCCTGGGCTGCTACGCCGTCAAGCTCGCCGGCCTGCTCGTACCGGCCGGGGCCCTGGAGCGTCCCCTGGTGCGGCGGCTGTCCGCGCTGCTGCCCGTGGCCCTGCTGGCCGCGCTCACCGCGCAGCAGACCTTCAGCACCGGCCACGAGCTGGTGCTCGACGCCCGCGCCGCCGGACTCGCGGCGGCCGGGCTGGCGCTGCTGCTGCGCGCCCCCTTCCTCGTGGTCGTCGCCGCGGCCGTGGTCGTCACCGCGGGGGTACGGGCCCTGGGCGGGTGACCGCGGCGGCCGCCGGACCGGCCACGGCCCCGGCCCCGGCCGGGGCGCCGAGCGGGCGGCCGTAGGCGCGCAGGGTCAGCAGGGCCTCCACGGTGGCGATCGGGCGCCGCTCCAGCGCGCTGCCCGGGGCCCAGGCCCGGCGGTGCACCGGCCAGCCGCCGTCCGCGCGCTGCTCGGCCGCCAGGAAGTCCAGCGAGCGGGCGATCTCCTCGTCCGTGAACCAGCCGCGCGCCACCGACTCCGGCCGCCGCGCCAGGTCGTGCGGGAACAGCTGCTCGCCCGGCGCGCCGCCCGGCACCACCGGGGCGTCCGCCCGCCGGCCCGGGTCGAGGACCACCAGCCGCTGCTCGCGCACCAGCCGGCCCAGCCGGTCCGCGGCGGCCGCCGCCCGCGCCCGGTCGGGTACGCCGTCCAGGAAGGCCACGGCGCCCTGGAGCTCGTACGGGTGGCAGTGCCGCAGCGTCTCCACCTGCTCCCAGCAGAACTCGGTCGCCCGGAACAACCACGCGTGCCACACCCGGTTGCGGTGCAGCAGCCCGACGACCGGGCCGGTGGTGGCCAGGGCGCCCGGCGGGTCGTCCAGCACCGGGTGGTACGGCGCCGTGGGGTAGGCGCGGGGCGCCGGGCGGACCACCGGGAGGGCGCCGTCCGGGGTGGAGACCCCGGTCAGGTGCCGGCACAGCCGCTCGATCCGCTGGCCGGCGCAGCGGTTCAGCCCGTCCAGGATCCGCAGGGCGTGCGCGCAGTGCAGCGGCTGGCTCAGCGGACCGCGCAGATCGGGGTCGAGGGCGTGGCCGTAGCCGCCGTCCTCGTTGAGGTACGAGCCCAGCGCGGTGTCGACCGGGTCGGGACCGCCGCCGAGGAAGTGGAAGGTGAACCGTCGCTGCTCCAGCACCCGGGCCGTCAGCCAGATGAACTGCTCGGCGCGCCCCAGCATGGATGTCTCGTCTCCGGCCATGACGAGCACCGTAGGGCGGTCCGCGGGCCCGGCAGGGGCGAACGCCGCGGGTCCACTCCGACGGGGCGGGATACTGGGGGCATGCGGTTGACGATTTTCTGGGAGCGGATGGCGGAGCACTTCGGCGCCGCCTACGCCGACTCCTTCGCCCGGGACCACGTCATGACCGAGCTCGGCGGGCGCACGGTGCTCCAGGCGCTGG
This sequence comes from Streptomyces sp. WAC06614, assembly GCF_003949795.1. GTDB lineage: Bacteria > Actinomycetota > Actinomycetes > Streptomycetales > Streptomycetaceae > Streptomyces. The sequence continues at coordinate 16,909 of NZ_RPRY01000053.1, forward strand.
AGGCCGGCTGGGAGACCAAGGACGTGTGGCGCGCGGTGTGTTCGGCGGTGGACGTCCCGGCCCACCTGCGGTGAACGTCTGCTGACGTCCCGACAGCGCGGCGGCCGTACGTGCCGGTGGTGGGGGAGACTTGTCCCCGTGGCAGCCACCGACGAGACCCGAGACACCCCGGAGACCCCCGACGCGCGCGGCCCGGTCCCGGCCGCCCGGCGCCCGGCGGAGCCGGACCGAGACACCCTCCCCGGGCAGGCCGGGGCAGCGCCGCGCACCGCCGCCGCGGGCGGCGCCGGCGGACCGGGCGACGGCCCGGCGGGGCCGGGGGCCCGGATGCCGCGCTGGCTGCCCCGGGCCGTGGTGCTGGTGCTGGCCCTCTACGCCTGCTTCCAGCTCGGCACCTGGGCCTTCCACCAGCTGATGGGCCTGCTCGTCAACCTGCTGATCGCGTTCTTCCTCGCGCTCGCGATCGAGCCGGCCGTGTCCAGGATGGCGGCCCGCGGCATGCGCCGCGGGCTCGCCACCTTCCTGGTCTTCCTCGCGGTGTTGGTCGGGGCCGTCGGCTTCGTCGTCCTGCTCGGCTCGATGCTGGCCGGGCAGATCATCGAGATGATCGCCGACTTCCCCCGCTACCTCGACGACGTCATCGGCTCGATCAACTCGACGTTCCACACCGAGCTGTCGCGGCTGGCCGTCCAGGACAGCCTGCTGCACTCCGACTGGCTCCAGAAGTACGTCCAGAACAGCGCCTCGGGCGTGCTCGACGTCTCCGCGACCGTGCTCGGCGGCATGTTCAAGCTGCTGACGATCACGCTGTTCGCCTTCTACTTCGCCGCCGACGGGCCGCGGCTGCGCCGCGCGCTGTGCTCCGTACTGCCGCCCGCGCGGCAGGCCGAGGTGCTGCGGGCCTGGGAGATCGCCGTGGCCAAGACCGGCGGCTACCTCTACTCCCGGGGGCTGATGGCGCTGATCTCCGGCATCGCCCACTACGTCGTGTTCGCGGTGCTGGACGTGTCGTACGCGCCCGCGCTCGCCGTGTGGGTGGGGCTGGTCTCGCAGTTCATCCCCACCATCGGCACCTACCTCGCGGGCGCGCTGCCGATGCTGATCGCCTTCACCTCCAATCCCTGGTACGCGCTGTACGTGCTCGGGTTCGTGGTGGTGTACCAGCAGTTCGAGAACTACGTGCTCCAGCCGAAGCTGACCGCACGGACCGTGGACATCCATCCCGCGGTGGCCTTCGGGTCGGTCATCGCGGGGACCGCGCTGCTCGGCGCGGTGGGCGCACTGATCGCCATTCCGGCGGTCGCCACGCTGCAGGCCTTCCTCGGCGCCTACGTCAAGCGCTACGAGGTGACCGAGGAGGCTCCGGCCGGGGCTACGGCTGCGCGGGCCGCTCGCCCTGTGTGGCGCCGTGCTGGGCGAGCACGGCGTCCAGGAGGGCGGTGATCTCGCCCTCGACCGCGGCCTTGTCGATGCCGAGGTCGCCGCTGAGGACCCCGTCGCCGTCCTCCCGTTCGAGGAGCCCGAGCAGGACGTGCTCGGTGCCGACGAAGTTGTGGCCCAGCCGCAGGGCCTCGCGGAAGGTGAGTTCGAGCGCCTTCTTGGCTGCGGCGTCGAACGGCACCAGGTCGGGGACGGGGTCCCCGGACGGCTCGGGCAGCCGCGCGGTGGCCGCGCGGCGTACGGCGTCCAGGTCGACGCCCTGCTTCGTCAGGGCCGTGGCCCACAGGCCCTCCGGCTCGGCGAGCAGGCCGAGGACCAGGTGCTCGGGGCGGATCTCGGTGTGGCCGGAGCGGCGGGCCTCGCTCTGGGCGGTGACCACCACGTTGCGGGCGCGCGGGGTGAACCGGGAGAAGCCCTGGCTCATGTCGAGGTCACCGTCCCCCTTGGCGACGAAGCGCTTCTGGGCGGCCTGGCGGGTGACGCCCATGCTCCTTCCGATGTCGGTCCAGGAGGCGCCGGAGCGGCGGGCCTGGTCGACGAAGTGGCCGATGAGGTGGTCGGCGACGTCCCCGAGGTGCTCGGCGGCGACGACGGCCCCGCTGAGCTGCTCCAGTGCGTCGGCGTGGGACTTCTTGATCGCCTCGATCAGGTCGTCGAGACGTACCGGGTTGGTCATGCGGACCGGTTCCGCGGACGGGTTCGTCATAGTGCAACCGTAGGTTGACACCCCAGGGGTGTCAACCTTGGGTTGTCACTCCGTTTGCAGGGACCGCGGGGGAGGGCGAGTGTGGACATGCCCGAGATGTTCCTCACGTGAGCGAAGTTCGGAGGTGCATTCCTATGCGCCGCAGAATTGCCGCAACCGTTCTCGCGGCCGCCGCCGGCACCGGCATCGGCCTGCTGCCAGTCGGCGACGCGCTCGCCGCACCCCCGGCGACCGTCACGGGTGGCGGCGGGCACGGCGGATGGTGCTCGGACGACTGGCGGGGCAGCGCCCGCTGGAACGACTGCTGCGATCCGCGCCGGGACTGGCGCCCCGACTGGTGCTGGGACGACGTCTCCGGTGCGGGCTGGGGTCGCGGGGGCGACGGCTGGGGCGGTGACGGCTGGCGTCACCACGACCACTGGAACGACCACTGGAACGACCACTGGAACGACGGCTGGGGCCGCGGCGGCGACGGCTGGGGCCGTGGCGGCGACGGCTGGCACAACAGCTGGCACGACAACGGCTGGAACGGCGGAGGTGGCTGGGGCTGACCCCGGACCTCGTCCGTGGAGGGCCGCCGCCCTGCCCGTCCGGGCGGGGCGGCGGCCCTTGTGCGTGGTGCGCTTGACACGAAAATCGAACATCCATTCTTATGGCTTATCCACAGCCGAAACGGGCGTGGAGGCGCGTTGTCAGTGGCACGCGTTAGCGTCTTTGGCGTGAAGCGATCGACTCAAGCAACCCGGGTGGAACCCATGGCAGGCACCGACCGCGAGAAGGCGCTCGACGCCGCGCTCGCACAGATTGAACGACAATTCGGCAAGGGCGCCGTGATGCGCCTGGGCGACCGGCCGAACGAGCCCATCGAGGTCATCCCCACCGGGTCGACCGCTCTGGACATCGCCCTCGGCGTCGGCGGCCTGCCGCGCGGCCGTGTCGTCGAGATCTACGGCCCGGAGTCCTCCGGCAAGACGACCCTGACCCTGCACGCCGTGGCCAACGCGCAGCGCGCCGGCGGCACCGTCGCCTTCGTGGACGCCGAGCACGCGCTCGACCCCGAGTACGCCCGCGCCCTCGGCGTGGACACCGACAACCTGATCCTGTCCCAGCCGGACACCGGTGAGCAGGCGCTGGAGATCGTGGACATGCTGGTCCGCTCCGGCGCCCTCGACCTCATCGTCATCGACTCCGTCGCGGCCCTGGTGCCGCGCGCGGAGATCGAGGGCGAGATGGGCGACTCCCACGTGGGTCTCCAGGCCCGCCTGATGAGCCAGGCCCTCCGGAAGATCACCAGCGCGCTGAACCAGTCCAAGACCACCGCGATCTTCATCAACCAGCTCCGCGAGAAGATCGGCGTGATGTTCGGCTCGCCGGAGACCACGACCGGTGGCCGCGCCCTGAAGTTCTACGCCTCGGTCCGGATCGACATCCGCCGTATCGAGACCCTCAAGGACGGCACCGAGGCCGTCGGTAACCGCACCCGCTGCAAGGTCGTCAAGAACAAGGTCGCCCCGCCGTTCAAGCAGGCCGAGTTCGACATCCTCTACGGCCAGGGCATCAGCCGCGAGGGCGGCCTGATCGACATGGGCGTGGAGCACGGCTTCGTGCGCAAGGCCGGCGCCTGGTACACGTACGAGGGCGACCAGCTCGGCCAGGGCAAGGAGAACGCCCGCAACTTCCTCAAGGACAACCCCGACCTCGCCAACGAGATCGAGCGGAAGATCAAGGAGAAGCTGGGCGTCGGGGTCCGCAAGGACGCCAAGGCCAAGGACGCGGAGGCCGGCGCGGACGCGGCCGCCACCGCCGAGGACGCGGCCAAGACCGTGCCCGCCCCCGCCTCCAAGGCCAAGACGGCCGCCGCCAAGACGGCCGCGGCCAAGAGCTAGTCCGTGGGGGAGTACGACGGGGGCGGCGGCTCCGGCTCGTCGAGGGCCGAGCGGGAGCTGCCGCCCCAGAGTCCCGAGGAGCAGGCGCGGGCGATCTGCCTGCGCCTGCTCACCGGGACCCCGCGCACCCGGCGACAGCTCGCGGACGCCCTGGCCAAGCGGGGCATCCCCGAGGAGGTGTCGGACGAGGTCCTCTCCCGCTTCGAGGAGGTGGGCCTGATCGACGACGCCGCCTTCGCCGGGGCCTGGGTCGAGTCCCGCCACCACGGCCGGGGCCTGGCCCGCCGGGCGCTCGCGCGCGAGCTGCGCACCAAGGGGGTGGACTCCGCCCTGGTCGACGAGGCGCTCGGCCGGCTGGACTCCGACCAGGAGGAGGAGACCGCCCGGGAGCTGGTGGCCCGCAAGCTGCGCTCCACACGGGGGTTGGAGCGCGACAAGCGGATCCGCCGCCTCGCCGGGATGCTGGCACGCAAGGGCTACCCGGAGGGCATGGCCCTGCGGGTGGTCCGGCAGGCCCTGGAGTCCGAGGGCGAGGACACCGACGATCTGGGCTTCGCCCCGGACTGACCCGGGGCGACGGCTGCCCCGGGCGTTCGGCAGCCCCCCGGGCCTACGGCGTGCCCGGGCCTACGGCGTGCCCGGGCCCACGGCCTGCCCGGGCCCCGGTTCCACCGGGAAGCCCGCGGAGCGCCAGGCCTGGAAGCCGCCGATCAGGTCGGTCGCGCGGTGCAGGCCCAGGTGGTGGAGGGAGGCCGCGGCAAGGCTGGAGGCGTAGCCCTCGTTGCACACGACCACCACCCGCAGGTCGTGCCCGGCGGCCTCGGGGGCACGATGGCTGCCCTGGGGGTCCAGCCGCCATTCCAGCTCGTTGCGCTCGACCACCAGCGCCCCCGGGATCACTCCGTCGCGCTCGCGCAGCGCCTCGTAGCGGATGTCCACCAGCAGGACCTCGCCCGCCCGATGCGCCTCGTGAGCCTCCTCGGCCCCGATCCGGGTGTAGCCGGAGCGGACCCGCTCCAGCAGCTCGTCGATGCCGACCGGCCGGGGGGCGCTCACTGCCAGTCCGCCGGACGCTCGACCTGCTCCAGCGTGAGCAGGAGACCGGCGCGGCCGTAACGGCGGATCAGCGGCAGCGGCGGGTAGTACGCGTGCACCGAGACCGCGTGCTCGTCGGCGGACGCGTTGAGCACCTCGTGGACGTGGTGCTCGCCGAACGCCCGCCCGGACCCGGCGTCCACCGCCCGGCTGCGGTCGTGACCGGGGGACAGCTCCAGGCTCTGCCAGCCCTCCGACGGCAGCCGGACCGCCAGCGAGTGCTCGGTGAGACGGCCCCGGGCGGTGGCGAACGCGCCCCGCGACTCGGCGTGGTCGTGCCAGCCGGTGCCGGTGCCCGGCGGCCAGCCGATCAGCCAGGCCTCACTGCCGCCCGGGCCGTCGAGGCGGATCCAGGTGCGGCCCTCGGGATCGAGCGGCAGTCGGTCGACCACCTCGGGATCGGCGGCGGTGCGCAGCGCGAAGTCGAGGAGCTCGGCGGGGGTGGGACCACCCGACCCCGGCCGTACCGGGGCGGCGGCGGGCGCCGGGGCCGGGCCGAGGGCGTGCGGGGACGCAGCGGTGTGCGTGGGAACAGACATGGGGGACGACCGTCCTGTGGGTTCGCGAAGAGGGCGCGCCACCGGCGCGCCAGAGGAAAGGGCGAATCAACAGGAGGGGCGACAGACGCAGCCCACATAGCGGAGGAGGTCCATGTGGACCCTCCGCCAGAGGCGTACGTCGGTGCCGGTCATGTCCGCGAGTGAACCATGACCGACCTCGATGGTCAATCGATCACGGCTGGAGGTGTGGCGGAGGCCTCACCCAACGACAGGGGGGCCGGGCGCCGCTCCGGCGCACCCGCCCGCACCTGGTCGGCCGCCTCGTACAGCTCGGCCGGCCGCACCCCGGCGAAGGTCGCGGCCAGGTGCCCGTCCGGCCGTACCAGCAGGACGGTGTGCGCGGCGGCCCCCGGATAGCTGTCGGCGACCAGCAGCTCGGTGCGCATCGGCAGGGCGCTGACCGCAGCCGCCAGCCGGGGCATCAGCCCGGCCTTCACCCAGTGCCGCCGGTCCCAGACCCCGGTGCCCGGAGCCACCAGCACCACCAGCAGCCGCCGGCCCAGCCGGTCGCGCAGCGGCACGGTCGAGCCGTCCGGAGCGGTCACCGGCACGTTCTCCACCGGGCCGCCCGGCTCGGTCGCCGTCGGCACCTCTCGGACCGCGACCGGAGGGGCGTACGCCGGGGGCGCTCCGAGCGGGCCGCGCCCCAAGTGGCCGTCGGACAGGAGCTGTTCCTGCGAGCGGGCGGAACTCGGCAGCAAGGTGCGCAGCCCGCCCCCGCCGCGGAGCACCGGCATGGCCTGGTCGGCGGCGCGCAGCCGGGCGGCGACGGCGGTGCGCCGCTCGGCCTCGTAGCTGTCCAGCAGCGCGTCGGAGGCCCCGTGGTGCCAGGCCAGGGACAGCTTCCAGGCGAGGTTCTCCACGTCCCGCAGCCCCTCCTCGACCCCCTGGGTGCCCAGGGCGCCCAGCAGGTGCGCGGCGTCCCCGGCGAGGAAGGCCCGGCGGTCGCGCCAGCGCCGCGCGAGCCGGTGGTGCAGGGTGTGCACCCCGGTGTCGAGCAGGTCGTACGGGGGAGTGGTGCCCCCGCACCACCCGGCCAGGGTGTCCCGCACCAGCGTGACCAGCGCGTCCGGGGTGACCAGCTCGCCGCGCGGCTCCAGCAGCCAGTCCAGCCGCCACACCCCGTCGGCCAGCGGCCGGGCCGTGACCTCCTGCGGCGGATTGCGGTACAGCAGCGCCTCGCCCGGCCAGGGCAGTTCGGTGCGCAGCGCGGCCACGGCGTGCCGCTCCACGGCGGTGCGCCCGGGGAAGCGGATTCCCAGCAGCTTGCGCACGGTGGACCGGGCCCCGTCGCAGCCGACCAGGTAACTGCCGCGCCACCAGGTGGACTCGGTGCCTCGGGTGTGCGCGGTGATCCCGTGGGCCTCCTGCTCCAGTCCGTCGAGCTTGCCCTCGGTGACCAGCTGGACCAGCGGATGGGCGGTGGCGGCGTCGCGCAGCCCCCGGGTGAGCGCGTGCTGCGGTACGTGCAGCGGGGCCGGCGCGTCGTCGAAGGTGGTCCGCCTGCCCTCCTGGCGCCGGCGCATCACACGCCAGGCGGCGTACGGGGCGCCCTCGTCGCGCAGGGTCGTACAGCCCAGGCGGTGGGCCATGGCGGCGGTGTCGGCGTGCAGGACGACCGTACGGGCGGGGCGCGGATCGTCCTTGCCCGGCCCTTCGTCCAGGACGACGGAGGGCACGCCCTGCCCGGCCAGGGCGAGGGACAGGCCGAGCCCGACGGGGCCCGCGCCGACGACGATCACCGGGTCCATGGCGCGGCTCCCGATGTCCGGTATGTGATCACAGAACGTATGCAACCCACTCGACGTGCGTGCGTCAAGTGACGCTGACACGCCGGGAAGCGACGGAGCCCGTGTGCGCGAGCGGATCGACACCGCCGCAGCACACGGGCTCCGTAGAAGGACCGACTCCGGATCAGCCGGTGGACGACCCGTCGCCGTCACCGCCGGACGCGTCGCTCGCGGCGGGCGCGTCGATGCCCGCGGAGAGCGGGGCGCCGGCGAGTTCACCGGTCCGCTGTGCGGGGACCGCGGCGGCCTTGCCCTTCTTGCCCCGTCGCAGCCGTCGCTCCAGCCAGGAGGCCAGCATCGTCAGGGCGAAGTTCAGCGCCACGTAGATCAGGGCGACCACGAACAGGGTCGGGATCACGTTGCTGTAGTTGGCCGAGATCTGCCGGATCGAGGTCATCAGTTCGGCGAAGCCGAGCAGGGCGCCGGCCAGGGCGGTGTCCTTGAGGATGACCACGAGCTGGCTGACCAGGGCGGGCAGCATGGCCGTGACCGCCTGCGGCAGCAGGATGTGGGTCATGGTCTGGCCCTTGCGCAGGCCCAGGGCCCGCGCCGCCTCGGCCTGGCCGCGCGGCAGGGACAGCACGCCGGCCCGGACGATCTCGGCGATCACCGAGGCGTTGTAGAGCACCAGGCCGGTGACACAGGCGTACAGCGGCCGGATCTCGGAGTCCACGCCGGACTTCACGAACAGGGCGGAGGCGAAGACCATCAGGATCAGCACCGGGATCGCCCGGAAGAACTCGACGACCGCACCGACCGGGATCCGCACGAAGGCGTGGTCGGAGAGCCGGCCGAGGCCCAGTACGGCGCCCAGCGGCAGGCCGATCACCATGGCGAGCACGGCGGCCTGCAGGGTCTGGAGCAGACCGGGGACGATGTACGTGGACCAGATCTGCCCGTCCGTGACGAACGGGGTCCACTTGTCGGCCTCCAGCTGGTTCTGGTCGGCCATGGCGGACAGCACCCACCAGGCGCCCAGCGCGAGCAGCACCACGAAGACCGCGGTGTAGGCGATGTTGCGGACCTTGGCCCGGGGGCCGGGGGTGTCGTACAGCACGGAGCTCATCGCTTCACCGCCACTCGCTTGGCCACCCAGCCCAGCAGCAGGCCGGTGGGCAGGGTCAGCACGACGAAGCCGAGGGCGATGACCCCGAAGACGGCGAAGAGCGCGTCCGCTTCGTTCTCGATCATTTCCTTCATCAGCAGCGAGGCCTCGGCCACGCCGATGGCCGCCGCCACCGTGGTGTTCTTGGTGAGGGCGATCAGGACGTTGGCCAGCGGCGCGACGACCGCGCGGAAGGCCTGGGGGAGCACGATCAGCGTGAGCACCTGGAAGAAGCTCAGGCCCAGGGCCCGGGCCGCCTCGGCCTGGCCGACCGGCACGGTGTTGATGCCGGAGCGCAGGGCCTCGCAGACGAAGGTGCCGGTGTAGGCGACCAGGCCCAGCACCGCCAGCCGGAAGCCGATCTCCTTGAAGTTCTCACCGCCGAGCGAGACGCGCAGGGTCTGGTTCAGGCCCAGCGAGCAGGCGATGATCAGCACGGTCAGCGGGATGTTGCGGACGACGTTGACGTACGCCGCGCCGAAGCCCCGCATCAGCGGGACGGGGCTGACCCGCATCCCGGCGAGCGCGGTTCCCCATATGAGGGAGCCGACGGCCGAGTAGAGGGTGAGCTGAACCGTCACCCAGAAGGCGCCGAGCAGGTCGTACTGCCCGGAGTCGAGAAAATCAAACACGATGCCCTGCGCTCTCCCCAGGATGGCCGGGGAGGGACGCCGCCGCCCGTGGCAGGCGGGCGGCGACGCCCCTCACCGCTGACTCAGCTGCCCTCGGTGATCTGCGGGGCAGGCTCGTTCTTGTAGTTGGCCGGGCCGAAGTTCTTCTTCACGAACTGCTCCCAGGAGCCGTCCTGGACCATCTTCTTGAGCGCGGCGTTGATCTTGGTCTGGAGGTCCTTGTCGCCCTTCTTCAGACCGATGCCGTAGTTCTCGTTGCTCAGGCTCAGGCCGACCAGCTTGAACTTGCCGACGTTCTTCTCCTGGGCGGCGTAGCCGGCGAGGATCGAGTTGTCGGTGGTCAGGGCGTCGACGGCCTTGCTCTCCAGGCCGGTCAGGCACTCGGAGTAGCCACCGAGCTGCTGGAGGTCCGCCTCGGGGGCCAGCTTGGTCTTGACGTTCTGCGCGGAGGTCGAGCCGGTGACCGAGCAGAGCTTCTTCTTGTTGAGGTCCTCGGCCTTGGTGATCGAGGTCTCGTCGGCGCGGACCAGCAGGTCCTGGTGCGCGAGGAAGTACGGGCCGGCGAAGTCGACCTTCTCCTTGCGCTTGTCGTTGATCGAGTAGCTGGCGACGACGAACTTCACGTCACCGTTGGCGATCAGGTTCTCGCGCTCGGCGCTGACGGCCTGCTTGAACTCGATCTGGTCGGCCTCGTAGCCCAGTTCCTTGGCCACGTACGTGGCGACGTCCACGTCGAAACCGGTGAACTTGCCGTCCGGGGTCTTCAGGCCCAGGCCCGGCTGGTCGAACTTGATGCCGACGACGAGCTTGTCCTTCTTGCCCTCGCTGCCACCGCTGCCGGTGCTGCTCTTGCCGCTGCCGCCCGCGCAGGCGGTCGCGGACAGGGCCAGGGTGACGGCAACGGCCGCGGCGGCGCCGGCCTTGAATACCTTCATGGTGAACTTCCCTCGGATGAGACGTTGTTGTCCGATGAGCGGCGTGCGGGACGTACCCGTGCCCGCTCCGTCGACCGGTTGACTACCAGACGCGAACCGTCAGTGGTGCAGGATCTTCGAAAGGAAGTCCTTGGCGCGGTCACTGCGCGGGTTGCTGAAGAACTGCTCGGGGGTGGCCTCTTCGACGATCTTGCCGTCGGCCATGAACACGACCCGGTTGGCGGCCGAGCGGGCGAAGCCCATCTCGTGCGTGACGACCACCATCGTCATGCCCTCCCCGGCGAGCTGCTGCATGACCTCCAGCACCTCGTTGATCATCTCCGGGTCGAGCGCCGAGGTCGGCTCGTCGAACAGCATCACCTTCGGGTCCATGGCCAGGGCGCGGGCGATCGCCACGCGCTGCTGCTGGCCGCCCGAGAGCTGGGCCGGGTACTTGTCGGCCTGCGTGCCCACTCCCACCCGGTCCAGGAGGGTACGGGCCTTCTGCTCGGCCTCGGCGCGGTCGGTCCTGCGGACCTTGACCTGGCCGAGCACCACGTTCTCCAGCACCGTCTTGTGCGCGAAGAGGTTGAACGACTGGAAGACCATGCCGACGTCGGCGCGCAGCCGGGCCAGCTCCTTGCCCTCCGACGGCAGTTCCTTGCCGTCGATGGTGATGGTCCCCGAATCGACCGTTTCCAGTCGGTTGATCGTCCGGCACAGCGTCGACTTGCCCGACCCCGAAGGACCGATCACGACGACGACCTCACCGCGGGCAATGCTCAGATCGATGTCCTGAAGCACGTGCAGCGCGCCGAAGTGCTTGTTGACGTTGCTCAGTACGACCAGGCTGTCCGCAGTCCGTGCCGCGTCCTTCTCGCCCTTGGTCACTGATACTCCGCTCATCGGCTTCTTGCTCCGTCCTCCTCGGTTGGGAGGACAGTAGTGAGCGCGTGTGCACAGCGTCATCACATCTGAGCGAGAATTGAGGATAACGATCCGGACTCGTGTGCACACGGTGCGTACGCAGGTCAGGCTGTACGCGTACCGGGTGGATAACGGAAGCGGCGCCGGGCTCGGGCGCCCTTGACGTGGGACTCTTCATCGGCGTGGATGCATGGTGGCCATCATCGTGCCGTCTGCGCGTCACGCGGCCGCCGCACGGGCCGCACCGACCGCAACGAGCCACCTCCGACCACGGTGGTTCCCGGCCGCACCGGCCGGCTGCACCGACCGCAGTGACCGCAGTGACCGTATTGACCGCTTTGACCTGAACGATCCGGAAAGGGGGACGGGTGAGACTCCTGCTGGTCGAGGACGACGACCACGTCGCCGCCGCCCTCTCCGCCATCCTGGCCCGGCACGGCTTCCGCGTGACCCACGCCCGCAACGGCGAGGAGGCCCTGCACGCCCTGCTGCCCGCGGACGCGCCCCCCTTCGGCGTGGTCCTGCTCGACCTGGGACTGCCCGACCAGGACGGCTACGAGGTGTGCAGCAAGATCCGCAAGCGCACGTCCACCCCCGTCATCATGGTGACCGCACGGGCCGACGTCCGCTCGCGCATCCACGGCCTGAACCTCGGCGCCGACGACTACGTCGTCAAGCCCTACGACACCGGTGAGCTGCTCGCCCGCATCCACGCCGTGGCCCGCCGCACCGGCGCCACCGACGAGGCCGCCCCGCACACCACCGGCGGCGCCCCCGCCGTGGTCCGGCTCGGCCCGGTCGCCATCGAGCTGCCCACCCGCCGGGTCAGCGTGGACGGCACCGACGTGCCGCTGACCCGCAAGGAGTTCGACCTGCTCGCCCTCCTCGCCCAGCGCCCGGGCGTGGTCTTCCGCCGCGAGCAGATCATCAGCGAGGTCTGGCGCACCAGCTGGGAGGGGACCGGCCGGACCCTGGAGGTGCACGTGGCCTCGCTGCGCTCCAAGCTGCGGATGCCCGCGCTGATCGAGACCGTCCGCGGCGTGGGCTACCGGCTCGTCGCCCCGCCCGCCGCCTAGGGGTCGTCCCGTTGCGTGCCCGGCTCCTCCCGCTGCTCGTCGTGCTGATGGCCGGCGTCCTGCTCGCGCTCGGCTTCCCGCTGGCCGTGAGCCTGGCCGCAGGGCAGCAGCAGGGCGTGGTCGTCGACCGCATCGACGACAGCGCGCGGTTCGCCGCGCTCGCCCAGTTCGTCATCGACTCCGAAGGCTCCAGCACCTCCGGCGCCGACGAGCGCCGCGAGACCCTCCAGGCCGAACTCGCCCGCTACCAGCAGCTCTACGGGATCAAGGTCGGCATCTTCTACCGCGACGACAACGCGATGGCCCGGGCCCCGGGCTGGTGGCGGCTGCCGGAGGACGGCGTGGGCCGCCGCGCCTTCGAAGAAGCCCTGGCCGGCCGCCGCAGCCATGACCCGGCCCAGGTCTGGCCCTGGCAGACCGACGGGAAACTGCTGGTGGCCTCCCCGGTCGTGCTCGACGGCGACGTGGTCGCGGTCGTCGTCACCGAATCGCCCACCGACCGGATGCGCGCCCGCACCCTGCGTGGCTGGCTGCTGACCGCCGCCGGCCTGGCCGCCGCGATGCTGCTGGCCTTCGGCGCCGCCCTGCGGCTGACCAGCTGGGTGCTCAAGCCCGTACGGACCCTGGACGCCGCCGCCCACGGCATCGCCACCGGGCGGATGAACTCCCGGGTGGCGGCCTCCGGCGGCCCGCCGGAACTGCGGCGCCTGGCCCGCTCGTTCAACGAGATGGCCGACAACGTCGAAGAGGTCCTGGAGCAGCAGCGGGCCTTCGTCGCCGACGCCTCCCACCAGTTGCGCAACCCCCTCGCCGCGCTGCTCCTGCGGATCGAGCTGCTCGCCCTCGAACTGCCCGAGGGCAACGAGGAGATCGCCTCCGTGCGCGCCGAGGGCAAGCGCCTGGCCCAGGTCCTCGACGACCTGCTGGACCTGGCGCTGGCCGAGCACGCCTCCGCCGAGCTCAGCGTCACCGACGTGGGCGGACTGGCCGCCGAGCGGGTCGCGGCCTGGCGCCCCCTCGCCGAGGAGAAGGGCGTCCGGCTCACCCTGACCGGGCGGGCCGCCGTCACCGGCTGGGCTGACCCGATCGCGCTGTCCAGCGCACTCGACGCGGTGATCGACAACGCGCTGAAGTTCACCCCGGCCGGGGAGTCCGTCGAGGTCTCGGTGGCGGTCGAGGGCCGCTCCGCGCTGGTCGTGGTCGCCGACCGGGGGCCGGGCCTGACCGAGGAGGAGCTCGCCCGCATCGGCGACCGGTTCTGGCGCAGCGGCCGCCACCAGAACGTCAAGGGCTCGGGCCTGGGCCTGTCCATCTCCCGCGTGCTGCTCGCCGCGGGCGGCGGTTCCCTGGCGTACGAGACGAACCCGCCGCACGGGCTGCGCGTGACCGTGCGGGTCCCGCGCAGCTCGCCCCAGCCCTGACGGGCCCGGGGGCCGGGCCGTTCGGTCTCACCACGGGTGGCGGATGCGGGCGGGCGGGCCGGCGGTGTACAGCTCACCGACCGCCCGGACCTCCAGGACAGCCGCCGGCTCCTGCCCGTCCCGGGCCAGCCCCGGCACGTGGAACGCCGTCCCGCAGGTGCCGCCGAGGAACCGCCGCCCGCCGTCGCCGAGCACCCGGTGGAGCTCGTAGTGGCGCACCGGGCCGGGGGCCCGCCGCCAGGACAGCCGCAGCGCGACCGTCCGGTCGCCGTCGGGGGCCCACGCGTCCACGGCCAGGCCGCCGGGGGACTGCGGCCGCCCGGGCCGGCCGTCGTACGCGGCCAGCGCCCCCAGCCGCCAGCCGACCGGACCGCCGCCGGCGGGCGGGGTGAGCCGTACGGCGAACCCGTACGCGGTCCGGCCCGCCAGCGCGCCCAGCCGGAACCGGGCGGTCCGCCAGGAGTCGCGCGGGCCCGCGGACGTCGCCAGCCAGGTGTACGGAACGGGCTCCCCGGGCGCGGCCGGCTCCCGCACGGCCACCCCCAGCTCGACCCCGACCGGCCCGGCGCCCGGCTCCGCCTCCGCATCCGTACGGTGGACCAGCTCGACCACGGTGGACCGGGACAGCGGCAGCCGGGTGGCGTGCAGGCCCACCACGGTCGGGGCGGTCGGCGCGCCCCGCACGAGCAGGCTGGAGCCGCCGCGCCAGGCATCGGCGAAGTCCAGGGTCACGGCGGGGCGCCGGCCGGGGGTGTCCACGGCCCAGCGGCGGCCCGGGAGCCGGTCCTGCAGGCCCAGGTGGTTCCAGGCCCGGCCGGAGGTGACCCGGCCGTCCTCGTACCAGCGCAGTCCGTGACCGGTGGTGAAGGCGCAGGCGAAGGGCAGGGCCGTGACGGTCGACCGGTCGGCGACCAGCGTGGCGGGCGCCCGCCACGCTGGTCGCCGACCGGTCGACCGTCACGGCCCTGCCCTTCGCCTGCGCCTTCAC
>NZ_RPRY01000522.1 GCF_003949795.1 Streptomyces sp. WAC06614
GGGGCGGGGCCTCGCCCGACGGGGCGTCCGCGGGGACGCCGAAGTCCACCACCAGGGCGACCCGCTTGCGGCCCTCCACCGGAGCCGTGGTGCCGCAGATCGCCGCGAAGTCCGCGGCGGCCCTCGGCCTGGCCGCCTCCGCCGCCGCGTCCTGGCTGACGGCGAAGCGGAAGCCCAGGACCGTACCGTCCTGCGGGCGCAGCTGCGACGGGCCCTGGTTCGCGTACGTCCACTCCTGTGCGCCGCCGCCCTCCCAGAAGGACCAGTAGCGGTAGCCCGCCGCCAGCGCCGGGGCCGCCGCGACGAGCGCCAGCACGGCGCCCAGCGTGCAGAGGACGGCCAGGCGGCGCCTCACGGCTGCTGCTTCTTCCGGCGGCCGCTCAGGAGGAAGCCGATACCGACACCGGCGGCCGCGCCCGCGCCGATCATCCAGCCGATGGACGAGCCGCTGTCCTCCTTCTTCTGCTCCTTCTTCTTCTCCTCGTTCTTCTGCTGCTCGGGCTGCGGCTTGTCCGTCTGCGGCGCCGGGCCCTGGGCGTTCAGCGCCGCCACCAGATCGGTGCCGCCGAACGCGCGCGGGTCGGCGCCCGTGGCGCGGGCGGCCAGGATGAGCTGGGCGTACGCGGCCGGGCCGGCCGTCTTCGCCCAGCCGGCGGCGTTCTGCTGGAGCCAGCTCAGGGGCTGGGCGGCCGCGGCCGGGTAGCCCGCGGCGGCCAGGGCCACCACCGCGTCGGCGGTGTTGCCGAAGTCGGGCTGGTCGGTCGCGCCGGGCATGGCCGACATCAGGTGGTGGCCGGTCGCGGCCATGGTGTCGGCCAGGTACTTGGCGCCGTTGTCCGCCGACAGCTGTCCGTCCCCGGGCCCCATCTTGCAGCTCAGCGGGTTGACCGCCGTGAAGTCCTTCTTCGCCGCGTCCCCGGTGGGCGTCTGGACGGCCATGCCCGTGCCGAGCACGCCGAGCACCGCCGCCGCGGTCGCGTCGGCGTTCGGCAGCAGCTTGCCGGACTTGTCGGCCTGGAACGCGAACGCGCCCGACGGCGTCGGGCCGGTCTCGCCCTCCTGCTGGCAGCGGATCTGCAGCCACTGGAGCGCGGTCCCGCCCGCCACGTTCTTCTTCGACCTCACCTTGTCGGGCTCCTCGCCCGCCGCGGCGAGCGCGCCGATCACGATGCCGGTCGAGTTGGCGTCCGTACCGGAGTCCATGGCGGTGCCGGGGCCGTAGCTCCAGCCGCCGTCCTCGTTCTGGACGGACTTGAGCCAGTCCACGGCCTTCGTCACCGCGTCCTGGTGGCCGCCGAGCGCGGCCAGTGCCTGCACGGCCGCGGCGGTGGCGTTGGTGTCGGCCATGGTGGTCGCGTCGCACGCCTTGGTGGGGTCGGCGCGGAACGCGGCGAACGAGCCGTTCGCGCACTGCTGGCCGGTCAGCCAGGACACGGCGGCCGGGGCGGGCCGGACGCCGACGGAGTGCTGGGCGAGGAGGGAGAGCGACTGGCGGAAGACGCCGTCGTACGTGGGGTCGCCCGTGCCGTAGAGGCCGGTGGGGGCGGCCGGGGCGGCGGGCGGCTGGTTCGCCGGGGCCGAGGGCGCAGCGGATGCCGCGGGTGACGGATCGGCGAGGGCGGCGGGAGCGGCGGACGCGCAGAGCGCGACCGAGGCGGCGAGTACTGCGGCGCTGCGGCGGACATACATGGGGAGCGGGTTGCCTCTCCTGCCGGGGAGCGGGAGGCAGGCGCGCGGAGGCACCGGCTCCGGCTCCGTTGACCTCGACGGTGCCGGCCGCCGAAGGCTTCGGCGGCACGAGCCGTTCGACCTCGGCACGGGGCATTCCGGCTTCCCGCGGAGCGCGGGTCACGGTTGCGGGTCAGCGCCGGATTCGCACCGGCTTCCCCCCGTACGGAGGTGTGGACGACCGGCCCACTGTACCCGGACGCGATCCCGCCCCGACCGGCCACCGACGCCGCCCGGCCACCTGCTCCCGGCCCCGGCCTGATCCGTACCGGGGCCGCGTCCCGGCACCGGGCCGGTGCCGGCCCGGTGCCGGGCGGGACCCGCCGCACAGCGGGTCGGCAGCCGGCCGAACGGGGGTGCGTACGCCGCTCACAGGGCCCGGTACGTCACCGGGTCGCTGCCCGGTACCGGCTCGGCGCGGCCCTGTTTCACCAGGCGGCGCAGGTGCGCCTCCGCCTCCGAGACGGCGATGTTGCGGGAGCCGTACGGGATCTGCGCCCATGGCCGGTTCCACTCCATCCGCTCGGCCAGCGCCCAGGGCGTGAGGGCCTGCTCGGACAGCAGCCGCCACAGGTCCGACAGCCGGTCCGCGTGGTGCGCCAGCAGGTCGCGGACCCGGGCGGGGGCGTCGGTGAAGGCGTGCTGGTGGGCCGGGAGGACCTCGGCCGGGGCCAGCCGGGCGATGCGTTCGAGGGAGTCGAGGTAGTCGCCGAGGGGGTCGGTGACCCGGGTGTCGGTGGGGTCCTCGTACAGGCCGATGTGCGGGGAGATCCCGGGGAGCAGGTGGTCGCCGGAGAAGAGCCGGCCGTGGCCGGGCAGCCGGGCCGGGTGCTCCTCCTCCAGGTGCAGGCAGACGTGGCCGGGGGTGTGGCCGGGGGTCCAGATCGCGCGGAGCCGGCGGCCGGCGAGGGGGAGCAGTTCGCCGGGGACGATCTCCCGGTCGGGCACGGCGGCCCGCAGTCCCGGCAGGGTGCGCAGCCGGCCGGCCCGGCGGGCGGCGCGCAGCGGGGCGAGGTGTTCCTCGGGGGCGCCGGCCGCGGCGAGCTTCTCGGCCATGTAGTCGTACCAGACGCCGGGTTCGGCGGCCCGGGTGCGCACGACGACCTCGGTGTCGGCGGCGTGCATGGCGATCCAGGCGCCGGAGGCCGCGCGGACCTGGCCGGAGAGGCCGTGGTGGTCGGGGTGGTGGTGGGTGATGACCACGCCGTGGACGTCGGCGGGAGCGAGGCCGAGGGCGCCGAGGCCGGCGGCCAGGGCCTCCCAGGAGGCGGGGTCGTCCCAGCCGGTGTCGACGAGGACGGGCCCGCGGTCGGTGTCGAGGACGTGCACGAGGGTGTGACCGAGGGGGTTGTCGGGGATCGGCACCTTGATCCCCCACACACCCCCACCATGCTCCACCACCACCC
>NZ_RPRY01000523.1 GCF_003949795.1 Streptomyces sp. WAC06614
CCTGGGCGGCGGGGGCGTTCAGGAGGCTGGTCAGGGCGGCGACGGACGCGACTGATGCGAGCATGCCAAGGCGACGCGCGTAGATCCTGGACATGGCGGACATGAGGGGGCTCCCTGGGTGTGCGGGGGGACGGCCGTACGGCCCCGGCGGGGCCCGGCCATGCTGGGGGCGCCGGGTGACCTGAGGGTGGGCGCCGGATGACAGCCTGGCGACATGCGCACGTCACATCAAGGTTCCGAACTGCTCCTCCTCAAACGGAGGTTGAGCTTCCAGGCTGAGCGCGGGGCAAGGTGTGGCGGGCGTCACGGGCGAGGTGGGGCGTTCGGGACCAAAGGCCCATGCCGTGCCGGCGAAGCCGTCGCGTACCCTGGAGGGAGCAGAAGGGGAGTAGCTCTTCGCCGGACCGTCGACATACTGCTGGGTCACCCAGCCGGCGCCCGGAGGCAGGCCGCGTGCAGCGGCCGTGCCAGCGAGACCTTCGGCCGCAGTGTCCTGCTTGTTCTTCCCGCGGGGCGCCGCCGAGCCGAAGCGACCCCTGGAACATCCCGGTCCCTCGGCGCGGCGCCGTCCTGCCCGACCGATCGAGGTACCACCCCGTGATCAGCTTCAGCATCCTGGCCATCGCCTTCGGCGTCGTCTTCCTCGCCGAGCTCCCCGACAAGACGGCCCTGGCCGGCCTGATGCTCGGCACCCGCTACAAGGCCTCCTACGTCTTCGCGGGCGTGGCCGCCGCCTTCGCCGTGCACGTCGGCCTCGCCATCGCGGCCGGCAGCGTGCTGACCCTGCTGCCGCACCGGCTCGTCCAGGCCGTCGTGGGCCTGTTGTTCCTGGCGGGGGCCGTGATGCTGCTGCTGAAGAAGAGCGACGGGGAAGAGGAGATCAAGGCCCCGGCCGACCAGTCCTTCTGGAAGGTCTCCGGGGCGGGCTTCATGCTCATCCTGGTCGCGGAGTTCGGCGACCTGACCCAGATCATGACCGCGAACCTCGCCGCCCGCTACGACGACCCGCTCTCGGTCGGCCTCGGCGCGGTCCTCGCCCTCTGGGCCGTCGCGGGCATCGGCATCCTGGGCGGCCGGACCCTGATGAAGTACGTCCCGCTGCGCCTGATCACCAAGGTCGCGGCGACCGTGATGGCCGCCCTGGCCGTCTTCTCCCTCTACGAGGCCGTGGCCTAGCCGCGAAGCCGAGGCGGTGGCCCGGCCCTGGTCCCGAGGCGGCGCGGAGGCCTGGCCGCGTCCGCGAGGCCGTGGCCCGGCCTCGCCCGTGCGGCCGGGGCCTAGGTCATCGCTTTCGGATCTTGCCTGACCGGCAAGATCCGAAAGAGACGGCTTAGTCGCGAGATCGTACGCCGCTGCGCGCCGCCGTCTCCACGCCCGCCACGGCGAGCAGCAGCAGACCGCAGCCCGTCACCACCAGCCAGCCGGGGCGGGAGGCCGCGGCCAGGGCGGCGGGGGCGGCGCCGGAGACCAGGCCGCCCGCGACGGCGATGCCGACCGCCGCGCCGACCTGGCGGGCGCACGAGGTGATCGCCCCGGCCACCCCGGCACGGGACGGCGGCAGCCCGCCGACGGCGGTGTTGGTCAGTGGCGCGTTGGCGAACCCGAAACCGATGCCCAGGAGCAGTTGGGCGAGCAGGATCCGGGCCGGCCCGGTGTCCGGGCCCAGGCCCAGCGCGCACAGGCCGCCGGCGGCGGTGAAGGTCCCGGCCAGCAGCAGCGGACGCCGGGGGCCGAGGCGCCCGACCAGGGCGCCGGACCACGGTGCGCACACGGTGGCCCCGAGGGCCATGGGCAGGGTCGCCAGGCCCGCGGCGAGCGGGGTCCAGCCGCGGCCGTGCTGAAGGGCGAAGGTGGTCAGCAGCAGGCCGACGTTCAGCGCGACGAACACCGATACCGCCCCCAGCACGGCAGCGGTGAACGCCGGCCGCCGGAACAGCCCGAGGTCCATCAGCGGCTCGGACCGGTTCCGTTCCACCCGGACGAACCCGGCCACCGCCACCGCCACCACCCCGTACGCGGCCAGCGCGAGCGGAGCGGCCCAGCCGATCCGGGGGCCCTCGACGAGGACCGCCACGAACGCGCACAGGGCCACCGTCAGCAGCACCTGCCCCGGCAGGTCGAGCCGCCGGGCGCGCTGCCCGTGCGACTCCGGCACGAACACGGCGACCAGGACGAGCGCGACCACCACGACCGGCACGTTCACCCAGAACACCGAGCGCCAGCCGAACGCCGAGACCAGGGCCCCGCCGGCGACCGGGCCCGCCGCCATGCTCAGCCCGAACACCGAGGCCCAGATCCCGATGGCCCGGGCGCGCTCGCGCGGGTCGGGCAGGGCGTTGACCACGATGGCCAGGGCCACGGGGCTGAGCATCGAGGCCCCGGCGCCCTGGACGGCCCGGGCCGCGACCAGCAGGCCGGGCGAGGGGGCCAGGGCGCAGGCCAGCGAGGCGAGGCCGAACAGCACGAGCCCGCACCGGAACACCCGGCGGCGGCCGAACCGGTCCGCGAGGGCCCCGGCCACGACGAGCAGGCTGGCCAGGACGACGGTGTAGGAGTCGACGACCCACTCCAGGCCGCTCGTGCCCATGCCCAGGCCCGCTCCGACGGCGGGCAGGCCGACATTGACGATGGTGGTGTCCACGCCGACCAGGAACATGCTGAGCGCGCACACGGCCAGTACGGTCCAGCGGCGCCGGGCACCGGGGGGCGGGCCGTCGGCCGCCGCACGCTCCGCGGACGGGATGAAGGAAGTGGTCACGGTCCTGCCTCCGGTAGGGAACGCTGCCCGGCCATGCTCGGACCGGATGCGCGCCCACCCCGAGGAAATTTGCCGGGACCGCAAAATGGAGCCATGGAGCGGAACGGAGTCAGGAACGCCGGGGACGGCCACCACCACGGCCGCAACGGCCGCAACGGCCGCAACGGCCGCAACGGCCACGACGGGCACGACGGGCAGGGCCACGGCCATCCGTACGGCGGCGGCCGAACCGGTCCGCGAGGGCCCCGGCCACGACGAGCAGGCTGGCCAGGACGACGGTGTAGGAGTCGACGACCCACTCCAGGCCGCTCGTGCCCATGCCCAGGCCCGCTCCGACGGCGG
>NZ_RPRY01000524.1 GCF_003949795.1 Streptomyces sp. WAC06614
CCAGATCAAGTGGGGCCTGGACTACATGAACGACCGCTACGGCAGCCCGGCCGCCGCCTGGAACTTCTGGCAGGCCAACCACTGGTACTAGACCGGTGACCCCGCCCCGGCCCGCGGCACCGCCACCGGCCGCACGCGACGTACGAAGGCCCCGGTGGGCCGACCTCCCCAGGTCCGCCCACCGGGGCCTTCGGTGTCTCCTGCGGCGTGGGTCACGCTCAGCCGGGCGGATCGCAGCGTCGGGGGAGGGGGTCGGGAGGACCACGCCCGCCCTCCAGTGGTCGACGCGTCGCTGCGGGCGGGTGCCCCGTAGGGTCTCCGGTCCGACGAACCGCGCCTTCTCGAGGGTCCGGTTCCGCGGCCGCCCGCGGTCATCTCCGGAAGCCGATGACTCTTGCCTCACTCTATCGACATTCGATAGATTTCCATCGCGAAACGATGGAAGAATGGAAGGGCGGTGGGGGCGTGGGAAAGCTGACCGTGGCAGCGCTGCGCGGCGTGCTCGTGGTGGTCCTGGTGGGCACGGTGTTCGTCCAGGTGTCGATGGTGTGGGCGTTGTTCAACGACCCGGAGGACGGGTCCCTGCCGCTGACCCCGATGCGCGTGATCACGATCCTGGGCATGATGTCGGCCCAGGTGGCCCTGGTGTGCGTGTGGCGGCTGGTCGCGATGGTGCGACGCGGAACGGTGTTCTCGCACGCCGCGTTCCGTTACGTCGACGGCGTCATCGGCGCGATCGTGGCGGCCGCCCTCCTGTGGTTCGCGGTCACGGCCGTCAACGCGCCGGGCCAGCGCGAGGACCCGGGCGTCACCGTCATCATGGCCGGCATCGGCCTGGCGATCCTGGGAGTCGCGCTCATCGTGCTCGTCCTGCGGATGCTGCTCGCCCAGGCCGTGGCCCGCGACGTCGAAGCGGCACAGATGCGGGCCGAGCTGGACGAGGTGATCTGATGCCGATCGCCGTCGACATCGACGTGATGCTGGCCAGGCGGAAGATGTCGGTCGGCGAGCTCGCCGACCGCGTCGGGATCACCCCGGCCAACCTGGCCGTGCTCAAGAACGGCCGCGCCAAAGCGGTGCGCTTCGCGACCCTCGCCGCGCTCTGCGAAGTGCTGGAGTGCCAGCCGGGGGACCTGCTGCGCTGGGAGGCGGAGGACGCCGCGGACGGATGACCGCCCCAGGGAACCGACCCGGTGGCGGCGACGCCCGGCACGCGACTGCCTCACCCACCCGACCGCCGGCACAAGTGGGTGAGGCAGCAGACCGTCACGCAGTGCGGCGGACCGTCAGGCCGTGCAGCGGATCATCGTCAGCGGGGGATTCGCGTCGTGGTCCGCCCAGAACTCCTTGCCGAACTTCTCCACTCCGGCGTCCGAGATGCTCAGCGGCACCCACTCGATGCCGCGGAATCCGGAGGCCGCCAGCGTCCGTTCGTACGTCTCCTTCGACGGCACGGTGGCCTCGAAGGAGACCGGCGGGTCGAGCAGGGCGGTGAGCCGGATGCCCCGGCCGATCTCGTTGTCCTTGCCCGTCGCCTCGCACAGGAACCCGTACTTGTCGAGCGACGGCCCGCCGAAGTCGTACGCCGGGTCCTGCACGAACAGGTAGAACGCGCCGCCGGGCACCAGGCTGCGCCGGATGTTGCGCATCATCCGCTCGATCTCGGCGACATCGCGCGCGTAGTTGAACGCCTGCACGGCGACGGCGACGTCGAACGGCTGGTCGAACTCCCGCAGGGCGGCGGTGTCGCCGACCTCGTACGTGATGCCCAGGGGCTCGGACCGCTCCAGCGCGTCGGCGGCATCGACCATCGCGCCGGAGATGTCGAACCCGAAGACCCGGGAGGCGCCGCGGCGCTTGAGCTCCCGGCTGTAGAACCCCGTACCGCAGGCGATGTCGAGCACCGACTTGCCCGTCACATCGCCGACCAGGGCGAGAAAGCTGGGCACTTCCCCGTAGCGGATGATCGGCAGGGTCTTGAAGCCTTCGAAGGCCTCACCGATACCGTCGTACAACTGCCCACTCATCGTGGTGTTTCCCCTCGATTTGTGGCGTCGGCTCTCAGAACGAGCCGCGGCCCTTGGCGGAGAGTCTGCTGCCTCGTCAGCGGGACTTCGTACTGGTGGAAGCTACAAATATCAGCAGGCTGAAGCGGTCGTTGGCCTCAACGTCCCCGCCGTGCCGCGCGGCACCCCCGGGCGAGCCCTTCTCGCAGGTCGAGGACCGCGGGCCGGTCGAGTGGACGGGCGGCGGCGCCCGGTGCTCCGGTCCGGCCCTGAGGGGCGCGGACCGGGTGCCCGGAGGAGAATGGGAGACAGCTCACGGAGGGTCATGTCTGCCGTTGTCCGTTGGTCCGGCCGATCGCTGATCGCGGTGCTGCTGAGCACGGCGGTCGCATGGGGATCACCCGCATCACCCGCAGCCGGTCCACCCCTACCCTCCCAGGCCCGCCCGGTCGTCTCGTCCGCCCCTGTGGCCGCGCCGCAGCCCGGCCTGACGCTGAGCCCGGAGGAGGGCCCGGCAGGGTCGGACGTGGCGGTCACCGGCTCCGGGTTCGAAGGCTGCTTCTCGAAGCACGCCGGCACGGTCTCCCTCTCCTGGGAGGGCACCGGGATCGGAACCGCCGAAGCGGAGAGAGGGGCCGACGGATTCACGACCGGTATCACCGTCCCGGCCACCGAGGGCACCGGGGAGCGGGCGGTGCGGGCCGTCTGCGACCGGGACGACCGGTACGTCGCCACGGCGTACTTCACGGTCGTGGACACCGAGCCACCGCCGTCCGAGGAGGAGCCGGCCCTGACGCTCACGCCGACCGAGGGGCAGGCCGGAGCGGCGGAACTCCTCGCCTCCGGTTCCGGCTTCAACTGTTCCACCGTGGACCTGCTGTGGGACGACGAACCATTGGGCTCCTCCGAGGTCTCCGAGCAGGGCACGTTCGAGGCCACCGTCGAGGTAGGGGCGGACGCGCCGCCGGGCGACCACACGCTGCTGGCCCGCTGCACGTCGGACCCGGGCACGTCCGCCGAGGCCACGTTCACCGTCACCCCCGCGGCCCCGACCCCGACCGACCCGACGGACACCGCGCCGAACCCCACAGC
>NZ_RPRY01000525.1 GCF_003949795.1 Streptomyces sp. WAC06614
CCTCCGGCCCGGCTCCGGCCCCCGGCCATGCCCCGCCACCCTGCGGGCCGGCACCGTGGTCGGCCCGGTGCAGGCGGCCGGTCCGGGGGCCGCCGGTCCGGGGGCCGCCCCACGCGTCGTCGTGGTCACTGCTCACGCCTCGCCTCCGCTCCTGGGCGGCCGCCGTGGGCCGGCGGCCGGCTCGGGTCCGTCCCGGGACTCCGCGTTCACCCGTACCCCGCCCGGGGGCCCGTTCCACCGCCCGGGGCCCCGCGATCCCCGGGGAAGGTGCAGGACATCTGACGAGGTGTCAAGAAAGGTAGCCCAGGGTGACCGCGCATTGATCGATCATCCGTGCGCAACAAAGGGCCATGTCGGACAGATCCGCGCAACGATCGTTCGCGAATATGCAAGGATGGTGCATTACGGGCGGGAACCCCCAGCCCCTAGGCTCACTCGCTGTACGTGGAGTGGCGCGACCGCCTGCTCGGCGGTCCCCCTGCACAGGCCTGTCCAGGCCCTCTCCTGCCAGGACCGCTGCGGTCGATGCCGTTTTACCCCCGGACGTCCATCCATCCCCGGACGTCCACGTCCGCAGTGTCAAAGGAGTCCCCTCGTGCTGGACCACGGCCAGGCGCCGCCGCTCACCCAGCGGCCCGCCCACCCGCTGCTTCGCCGCAAGCCCGTCGACCGTCTCGTCAACGAGGCCGGCCAGGGCGAGGGCGGTGCGCTCAAGCGCTCCCTCACCATGTGGCAGCTGACCATGATCAGCATCGGCGCGACCCTCGGCACCGGCATCTTCGTCGTCCTCGGCGACGCCGCCCCCAAGGCCGGCCCGGCCGTGACGATCTCCTTCGTCATCGCCGGCCTGACCGCCCTCTTCTCGGCCCTCTCCTACGCCGAGCTGGCCGGCTCCGTCCCGGTCTCCGGCTCCTCGTACTCGTACTCGTACGCCACCATGGGCGAGTTCATCGCCTGGATCTGCGGCTGGTGCCTGGTCCTGGAGTACGCCGTCTCCGTCGCGGCCGTGGCCGTCGGCTGGGGCCAGTACCTCAACGAACTGCTCGACGGGACCCTCGGCTTCACCATCCCCGAGACCCTCTCCGCGCCCTACGGCGACGGCGGCTGGATCAACCTGCCGTCCCTGGTCGTCGTCCTCCTGGCGATGGTCTTCCTGATGCGCGGCGCCAAGGAGAGCGCCATGGTCAACTCGATCATGGTCGCGGTGAAGATCGTCACCCTGGTGCTCTTCATCGGCATCGGCGTCATGGGCATCAAGTCCGGCAACTACACGCCGCTGGCCCCGCTCGGCGTCACCGGCATCAGCGCCGCCGCCTCCACCCTGTTCTTCTCGTACATCGGCTTCGACGCCGCCTCCACCGCCGGTGAAGAGGCCAAGAACCCGAAGAAGGACCTGCCCCGCGCGATCATGCTCTCGCTCGGCATCGTGACCGTCCTCTACGTCCTGGTCGCCTTCGTCGCCGTCGGCGCCATGCCGTGGCAGGACTTCGAGGGCACCGAGGCCGCGCTGGCCCAGATCATGACCGACGTGACCGGTCACAGCTTCTGGGGCATCGTCCTCGCGGCCGGTGCGGTGGTCGCCATCGCCTCCGTCGTCTTCGCCGTCC
This sequence comes from Streptomyces sp. WAC06614, assembly GCF_003949795.1. Classification (GTDB taxonomy): domain Bacteria; phylum Actinomycetota; class Actinomycetes; order Streptomycetales; family Streptomycetaceae; genus Streptomyces. Next base: position 1,608 of record NZ_RPRY01000525.1, read on the forward strand.
TCTACGGCCAGACCCGCATCCTCTTCGCGATGTCCCGCGACGGCCTGGTGCCGAAGGCGTTCGCCAAGGTCGACGAGAAGACCGGCGCCCCGCGCGTCAACGTCGTCATCGTCTCCTTCTTCTGCGGCGCCCTGGCCGCCTTCGTCCCCCTCGGCGAGCTCGCCAACGCCACCAGCATCGGCACGCTCTTCGCGTTCGCCCTGGTCAACGTGGCCGTCGTGATCCTGCGCCGCACCCGCCCGGACATGCCGCGCACCTTCAAGGTCGCGCTGTTCCCGGTGACGCCGATCCTCGGCTTCCTGGCCTGCGCCTGGATGATGTACAGCCTCCCGGGGGCGACGTGGCTCGCGTTCGGTGTCTGGATGCTCGTCGGCCTCGTGATCTACTTCTGCTACGGAATGCGCCGCTCCAGCCTTGCGCTGGAGGCGGCCGAGGTACCGACAGAGAAGTGATCCTGCCCCCGTGCGACTGAACGATCTCGACGAACGCATCGTGCACGCCCTCGCCGAGGACGCCCGCCGCTCCTACGCGGACATCGGCTCCGAGGTGGGTCTGTCGGCCCCGGCGGTCAAGCGCCGGGTCGACCGGCTCCGCGCCGAAGGCGCGATCACCGGCTTCACGGTCCGCGTGGACCCGGCCGCGATGGGCTGGGAGACCGAGGGCTTCATCGAGATCTACTGTCGCCACAACACCTCGCCGGACGACATCCGGCGAGGGCTGGAGCGGTACCCGGAGGTGGTGTCCGCTTCGACCGTGACGGGCGACGCGGACGCCCTGGTCCAGGTGTTCGCCTCGGACATGCGGCACTTCGAGCGGGTGCTGGAGCGGATCGCGGGCGAGCCGTTCGTGGAACGGACCAAGTCGGTCCTGGTCCTCTCCCCCCTCCTGCGCCGCTTCACCTCGGGCGCCCCTGCCTAGGCCAGGCCTTGCCCTCACGGGGCTGAGCCCCTCGGACCTCCGCGGGCCTGGCGGCGGGCCCGTTGGGGCCGGAGCCGGGCTCCGGGCTTTCGGGGGCTCTGTCCCCCCGTACCCCCGCGCCTCGAACCCGGCGGGCCCGTAGGGGCCGGAGCCGGGCTTTCGGGGCTCTGCCCCCGCACCCCCGCGCCTCGCACGCCGGCGGGCCCGTTGGGGCCGGGGCCGGGCTCCGGGCTTTCGGGGGCTCTGCCCCCCCGCATCCCCGCGCCTCGCACGCCGACGGGGCTGGAGATGCGGCTGGTCCTCCCGGACGGGTACCCGCACGGGGGACCCCCGGCGGGGCTGGACAGGCGCGGCGGCGCCGCACCGATCCAGCCCCGCCGGCGTTCGAGGCGACCCGGGCGCGGGGCGCCCGGCACGGGTCCGGGGCGGCGCCCCGGACCCCTCTGCGCCGCGCCGGCACCATCCAGCCCCGCCGGCGTGCGAGGCGCGGGGTCCGGGGCGGAGCCCCAGGGTCTGTTCGGCCCGTCCGGCGTTTGAGGACCGGGGGAGCGGGGGCGGGTTC
>NZ_RPRY01000526.1 GCF_003949795.1 Streptomyces sp. WAC06614
CAGACGGGCCCCGGCGCCCACCCGGGCCGTGCCGTCGCCGTCGGCGGTCACGGTGGCCAGGGCCCCGACGTCGATCACCAGGCCGGTTCCGGTCGAGAAGCCCGCATAGCTGTGCCCGCCGCCGCGCAGGGCCCAGAACAGCTCCGGGTCCTGGGTGGCGTCCACGTCGCGGATCGTGCCGTCCGGGGTCACCAGGCGGATGCCGGTCAGGCGGTCGCTGGTGGTGCCGTACGCACGGCTGGACACGCCCAGGCCACCGCCCAGGGTCAGGCCGGCGATGCCCACCGAGGGGCACAGGCCGGTGGGGACGGCCACGCCCCGCGCGGCGAGGGCGGCGTTGACCTCGCCCAGACGGGCCCCGGCGCCCACCCGGGCCGTGCCGTCGCCGTCGGCGGTCACGGTGGCCAGGGCCCCGACGTCGATCACCAGGCCGGTTCCGGTCGAGAAGCCCGCATAGCTGTGCCCGCCGCCGCGCGGTACCACCGGTACCCCGGTGCGCCGGGCGAACGCCAGGCAGACCGCCACGTCCCGTTCGTGCGCCGGGTAGGCGACGGCGCCGGGCGCCACCGCGTCGTAGCGCGGCTGGTAGAGCCGGCGCGCCTCCGGGTAGTCGGGGTCCCCGGGCAGGACGACCGGCCCGTCCAGGTCCCGCCGCAGCGCCGCGAGGTCCGCGGTGCGGGCGGCGGCGGCCGTCGCCGCTCCGAGCGGGGCCAGCGCGGCGCCGGTGGCGCCGGCCAGGACCCGGCGGCGAGTGAGGCTCATGCCCTCCACTACTGCCATCGCCCGCGGCGTTCCCGGTGCAGCGGGGCCCGGCGGTCGCGGCGAACTCCCCCGGACGGAGCACACCCCGGCGCCCGCCGGTGCGCCGGGACCGGGTCGGGCCGGCGGGTCAGGCCAGGGGGTTCGCCACGTCCGTCCACAGGTCGCCGGGCACGCCGGGGCTCAGCCGCATCAGGGTGAGCGCCTTCACCGGCAGGCGGTGGGAGAGCAGGTGCTCGCGGTCCGGGCCGGGCGGCAGCGCCTCCACCGCGGCCGCCAGGGCCGCGCCCAGCGCCTGCGCCGAACCGGCCGTCGCCGCCAGCGCCCCCGAGACCAGCGAGCCGAACAGCTTGCGGCGCAGCACCGTCTCGTCGTCCGTGACCATCCGTCCCGCGATCGGCGGCACGGGGATGCCGTGCCGGGCGAGCCGGGCCGGACTGATACGGATGTCGGCCAGATCGCGGTAGACCAGCCGCAGCGGGGCCCCGTCGGCGCCGAGGACGACCAGCAGGTTCTGCCCGTGCGCCTCCAGCGCCACGCCGAACTCCAGCACGCGCAGGCACACCGTCAGGGCCAGCCGGGCGAACTCCGCCAGCCAGGGCGCCGACCGGGCCAGGTCCGTGGTGGCCAGCGCCGCCACCGGAACCACCCGTTCCGACCGGCTGGTGTCCACGAACCGCTCCGGTGGCTCCCGCAGCAGCGCCGCCAGGTCCGGGCTGTACGCCGACACCGCGCCGAGGGTGCGGGTGATGTGCAGCCGCCCCTCCAGCCGCGCCGCCAGCGACTCGACGAACGCCGACACCGCCTCCGCGTTCTCCACCGAGTACACCGACATGTCCCGCACCGAGGAGGTCAGCCGGGTGCTCAGCGCCGTCTTGACGTGCGGGCCGCCCGGCCCGCCGGCGGGCGCCAGCGTGCGCAGCGCCATCAGCGGATGCGCTGCCGGCCCCGGCTCCACGGCGGACTTCAGCACGTGCCGCGCCTGCCACGGGTGCACCGGCACCAGGATCCGCCCGCCGTCCCGCAGCGCCTCGGGCCAGTCCCCGGTCATCAGGCACTCCTGCGGCTCCACCGCCACCAGGCCGAGGTCCACCACCGGGCCGTGCTCGGGCGCGTAGGCGAGCTGCTCGGCCACCGTGAAGCCGGGGCGCGAGCGGCAGTTGGGGTGGTAGGGGTGGCCGTCCACCACCCGCTGCTCCCACTGCCAGCCGGTGTCCGGCGGGCCCGGCCGGGCGGACCCCTGCCCCGCCCGGGACAGGGCCAGCGAGGCCGTGCTGTCGTCGAGCTCGGCGGCGAACTCCGCGCCGTGCGGCACGCCCAGCGCCGTGAGCAGCCGGGCCGGCTGCCGGTAGGGCACCCCGTCCAGCGTCACCTGGTCGACGTAGGCCGCCGTGGCGAACGGGTCGGGCAGGGGGCCGTGCAGCCGGCTCCCGTCCGCCAGCAGCAGCGTCAGCCCGTCGGGGGTCCGCCGCCGCGCCGTCACCCACGGCAGGGGTTCGTGGGCCAGGCCGCGCCAGAGCCGGGTCAGGACGGCGGCCCGGGCGCCGGGCAGCGCCGCCGCGTACGCCGCGTCGAGCTCCGGCCGTACGGCGCCCAGTTCGGCGGCGACGGACTCCTCGGCCCGGGTCGGGTAAAGGCTGCGGTCCAGAACGGCACTCCTCCTCGAAGGCGGACTCATCGCACTACTTCATGATCACGCAATATTCTGGAAGCCGACACGCACTCTTCCGAATGGACTCCGTGGACGCCACCGCCGACGCCTACGCCGCAGCCCCGCTGCTCAACTGCCTCCTGCGGGAGGCCGCCGATCCCGACGGCGCAGCCGCCGGCACCCACCGGCTGCGCGCGAGCGGCCGGCTGCTGCGGGTGCGGGGCGGGCGGCGTCCGGGGCGTGCGCAACTGCAGACCGCGGCCGGCTGGCGCACGCTCAGCCACCCCGAGCTGCTCAAGCTCGTCTGCGACGAACTGGGACGGCTGACCGGCCTGCCCAACGACGAGCTGCTCGGCGAGATGGCCGACAGCCGGGAGGTGCTCGCCGCCCTGCTCGCGGCCCGGGCCACCGCCACCCCGCCCGCGGACCCCTACCTGCGCTCCGAACAGGCCCTGGTCATGGGCCATCCCTACCACCCGGCGCCCAAGACCCGCGGGGGTGGCCCGGCCGCGAGCTGGCTGCCGTACGCGCCCGAGGCGCACGCGGCCTTCCCGCTGACCTTCCTCGCCCTGCGCGCGGACCAGGTCGTGGCGGAGGGCGGCCAGGACGCCGCCGACGCACTGGACGGCCTGGCCGAACGGCTCGGCGCCCCGCCGGTCCCCGCCGGCTACCGGCT
>NZ_RPRY01000527.1 GCF_003949795.1 Streptomyces sp. WAC06614
CCCCCACGCCGAAGCCGACCCCGCCCGAGCCCGCGCCGGCCGGCTATCCGCTGGTGCGGATCGGTCAGTCGACCTGGGGCGACCACAGCGGGCCCGAGGTGCAGACCCTGCGCAGCAGCTGGGTCTGGCAGCGCTGGGGCCTGCGGATCGCCGACCGGCGCCACGACCACGGCATCACCGTGAACTCCCGTTCCTCGGTGGAGATCGCCCTCAACCGCCAGTGCCGTACGTTCTCCGCCCGGGTCGGGGTCGACGACCTGTCCGTGCTCAGCCGGGGACGGGTGCGGTTCTCCGTCTACGGCGACGGGCAGCGGCTGTGGCAGTCCCCCGCCCTCGGGCACGGCGACCCGGCGGTCCCCGTGGACCTCGGGATCGCCGGCCACGAGCGGCTCCGGCTGGTCGTGGAACCGGCGGGCGGCCAAGCCCCGCTCACCCTGGCGAGCTGGGCGGACGCGGTCATCCGCTGTCAGTGAGCGCCGGGGCGTCGGTCACGGCGGCCAGCAGGGCCAGCACCCCGGCCGGGTCCAGTCCGGCCCCGGCCGCCTCCTCCGCCCGCTGCCGGTCCGCGCCGAGGGCGGCGCGCGTACGGGCCCGCAGGGGCCGGAGCATCCGCTCGTCGGGGACCGAGCGGGGGCTGCCCGCCCGCCAGGCGGTGGCCGCGGCCAGCGCCCGGACCGACGCGGCGGGCCGACCGGCGTCCGCCAGCAGCACGGCGGCGGTCTCGGTGAACCGGGCGAGCACCGGCTCGGCGCACTGCGCCTCGACCGCCGCCGCCAGGCCGGTCCGGGCCTTGGCCAGGCCCGCCCAGGGCCCCTTCTCGTGGCCGAGAAGGGTGGCCTCCACGGTGTCCAGACCGGCGATGAACTGCGGCGGGACCGACGCCCGTCCCGGCCCGACCCGGCTGGCCTCCACGGCCGCCCCGGCCGCGTCCACGGCGGCGCGGGCCGCCGCGTGGTCGCCCCGGTCGAGCGCGATGAACGCCGCGAGCAGCCGGCCGAAGGCGGCCGCGTCGTGGACCCCGTACCGCTCGGCCTCGGCCCGGGCCTCGTCCAGCAGGCGTTCGGCGGTGTCCTGGTCCCCGGTGCCGTAGAAGGTCTCCGCGATCCGGGCCATCGCGAACGGCGCCTCCATGTGCGCGCCGACCTCCCGGGCCAGCCGCAGGCACTCCTCGTACTCGCGGCGCGCCCAGTCGTAGCGGCCGCGGGAGAGGGCCACCTCGCCGGCGGCGCTCGACACCTGGGCGCGGGTCCAGCGGTCGCCGACGCGGTCGGCGATCTCGTGCAGCTCGGCGAGGTCGGTGTCGACGGTGGCGAGGCCGCCGGTGAGGTCGATGGCGACGTGGGTGCGGAGCATGAGGGTGACGCCGAGCTCCCAGTCCCCGCCGTGGCGGCGGCAGTTCGCGACGGTCTCGTCGAGCGCGCGGTGGAAGTCGACGACGTCGCCGGTGAGCATGGAGGTCAGCGGCCAGAGCATGCCGGGGAAGCGGGCGGTCTCGGGCAGGGGCCGGCGGAACGCGTCCTGGAGGCGCTGGGCGGCGGCCTGCCGCTCGGAGGTGCTGAACTCGGTGAAGCCGCTGCTCTCGGCGAGCAGGAAGAGGTGCAGGAGCTGGAGCCGGAGGCGGTCCCAGTACGCCGGGGAGCCCTGCGGCGGCTGCGGTCCGGGCTCGTCGAGGGCGAGCACCCGGAGGGTCCAGTCGGCGCCCTCGGTGCGGTAGTTGCGCAGCCACCAGAACCAGCCCAGGGCGAGGGCGAGACGCCGGGCGGAGACCGGGTCGCGGCCGCGGTCGCGGCCGCGGCCGGTGGCCACCGCGGTGCGCAGGGCGGCGCGGAGGTTGTCGAGCTCGGTCTCGATGCGGCGGATCCAGGGCAGTTGGGCGCCGGAGCGGATGAGGGGTTCGGCCTCCTCGGCGAGGGCCAGGAAGTGGGCGGTGTGCCGGGCGGCGGTGGCGGCCCGGTCCTCGGGCTCCTCGGTCGTGCGTTCGGCGGCGTACTCGTGGATGGTTTCGAGCATGCGGAAGCGCATGCCGCCGGCGCCGGCGTACGCACCCTCGGGGTCCGGGTCCTGGGCCGGGTCCGAGGTCGGGGTCGGGGTGGGGTAGGCCTGGACGAGGGACTTGTCGACCAGGGAGCCGAGGAGGTCGGCGGCGTCGAGGGCGTCGATCCGGCCGTCGGTGCAGACGGCCTCGACCGCGGCCAGGTCCCAGCCGCCCGCGAAGACGGACAGCCGGCGCAGGAGGGTGCGTTCGCCCTCGTCCAGCAGGTCCCAGGACCAGTCGACGACGGCACGCAGGGTCTGCTGGCGGGGCAGTACGGTGCGGCTGCCGCTGGTGAGCAGCCGGAACCGGTCGTCGAGCCGGTCCGCGATCTGGCGGGGGCCGAGGAGGCGGAGCCGGGCGGCGGCCAGTTCGATCGCGAGCGGCAGTCCGTCGAGCCGGGCGCAGATCTCACGGACGGCGTCGGGGTCGTCCTCGACGCGGAAGCCGGGGCGGGCGGCGGCCCCGCGGTCGGCGAAGAGCTGGAGGGCGGGCTCGGGCGGCAGGGGCTCGACCGGGCGCAGCACCTCGCCGGGGACCCCGAGGGGTTCGCGGCTGGTGGCCAGGATCCGCAGGGCGGGGCAGTGCGTGAGGAGGGTCTCGGCGAGGCGGGCGGCGGCGTCGACGACGTGCTCGCAGTTGTCGAGGACCAGCAGCAGGGGGCGGCGGCCGCAGTGCTCGACCAGCCGGGCGGTGGGGTCGTCGGGGGCGGCACCGGTGTTCTTGTCACGGGCCACGAGGGTGTTCTCGCGCAGGCCGAGCGCGCTGAGGACCGCGCCGGGGACCGCCGCGGGGTCGTCGAGCCGGGCGAGTTCGACGAGCCAGGCGGGCTCGGGATGGGCCCCGGCCGAGTGCTCGGCCAGCCGCGTCTTGCCCGACCCTCCGGGCCCGATGAGCGTGACGAGCCGGTGCTGGCCCAGGTCCCCGCGCAGGGCCCGGAGCTCGGGCTCCCGCCCGACGAAGGAGGTCAGCCGGGGCCGGATGTTCCCCTCGGGGCCGGGGCCATGGCCTGGCGCGGGGACCTGGGCCAGCACCGGCTCGTCACGCTC
>NZ_RPRY01000528.1 GCF_003949795.1 Streptomyces sp. WAC06614
CCTTCGAGCACTGCCAGTGGCTGGAGAGCTGGCTGTGGCACCACTTCCTGCCCCGCGCCGCGGGACATGAACCGGACCGACATCACCCGCGCCCTCGACGACCTGCTGTTCACCCCGGACCTCGATCTCGACGAGGCCATCGACCGGCACACCGTGACCCTCACCCTCACCGACGGCCGGACCTCCCGCATCGAGGTCCACCTCTTCGCCCGCATGGCCCCCGACGGCCGCTTCCGGACGGTCGAGGAGACCACCCGCCCACTGACCGACCACCCCGACGACGAGCACCTCGGCCTGATCCACTGACGCAGGAGGAAGAGGGGACGGGAGCGGCCATGGCGTCCGTGGGAGAAAGACTGAGCAGGGCGCGCGTGCGGGCCTTCATCGGCCGGGACGAGCAACTCGGCCGCTTCGGGGAGGCGTTGGCCGGCGACCCGCAGGCGCCGTTCGCGTTCTACGTGTGCGGGCCGGGCGGGATCGGCAAGTCGACCCTGCTGCGGCGCCTGGCGGACCACGCCCGGGCGGCGGGCCGGCTGCTGGTGGAACTGGACGGCCGGTTCGTCAGCCACGACCCGGCCGACTTCGCCCATGCCGCCGGTCCCTTCCTCGACGTTCCCGGCACGGTCCTGTTCGTGGACTCCTTCGAGCACTGCCAGTGGCTGGAGAGCTGGCTGTGGCACCACTTCCTGCCCCGCGCCGCGGACGACACCCTCGTCGTCCTCGCCGGCCGGCGCGCCCCGCAGCCGCAGTGGACCGCCGACCCCGCCTGGACGGGCCTGCTGCACGTGACCGAACTGGAGCCCTTCTCCCCGGAGCAGGCCCACAGCCTGCTCGTCGCGGCGCAGATCCGGCCCGAACTGCGCGAGCGCGTCCTGCGCTTCGCCGGCGGCAACCCGCTGGCCCTGTCCCTCGCGGCCGCGGCCGGTTCGGAGGGGTGCAGCCGGGAGGAGATCTGGGCCCCCTCCGCGGACGTCCTGCGCACCCTGCTGACGGGGCTGATCGGCGAGGTGCCCACGGCGGCCCACCGCCGCGCCCTGGAGGTCGCGGCGCAGGCCCACTCGACGTCCGAGGAGCTGCTCGACGCGGTACTGCCCGAGGAGGACGCGCACCTGCTGTTCTCCTGGCTGCGGGACCTGCCCTTCATCGAGTCCACGCACCAGGGCCTCTACCCGCACGACGCCGCCCGCGAGACGCTCGCCGCCGACCTGCGGTGGCGCGCGCCGCACGCCTTCGAGACGATGCGCCGACGCCTGGCGGACGAATACCTGAGGCTGCTGCGCGAGGCGCCCGAGGAGCGGGTGTGGACCGTCACCGACGAGCTGTTCTACCTCTTCCGCGAGGGCGAGACGCTCGCCCGGCTGCGTTCCTGGTCCCGGGAGGAGGAGGTCCACGACCGGCCGCTGCACCCGGACGACCTCGACGAGGTGCTCCGCATGGCCGAGGAGACCGAAGGGCCGGCCTCCGCCGCACTGGTCCGCTACTGGGCGGGGCGCCAGCCCCGGGCGTTCAGCGTCTACCGGCTGGTGAGCACGGGCCGGATCGTGGCGTTCACCGCCCGGCTCGCACTGCCGGCCCCCGCCGACCCGCAGGACCTGGCCACCGATCCCGTCGTCGCCGCCGCCTGGCAGTACTGCGACACCCTCGCAGCCGTGAGCCCCGGCGAGCACATCGGGATCAGCCGCTTCTCGGTCTACCCGGAGCGGTACCAGGTGCCCTCGCGGGTCACCGACCTCAGCAGTTCCCGGGCCCAGGCGGAGGCGGCCCGCTCCCGTGGCCGCGCCTACGGCTTCGCCGTCTTCCGCGACGCCGAGACATGGGCCGCGCGGGTGCGGGGCACCCTGGAGGACACCGGGGCGCGCCCACGCGTCGGTGACCACACCTACGGGCTGTTCGCCGCCGACTGGCGCCGGGAATCCGTGGAGGCCTGGCTCCAGCGCTTCATCGCGGCCCCCGACGCGCCGGCTCCGGCGGGGCCGTCGCCCGTCTCCCGCGCCGCGTTCGACGGGGCCGTGCGGGAGGCCCTGGCGCACTGGCGCGACGCGCAGGCCTTCGCGGCCTGCGCCCTGCTGCGCGCCCGGCTCGCGGCCGACCTGGTCGATCCCGTGGAGGAGCTACGGACGCTGCTGCGCCGGGCCGTCGACGAGCTGGGCCGCGACCCGCGCGGGGTCCGCGCCCGCGAGGCCCTCACGGCAGGCTACTTCTCGGGTGCACCCACCCAGGAGGCCGCGGCCCGCCGCCTGGGCCTCCCGTACGGCACCTACCGGCGCCACCTGCGCCAGGGCCTGGACCTGCTGTGCGAGGCGCTGTGGGACGAGGAGCTGCACGGGCGCCGATGAGGGTGCGGGGGCACGCGGGCACGCCCCCGGTGACGGGGCGGCAGCGGCCCCGGTGACCCGGGGGCGGGTACGGGCCGTGCGCCGCGCCCAGTGGACAGGTGTGGACAGCGGTGGACAGGGCCCGCGCCGGTCCGGTCTGGAGAGTGGACACCGTCCGGCCGGAGTCTGTGCGCCATGAACGACGCACGCACACCGGCGGGAGCGGACGCACGGACGCCGGCACCAGCACAGCGCCACGCACGGGCGGCGGCGGCCCGCGCGCCGACGGCCCGGGCAGCACCCGGCGCCGGCCGCGGCCCACGGCCGGGGGCCGGGCTCGCGGCGCTCGCCGCGGCCCAGTTCACCGTCATGCTCGCCACCGCGATCGTCAACGTGGCCCTCCCGCAGATCCGGGCCGGCGTGGGCCTCTCGGACGCCGGCGCCACCTGGGTGGTCAACGCCTACGGCCTGGCGTTCGGAGCGCTGCTCCTGGCCGGCGGTCGGGCCGCCGACCTCCTGGGCCGCCGTAGGGTGCTGGTCACCGGACTCGCCCTGTTCGCGGCGGCCTCTGCGGCGGCAGGACCGGCCACCTCGTCCGGCGTCCTGATCGCGGCCCGTGCCGTGCAGGGCCTCGGTGCCGCGGCCGTCGCCCCGGCCGCGGCACCGAGGCCCTGCACGGCACGGGCCGCGATCGGGACGCCGGACGAGGTGGCCGGTCCTGCCGCCGCAGAGGCCGCCGCGAAC
>NZ_RPRY01000529.1 GCF_003949795.1 Streptomyces sp. WAC06614
CACCGCGAACGGCCGCCGCGCGGCGGCCCGTGCCCCGCCTCCGCCGCCCCCGCCGGCGCCCCCTCGGCCGACTGGGACACCTGCCTGTCCGTCGCCCGGGCCGTCCTGGTCCGGGACGACCACGACGCGTCGCTGGTGCCCCGGTACACCGACGTCCTGCTGCGGTCGGGTCTGCCACGCTCGCGCAAGCCCCCCAAGAAGGTGCTGGTCATCGGCGCCGGACCGGCCGGACTGACCGCCGCCCACCTGCTGCGCTCGGCCGGTCACCAGGTCACCGTGATCGAGGCCAACGCCAACCGTGTCGGCGGCCGGATCAAGACCTTCCGGGCGGGCGGCCACGAGCGCGCCGCGGCCCCCTTCGCCGACCCCAAGCAGTACGCCGAGGCCGGCGCCATGCGCATCCCCGACAGCCACCCGCTGGTGACCGGGCTCATGGACGCCTTCGGCCTGCGCCGCCGCCGGTTCCACCTGGTGGACGTGGACCGGGCCGGCCACCCTGCCCAGCGCACCTGGCTGTACGTCAACGGCATCCGCGTCCGCCGCTCCGACTACGCCCGGGACCCCCGCGCGGTCAACCGGTCCTTCGGCGTCCCGGCGGCGTACGAGACCGTCCCCGCCGCGCAGATCGTGCGGGGCGCCCTCGCCCCGGTCCGCAAGGAGATCGAGGGCAAGGACGGCCGCCCGCTGGTCGAGGCCTGGGCGCGGATCATCCAGCGCTACGGCCACATGTCGATGTACCGGTACCTCACCGACGAGGCCAGGCTCGACGAGGCCACGGTCGACCTCATCGGCACCGTCGAGAACCTCACCTCCCGACTGCACCTGACCTTCCTGCACTCCTTCATCTCCTCGGCCCTGATCAGTCCGGACACCGCCTTCTACGAGCTCCCCGGCGGCACCGGCACCCTGGCCGACGCGATGTACGAGCGGGTCAAGGACCTGGTCCGGCTCGACCGCCGGGTCACCCGGATCACCCAGGACACCGGCCGGCGCAGCGTGACCGTGGAGACGGTGTCCGAGGGCCGCGACGGGCGTCCCGTGGTCCGCGAGACCTTCACCGGGGACACCGCCGTCGTCACCGTGCCCTTCTCGGGCCTGCGCCACATCCCCGTCACGCCCCCGCTCTCGTACGGCAAGCGCCGCGCCGTGACCGAGCTGCACTACGACGCCGCGACCAAGGTCCTGCTCGAATTCAGCCGCCGCTGGTGGGAGTTCGACGAGGCGGACTGGAAGCGCGAACTGGAGGCCGTCCGCAAGGGGCTCTACGCCGCGTACCAGTTCGGCCGGACCCCCGGCGACGGCTCGCTGCTCGGCGCCCACCCGTCGGTGCCCCGGGGCCACATCGGCCAGGCCCAGCGGGTGCACTACGCGGCCAGCCGGGTACCGGCCCGGGACCAGCCCGAGGCGGCCACGGTGATCGGCGGCGGATCCACGACCGACAACCCCAACCGCTTCATGTTCCAGCCCTCCTACCCCGTCGAGGGCAGCGCCGGCGGTGTCGTCCTCGCCTCCTACAGCTGGGCCGACGACGCCCTGAAGTGGGACGCGTTCGACGAGGAGGAGCGCTACCCGCGCGCCCTCGCCGGCCTCCAGGACGTCTACGGCCAGCGCATCGAGGTCTTCTACACGGGCGTCGGCCGCACCCAGTCCTGGATGCGCGACCCCTACGCCTACGGGGAGGCCTCCGTCCTGCTGCCCGGCCAGCACACCGAGCTGTTCCCGCACGTGCGCACCCCCGAGGGCCGGCTGCACTTCGCCGGCTGCCACACCTCGGTCAAGCCCGCCTGGATCGAGGGCGCGCTGGAATCGGCGGTCCGCACGGCCCTGGAGGTCCACCAGGCGGACTGAGCGGGCACGTCCACGACCGAAGGCGACACGGCGACACGGAGGTGATCCGGCCATGGGCCGCACCCGGCACCCGTCCCCCAGGCAGCGGCTGGGGTACTGGTTCGACAACACCATGGCGCGCAGCACGCCGGCCCTGATCGGCTGGCTCTCCGCGCTGTGCACGGCCGTCGTGGTGCCCGCGGGGGTGCTGCTGGTCTGGGCGGACCCGCACACCCCCACCACCCCGCGGAACCTGCTGCTGGGGGCCTGGAAGAACCTCGGGACCGTCTTCAAGCTGGGCGGTCCCGTCGGCACCCCCGTGTTCGTGCTGCTGTCGGTGCTGGTCGCCGCCGTCGGGGTGTTCTTCGCGAGCACCCTGGTCGGCCTGATCACCACCGGCGTCAACCAGAAGATCATGGACCTGCGCAAGGGACGTTCCGTGGTCCTGGAGGACGGCCACACCGTCCTGCTGGGCTGGTCCGAGCAGGCCCTGCCGATCATCTCGGAACTGGCGCAGGCCAACGCCAACCTCCGGCGGGCCGCCGTCGCGGTCCTCGCCGACCGCGACAAGACCGAGATGGAGGACGAGATCCGGGCGCTGGTGCCCCGGTCCGGCCCCACCCGGGTGGTCTGCCGGACCGGCCGGCCCGACGACCCCGCCGACGTCGCCCTCGTCGGGGCCGGCACCGCCCGCTCGGTGATCGTCCTCACCCCGGAGGGCCCGACCGCCGACGCCCAGATCGTCCGGACCCTGCTCGCCCTCGACCGGTCCCTCGCCCGGCCCGGGCAGCGGCCGCCCGGGCACCGCGGGCCCGGGCACGTCGTGACGGCCCTGCGGGACACCGCCCACCTCACCGCCGCCCGGCTGGCGGGCGGCCCGCGCACCTGCGTGCTGTGCTTCGACGAGATCATGGCGCGGCTGATCGTGCAGACCTGCCGCCAGCCCGGGCTGCCGCTGGTCCACCTCGAACTCCTCGACTACGCCGGCGACGAGTTCTACTTCGCCGTCGAACCGCGCCTGACCGGCCGCACCTACGGTGAGGCACTCCTGGCCTACGACACCTCCGCCGTGGCCGGGCTGCGCAGGAAGGACGGCACCCTGCTGCTCAACCCGCCCTCCGGCACCGTCCTCGGCGCGGGCGACGCGGTCGTCGCCGTCTCCCGGGACGACGACACGGTCGTCCTCGCCCCGGCCCCCTTCCCCGT
>NZ_RPRY01000530.1 GCF_003949795.1 Streptomyces sp. WAC06614
GCCCCCGCCCTCCCGCTGTGGCCGGCCGCCGCGATCCTGCTCGGTCTCCTCCCGGCACTCGTGGCCCCCGTCCCGGCGTCCTCCTCCCCGTCTTCCTCCTCTTCCTCCTCTTCCTCGTCCTCGTCCCAGGGAGGCCGTACGTGATCCGGTTCGAGCAGGTGGCCGTGACCTACGACGGCGCGCCGGAGCCCGGCCTGCGCGGGGTGGACCTGACCGTTCCCGAGGGCGAGCTCACCCTCCTCGTCGGCCCGTCGGGAGCCGGCAAGTCGACCCTCCTGGGCACCGTGTCCGGCCTGGTCCCGCACTTCACGGGCGGCACCCTGCACGGCCGGGTCACCGTCGCCGGCCGGGACACCCGTACGCATCCGCCGCGCGAGCTGGCCGACGTCGTCGGCACGGTCGGCCAGGACCCGCTGGCCCACTTCGTCACGGACTGCGTGGAGGACGAGCTCGCCTACGGCATGGAGTCCCTGGGCCTGCCGCCCGCGGTGATGCGCCGCCGGGTCGAGGAGACCTTGGACCTGCTGGGCCTGAACGACCTGCGGGACCGCCCGCTGACCAGCCTCTCCGGCGGCCAGCAGCAGCGCGTCGCGATCGGCTCCGTGCTGACCACGCACCCCAAGGTGCTGGTCCTGGACGAGCCGACGTCCGCCCTGGACCCGGCCGCGGCCGAGGAGGTCCTGGCGGTCCTCCAGCGCCTCGTCCACGACCTGGGCACCACCGTGCTGATGGCCGAACACCGGCTGGAGCGGGTGGTCCAGTACGCCGACCGGGTCCTGCTGCTGCCCTCCCCGGGCGCGGCCCCGGTCCTGGGCACCCCGGCCGAGATCATGGCCGTCTCCCCGGTCCACCCGCCCGTGGTGTCCCTGGGCCGGCTGGCCGGCTGGTCCCCGTTGCCGCTGTCGGTGCGCGACGCCCGCCGCCGTGCCGCACCCCTGCGCACCCGCCTGGCCCCGGCCGTCCCCGCGGCCCCGACCGCGCCCGGCCCCCGGGCAGGGGCGGCGGCCCCGGCCCCGTACGCCCGGGCCGTCGGCCTCGGCGTGCGCCGTGACCGGGCCGAGGTCCTCCGCGGGGTCGACCTGGAGGTCCGGCCCGGCGAGACCGTGGCCCTGATGGGCCGCAACGGCGCCGGCAAGTCCACCCTGCTCGCGGCCCTGACCGGCATGCTGGAGCCGGCCACCGGCTCCGTCACGGTCGACGGCCGGGTCCCGCACCGCACCCGGCCCGCCGAGATGGTCCGCCGGGTGGGCCTGGTCCCGCAGGAGCCCCGCGACCTGCTGTACGCCGACACGGTCGCCGCCGAGTGCGCGGCGGCCGACCACGACGCCGGGGCCGAGGCCGGCACCTGCCGGGCCCTGGTCCGCGCCCTGCTGCCCGACGTACCGGACGACACGCATCCGCGTGACCTGTCCGAGGGCCAGCGCCTCGCGCTCGCCCTCGCCCTGGTGCTGACCGGCCGGCCCGGGCTGCTCCTGCTCGACGAACCGACCCGGGGTCTGGACTACGCCGCCAAGGCCCGGCTGATCGAGATCCTGCGGGACCTGGCGGCCGCCGGGCACGCCGTGGTGCTGGCCACGCACGACGTCGAGCTCGCCGCCGAGCTGGCGCACCGGGTGGTGATCCTGGCGGGCGGCGAGATCGTCGCCGACGGCCCCACGGCCGAGGTGGTCGTCTCCTCCCCCGCCTTCGCCCCCCAGGTGGCCAAGGTCCTGGCCCCGGACCCGTGGCTCACGGTCACCCAGGTCGCCCAGGCCCTGACGGGCAACGGCCCGGCACCCGCCGCGGACGAGGCACTCGCGGCGGACGCGCCGTCCGCGCAGGACGAGGCGCCGGGGGAAGACGGGCGGAGCCCGCGGCCCTCCCCCCTCCGGCCGGGCCGTACCTACCGCAGCGGCCCCGACCGGGCCCACCGTCCCGGGAGCCGCCCATGAGCCGGCCCGTCCGGATCGGCCCCCGCGGCGCCGCCGCCCTGGTGCTGGTCACCCTCGTCGGGATCGCCGCCTTCGGCTGGCCCCTGCTCGCCGACGCGCAGTCCGGGCTCGCGCACGCCCAGGACGCGCCCTGGCTGTTCGCCGCCCTGCTCCCGCTCCTGGTGGCCGTGGTCGTCGCGACCCTGGCCGACCACGGCATGGACGCCAAGGCGGTGGCCATGCTGGGCGTGCTCGCCGCCGTCGGGGCCGCCCTGCGGCCCCTCGGCGCCGGCACGGCCGGCCTGGAACCCATGTTCTTCCTCATGGTGCTCAGCGGCCGGGTCCTCGGCCCCGGCTTCGGCTTCGTCCTCGGCGCCGTCACGATGTTCGCCTCCGCGCTGCTCACGGGCGGGGTCGGGCCCTGGATGCCGTTCCAGATGCTGGCGCTGGGCTGGTTCTCGCTGGGCGCGGGGCTGCTGCCCGGGCCGGAGAGGATCCGCGGCCGGGCCGAACTGGCCATGCTGGCGGCGTACGGCTGTGCGGGCTCGTTCGCGTACGGCACGGTCATGAACCTCCAGGGCTGGGTGCTCCTGCAGGGCATGGGGCAGGGCATCTCCTTCCACCCGGGCGACCCGCTGCCCGCGAACCTGGCCCGGTTCGTCGCGTACTGCGCGGCCACCTCCCTGGGCTGGGACCTCGGGCGGGCGGTCCTGACCGTCGTCCTGACGCTGACCCTGGGCGGCACGGTGCTCAAGGCGCTGCGCCGGGCGACCAGGAAAGCGGCGTTCGACGCGCCGGTGGCCTTCGATTCAGGGGGCGAAGTGGCCCCCACCACACCCGATAAACAGGTACAAGTCCTCACAGAGAGCGACATTCCGGCCCGGTGCCGGTGAGGCGCCCCACAGGACCCACGTCACATTCGGCCCCGCCTAGTAGACCTCCGCCCCATCCTGGGACGGCCCGCTCGGCGGTTCCGTGGTCCCCGCCGCCCGCTGCTGCTACGGCCGCTAGTAGGTGGGGGGCGTTGCCAGGCGGTCCGGGGGCTGGCTAACTGGTGTTGTCGCCGAGGCGGCCGGGGCGAAAGGCCCCCCGCCGGGACGAACCCCT
>NZ_RPRY01000531.1 GCF_003949795.1 Streptomyces sp. WAC06614
CCCCGGCCCGCAACGCAGCTCCGGCTGCGGCGTTGACGGTGCCGTCGCCCCCGCACACCCCCAGCACGGTGGCCCGGCCGGCCGCCGAGGCCAGTGCCTCGGTCAGCTCCTCCCCGGTGCACTCGACCACCTCGGCCCGCGGCAGCACGGCCCGCACCACGTCCGGCGAGGCCCCGGCCGACGCACCGGCCTCGGTGTTCACGACGACGACCAGGCCGGCGCCGTCCGGCAGCGCGGGCGCCCCGACCGCCGCCCGCTCACCGCCGGACGCCCCCCGCGCCTGCTCGGCGTCCCGCGCGAGCCTCCGTACGACCAGGGCGGCGGCCACCCCCAGCCCCGCCCCGGCCAGGACGTCGCTCGGGTAGTGCACCCCGGTGTAGACCCGCGAGAACGCGACGGCGGCGGCCACCGGCAGGACCGCTACGCCCAAGCCGGGATGTTCCAGTGCGAGCCCGGTGGCGAAGGCGAACGCGGAGGCGGAGTGCCCGGAGGGGAAGGAGGTGGTCGTCGGCTGCACGGTGAGCCGGCGGACCGTGGGAACCCCCTCCAGCAGCGGCCGGGGCCTGCGCACCGACCACTTGCCGACGGTGTTGATCGTGGCGGAGGCCAGGGCCAGCGAGGCCGCCCCGCGCAGCGCGGCCCGGCGCGCGGGCGCCGACCCGAAGGCGCCCAGGCCGACGGCCACCGCGCCCCACAGCACGCCGTGGTTGGCGGCCCGCCCCAGCCGCGGCAGCACCCGGTCGGCCCCGGGCCAGTGCCGCCGCGCCACCGCGTCGAACAGCTGCCGGTCCCCCCGCCCGACGGCGCCCCACCACGTCAGCGGATGCCGATAGGTCCCGTGCTTCCCGTGCTTCCCGTGCTTCCTCAGCTTCCTCTGCTCAGACATCTCCCATACATACCCACGAGATCACTTCCGTATCGCCATCCCCTCCCGCACCGGCCGACGGCCGCGTCCCCCGCCCGGCCGGAGCCAGGCCCGCCCCGCCTCAGCCGAGGCGATGGCAGAAGCCCGGGCGGGAGCCGGTAGCGGGAGCCGAAGACCGGCCCGAAGCCGGCCCCCCGCCGCTCCCGCTAGGCCAGGTGGTCGTCCTCGTCCTCCAGGGGGCGCTTGCGCAGCAGGAGGACCACCATGCCGCCCAGGACCACCAGGCCCACCGCCAGGGAGGCGATCACCGGGGTGGCCGCCGAGCTGCCGCTCGCCGCCAGGCGGTCGTCCGGCTCGTCCGGGGAGGTCACCGATGCCTGGAGCGTGACGGGGGCTCCCGCTGCACCCTGGGCGTCCGCGAGCTTGGCCGTCTCCGGCCAGACCGCCGTCGCCACGGCCTTCGCGGCGGACTCGCTGGAACCGGCCACCACCTGGGCCTGGGTCCACTCGCCGCTGGTGAACACCCGCCCCACCGGCACCCGGGTCGACCCCTGGACCGTCACCGAGGCCATGCCGTCGCCCGCGCCCGCCGGGACCTCGAACCACAGCCGGCTGCCGTGCTTCGCGACCGTCACCGGCTGCCCCTGCGCGTCCACCACCCGTACGCCCATGGCCAGCGCCGACGCCTCCGGGGTGACCGTCACGCTCTGGGCCCCCGTCCGGACCGTGACCGGTCCGATCCGGGTGCCGACCGGGCCGGTCACCTGGGTCGGCTCCAGGCTGAGCGAGGACGGCGGCTCCGCCATCCGGCCCGCCTCCTTCTGGAGGTAGTCGGCCAGCTTCTCCGCCGCCGGATCGGCGGCTTCCACCTGTGCCCCGTCGGCCAGCCGCCAGATCGCCACCTGGGTCCCGGCCGCCGCGCTCTCCGCGGTGAGCGCGCCGGCCCCGGCCGCCTTGGCCAGCCCGGTCAGGTCGTTGAGCTGGGGGTAGGAGTGTTCCAGGACCCACCGGATCCGGCCGCCCGCCTCCCCGTTGGTGCCGAGCGGGCTGCCGCTCCACGCCGTCTCGGTGTACCGCGCCTGGGGCTGGGCGAAGCCCGTCACGCCGACCCCGTAGGTCTGGAGCATCCCGCCGCCGTCGACCCGCATCTCGTAGAGCCCGGCCGGAATCTGCTGCACGCTGCCGTCCCGGCCCATCAGGACCGCCTGCCCGAAGGTCTTCAGCCCGTCCAGCACGGCGGTCGCGCCCTCCGGCGGACGATGCGCGTCCCCTTCCGCGGCGGCGGCCGGGGAGCCGGGCGCGGCCGCCAGGGCGGCGGCGAGCAGCGCCACCGCGAACGGCCGCCGCGCGGCGGCCCGTGCCCCGCCTCCGCCGCCCCCGCCGCCCCCGGAAGCAGATGCGGAAACGGAAACGGAAGCGGAAGCAGACGCGGACGCGGACGCGGAAGCAGCCGGAACGGCGGCACCGGCGGATTCAGAAGTCGTGGCGGAGTCGGCAGGAACAGAAGAAGCGGGAACGCCAATGGACACAGTCTTCCCCTTCGGGCCAAAGCCCCAGATGCCCGTGGATACCGGGGAATCCTATAGGCCTCGAACATCTAGACCACCGACCCCTTCTGAGCTTCCGTCAGTGGCGCGCCCACCGTCGCCACCCGGCGGAAGGCGGCCGTCCCCCGGCTCAGGTCGTGCCCGGCGGCCAGCACGTCGATCTCGGCCGAGACCCACCGCTGCCCCTCCCCCTGTTCGTCGCGCACGCGCAGCCTGCCGTGTAGGACCAACGGCTCCCCCACGGACACCGACGCCGCCAGATTGGCCGCCAGCGAACGCCGCGCCCAGACCGTGTAGAAGCTCGTCGCACCGTCCGTCCAGGCTTCCTTCTGGCGGTCGTAGAACCGTGGTCGCACGGCGAAACGGAATCTCGCCGCCGGCCCGTTCGGCGTCTCGCGGTAGTCGATCTGGGTCGCCACATGGCCCACCAGCGTCACCACGGTCTCGTTCATCCCGACGCCCCTCCTCGTCGTCCCCCCACGCACCGACCCCCGGCACGTGCGACCAGAGTGCGCCCGACCCCTCCCACCCCGCCCCGGCCTGTGGACGACTACCCCGTTGTGGACAACCG
>NZ_RPRY01000054.1 GCF_003949795.1 Streptomyces sp. WAC06614
CGGAGGGCAAGGGCACGATCGTGCTGGCCACCGTCCGCGGGGACGTCCACGACATCGGCAAGAACCTCGTCGACATCATCCTGTCCAACAACGGCTACAACGTCGTCAACCTCGGCATCAAGCAGCCGGTGTCGGCGATCGTGGAGGCCGCGCAGGAGCACAAGGCCGATGTCATCGGCATGTCCGGCCTGCTGGTGAAGTCCACCGTGATCATGAAGGAGAACCTGGAGGAGCTCAACCAGCGCAAGCTGGCCGCGGACTACCCCGTCATCCTCGGCGGCGCCGCCCTCACCCGCGCCTACGTCGAGCAGGACCTGCACGAGATTTACGAGGGAGAGGTCCGCTACGCCCGTGACGCGTTCGAGGGCCTGCGCCTGATGGACGCCCTCGTCGCGGTCAAGCGCGGGGTCCCCGGCGCCACCCTCCCCGAGCTGAAGCAGCGGCGGGTGCCCGCCCGCCCGGCCGGCGCCGCGAGCGGCGTGTCCGAGCCCGAGGCCCCGGAGGAGGGCGTCCGCTCCGACGTCTCCGTGGACAACCCGGTGCCGACGCCGCCGTTCTGGGGCACCCGCGTCATCAAGGGCATCCCCCTCAAGGACTACGCCTCCTGGCTCGACGAGGGCGCCCTGTTCAAGGGCCAGTGGGGCTTGAAGCAGGCCCGCGCGGGCGGGCCGACGTACGAGGAGCTCGTCGAGAGCGAGGGCCGGCCCCGGCTGCGCGGCCTGCTGGAGAAGCTGCACACCGAGAACCTGCTCGAAGCGGCCGTCGTCTACGGCTACTTCCCCTGCGTGTCCAAGGGCGACGACCTGATCCTGCTGGACGAGCAGGGCAACGAGCGCACCCGGTTCACCTTCCCCCGCCAGCGCCGCGGGCGCCGGCTGTGCCTGGCCGACTTCTTCCGCCCCGAGGAGTCCGGCGAGACCGACGTCGTCGGCCTGCAGGTGGTGACCGTCGGCTCGAAGATCGGCGAGGCCACCGCCAAGCTGTTCGAGGCCGACTCCTACCGCGAGTACCTGGAGCTGCACGGCCTGTCCGTGCAGCTCGCCGAGGCCCTCGCCGAGTACTGGCACGCCCGGGTCCGTGCCGAGCTGGGCTTCGCGGGGGAGGACCCCGGCGACGTCCAGGGCATGTTCGACCTCAAGTACCGGGGCGCCCGCTTCTCCCTGGGCTACGGGGCGTGCCCGGACCTGGAGGACCGTGCCAAGATCGCCGACCTGCTCCAGCCGGAGCGGATCGGGGTGCACCTGTCGGAGGAGTTCCAGCTCCATCCGGAGCAGTCCACCGACGCCATCGTGATCCACCACCCCGAAGCGAAGTATTTCAACGCACGCTGACCCGGATCGACGTACACTTGTCGGTCCCACACAGGCCGGTCGCCTGTTCCCCGGGGCACGCCCGTGGGGAATGGCGACCGGCCTTGTCGTCCCCGCAGAGAGGTGTCGCCACTATGACCAGCACCGTTCCCGTTCCCGTACCGCTGACGGCCGACGGCTCGGCGCTGCAGGCGGTGCTGCTGGACATGGACGGCACGCTGGTCGACACCGAGGGCTTCTGGTGGGACGTCGAGGTGTCCATCTTCGAGGAGCTCGGCCACCGGCTGGAGGAGACCTGGCGCGACGTGGTCGTCGGCGGGCCCATGACCCGCAGCGCCGGCTTCCTGATCGAGGCCACGGGCGCCGCCATCGGCCTGGCCGAGCTCACCGTGCTGCTCAACGAGCGCTTCGAGGCGCGGATCGCCGAGCAGGTGCCGCTGATGCCCGGCGCCGAGCGGCTGCTGACCGAACTGGCCCGGCACAACGTGCCCACCGCCCTGGTCTCCGCCTCGCACCGCCGGGTCATCGACAAGGTGCTGCGCACCCTCGGCCCCGACCGCTTCCTGCTCACCGTCGCCGGTGACGAGGTGCCCCGCACCAAGCCGCACCCCGATCCGTACCTGCTGGCCGCCAAGACGCTCGGTGCGCACCCCTCGCGGTGCGCCGTGATCGAGGACACCGCCACCGGGGTGGCCGCCGCCGAGGCGGCCGGCTGCCGGGTGGTCGCCGTGCCGTCGGTCGGGCTGATCCCGCCCGCGCCCGGCCGGACCGTGGTCCGCTCGCTGGAGGACGTCGACCTTCCGTTCCTGCGCTCGCTCATCGCCCCGATGAACTGATCGAAAAGTCCGCACACGCTGCGTGCCGAACAGAAAACGGCCCGCACCCGGCCGGGACGGAAGGATCTTCCGTCACTTCCTGCGGAGGCCGAAATTCCATGGCCTCTCCCCGCTCTGCCCAGGTGACCTTCATCACCTGGGCAGACCCGTTTCCGGGGTCCTGGGCATCCTCCGGCCTTACCTTGTGTCCGGATTGATCAGCTCCTGACCGAATCCGCCGACACTCGGCCATGTGCGGGCAGTTCGCACCCATCACGATGCGGTGACCATGCCCGTTCGTCCGGTTCCAGCCATACCGTCCCGGACCACTAAGGTCATCGCGGGCACTACGCCGCATCCCCGCCGTTCCGGTCGCACACCCCTGTGCCGGGACAGCAGTGGACCGATCGTCACAACACCGGCCCGATCGTTCCGCCCTGAACGGGCGCCCGCGGCGCAGTGCCCTGATGCACGCGCTGTGAAGAAGTGCCGGTTGAGGGAGTTACGTCCAGCATGAACCGCAAGACCCTGGTGCTGACGGCCACGGCCGCTCTGCTCACCCCCGCGCTCGCCGGCTGCGGCAGCGCGACCGGAGGTGAAGCGGGCTCCGGGGCGATCGTCGTCGGGACCACCGACCGGTTCGAGGCCGCCGATTACGCCCCCGCCCCGTTCGACCCCGCCTACGCCTACGACGCCGGCGCCTGGAACATCCTGCGCCAGACCGTCCAGACGCTGATGCACACCCCGCGCGGCGGCGGCCAGCCCGTCCCCGAGGCCGCCTCCGACTGCCGCTTCACCGACGCCGGCAACGAGAGCTACCGCTGCACCCTGCGCCCCGGGCTGAAGTTCGCCAACGGCGACCCGCTCACCGCCAAGGACGTGAAGTTCTCCATCGACCGCGTCCTCGCCATCAAGGACGAGAACGGCCCCTCCGGACTGCTCAGCACCCTCGACACGGTCGAGGTCAAGGGCGCCGACACGGTCGTCTTCCACCTGAAGACCCCCGACGCGACCTTCCCCTACAAGCTCTCCACGCCCGCCGCCGGCATCGTCAACCAGAAGACGTACGACGCCAAGAAGCTCCGCGCGGGCTTCGCCGTGGACGGCTCCGGCCCGTACACGATGAAGGCCGACGTCAAGGACAACCGCCTGGTCCGGGCCGTCTTCACCAAGAACCCGAACTACAAGGGCGACATCAAGCTGCAGAACGACAAGGTCGAGCTGCGCACCTTCGAGGATTCCGAGGCCGTCGGCAAGGCCCTGGCCGCCGGCGACGTCCACATGGTCTCCCGCACCCTGTCGCCCGCCCAGATCAAGGACTTCTCGGCCAAGCCGCCCAAGGGCGTCAAGCTGGTCCCGATGCCCGGCCTGGAGATCCGCTACCTCGGCTTCAACACCGAGGCCCCGGTCGTCGGCAACAAGGCCGTCCGCCAGGCCCTGGCCGCCGCCGTCGACCGCAACAACATCATCTCCAAGGTCTACGGCAAGTCCGCGCAGCCGCTGTACTCGCTGGTCCCCACCAACGTCAACGGCCACGTGAACTCGTTCTTCAACAAGTACGGCGAGGCCAACACCGCCAAGGCCGCGTCCATCCTGAGCCAGGCCAAGGTCCAGACCCCGGTCAAGCTGACCCTCACCTACACCACGGACCACTACGGCGACGGTACCGCCGCCGAGTTCGAGGCGCTCCGGAGCCAGCTCAACGGCACCGGCCTGTTCGACATCACCGTCCAGGGCAGCGAGTGGGCCAGCTTCCGGCCCTCGCAGAAGCAGGGCGAGTTCCCGGCCTACGGCCTGGGCTGGTTCCCCGACTTCCCGGACGCCGACAACTTCCTCGCCCCGTTCCTGGAGCAGGAGAACTTCCTGGGCACGCCGTACGCCAACAACGCGGTGCGCACCAGGCTGATCCCCGAGTCCCGGCGCGCCGTCGACCGCAACGTCGCGGCGCCCGCCATCGGGGAGATGCAGGACATCGTCGCCGACGACGTACCCGTCCTGCCGCTGTGGCAGGGCAAGCAGTACGTCGCCGCCCGCGACGGCATCACCGGGGTGGAGTGGTCCGTCAACGCCATCTCCGACCTCCAGCTGTGGGAACTCGGCCGCGGCGTCAGCGGCTGAGCCACGTACCACCGGCAGCGGATGTCGCGGGCCGGCAAGCTCCGAACCAGAGAGACTGTGAAGGACGTTCGTCATGAGACGTAACCAGTGGTTGGTGGCCCCGCTCGGCGCGGCCACCGCAGCGGCGCTGCTCAGCGGCTGCGGGTCGCAGGACGGCACCTCGGCCGGCGACGGCAAGGGCGTCGTCATGGGCATATCGGACAAGGTCAAGTCGGTGGACCCGGCCTCGGGTTACGACCCGGGCTCCTGGCTGCTGTTCAACAACGTCTTCCAGTCCCTGCTGAGCTTCCCCAAGGGCGGCACCACGCCCGAGCCGGACGCCGCCCAGAGCTGCGCCTTCGAGGGCTCGGACAGCAAGGTCTACAAGTGCGTGCTGCGGCCGGACCTCAAGTTCAGCAACGGCAACGCGCTGACCTCGAAGGACGTCAAGTTCTCCTTCGAGCGCACGCTGAAGATCAAGGACGATGCCGGCCCGGCCGGCCTGCTCTCCTCGATCGGCAGCATCGACACGCCGGACGACAAGACCGTCGTCTTCCGCCTGAAGACCTCCGACGCGACCTTCCCGAGCAAGATCGCTTCGGGCGCGGGCGCCATCGTCGACAGCCGCGAGTACCCCGCGGACAAGCTCCGTACGGACAACAAGGCCGTCGGCTCCGGCGTCTACAAGCTGGACTCCTTCTCCAGCAAGGCCGCCAACTTCTCCGTCAACGAGTCCTACAAGGGCAAGGCGAAGGCGAAGAACACCGGCGTCACGCTGAAGTTCTTCGAGGGCGACCAGGCGGGCCTGAAGTCCACCCTGGAGAGCGGCGACGTCGACTTCGCCTTCCGCGGCCTGGCGGCCAAGGACATCGCGGGCATCGCCTCCAAGAGCGGCCCGGGCAAGGTCGAGGTCGTCCAGGGCACCGGCGCCGAGGTCACGCACCTGATCTTCAACGTCAACGACCCGGTGCTCGGCAAGCTCCCGATCCGCAAGGCCATCGCCTACCTGGTGGACCGCGACGCCCTGGTCAAGGACGTGTACGAGGGCACCGCCACCCCCCTGTACTCGATCATCCCGGCCGGCATCGGCTCCCACAACACCGCCTTCTTCGACCGCTACGGCGGCTCCCCGCAGCCCGAGAAGGCCAAGGCCGTCCTGAAGGCCGCCAACGTCACCGGCAAGGTCAAGCTGACCCTGTACGGCACCCCGGCCCGCTACGGCCCCTCCACCGAGGCCCAGCTCCAGGTGATCGCCAAGCAGCTGAACGACAGCCAGCTGTTCGAGGCCGACGTGAAGATGGTCGACTTCGAGCAGTACGAGAAGGACATCGAAGCCGGCAAGTACGGCGCCTACACCATCGGCTGGGTGCCCGACTACCCGGACGCGGACAACTTCACCCAGCCGTTCTTCGGGCCGGGCAACGTCCTGCACAACAACTACGACAACAAGGAGATCACCGGGACGATCATCCCGGC
This sequence comes from Streptomyces sp. WAC06614, assembly GCF_003949795.1. Taxonomy (GTDB): domain Bacteria; phylum Actinomycetota; class Actinomycetes; order Streptomycetales; family Streptomycetaceae; genus Streptomyces. The sequence goes on from NZ_RPRY01000054.1 coordinate 5,699, forward strand.
GACGAGCACCAAGTCCGACCGCACGGCCGCCAACGCCGAGTACACGCGGCTCCAGGACATCGTCGCCGACGAGGTCCCGCTCCTCCCGCTGTGGCAGAGCAAGCAGTACGCCGTGGCCCGGCCCAACATCCAGGGCCTGCAGTGGTCGCTCGACCCCTCGACGGTCTTCCGCTTCTGGGAGATCAGCAAGGGCTGATCCCCGGCCCCCGGGCCGGACACGCGGACGCCCGGGCCGCCCCCTCGTGGGGCGGCCCGGGCGTCGCCGTTGCCGGGCCGGTCACCGGGCGCCGTTCCCGGGGCCGGGCTACTGGGCGCCGGGCCGGACCAGACCGCTCTCGTACGCGTAGACGGCCGCCTGCACCCGGTCGCGCAGCCCCAGCTTGGTCAGCACATGCCCCACGTGCGTCTTCACCGTGGTCTCACTGACGAACAGGTCCGCCGCGATCTCCGCGTTCGACAGACCCCGCGCCACCAGCTTCAGGACCTCCACCTCACGCTCCGTCAGCGTGCCCAGCGCGTCCGGCACCGAGTCCTCGCCCGACGGCAGATGACCGGCGTACTTGTCCAGCAGCCGGCGCGTGATGCTCGGCGCGAGCATCGCCTCGCCCCCCGCCACCACCCGGATCGCCTGCACCAGCTCATGGGCCGGGGCGTCCTTGAGCAGGAACCCGCTCGCACCGGCGCGCAGCGCCTCCACCACGTACTCGTCGAGGTCGAAGGTGGTCAGCACCAGCACCTTCGCCGGACCGTCCCGGCCCGGCCCGGTGATCTGCCGGGTCGCCTCGACCCCGTCCATCCGCGGCATCCGGATGTCCATCAGCACCACGTCGGGCTGCAGCGCCCGGACCTGGTCCAGCGCCTGCAGGCCGTCACCGGCCTCCCCGACCACCGCGAGGTCCGGCTCCGCCTCCAGGATCATCCGGAACCCGGTGCGCAGCAGAGGCTGGTCGTCGACCAGTAGGACGCGGATCGCCACGGAGTACCTCTTCGTCGTCGGCTTTCAGGGACCGGGCCCATTCTGCCCTGGGGGAAGGATCACGATTCCGGAGGGAGGACGACCTCGCCCCGCGGCCTGATCATCAGCGGGTACGGGGGCGGCGTGCCACCGAATTCCGGGCAGACCGCCTGGTGGTCGCACCAGCCGCACAGCTTCGTCGGCCGCGGCTGCCAGTCGCCCGTCTCGGTGGCCTCCACGATCGCCTCCCACAGCGCGAGCAGCTTGCGCTCCACCCGCTCCAGATCGGCGACCACCGGGTCGTACGTCAGCACGTCCCCGCTGCCCAGGTACACCAGCTGCAGCCGGCGCGGCACGACCTGCCGCAGCCGCCACACCACGAGCGCGTAGAACTTCATCTGGAACAGCGCGCCCTCGGCGTACTCCGGCCGCGGCGCCTTGCCCGTCTTGTAGTCGACGATGCGCACCTCGCCCGTCGCCGCCACGTCCACCCGGTCGATGATCCCGCGCAGCCGCAGCCCCGAGTCCAGCTCGGCCTCCACGAAGAACTCCCGCTCCACCGGCTCCAGCCGCGTCGGGTCCTCCAGCGTGAACCAGCGTTCCACCAGCGCCTCGGCCTCCGCCATCCAGCGGGCCAGCTCCGTGCCGTCCTCGTCCCCCGGGAACAGCTCGCCCAGCTCCGGCCGGGCCTCCAGCAGCCGCTCCCACTGCCCCGGCAGCAGCGCCTTCGCCCGCGGCGCCGTACGCTCCTGCGCCGGATGGTCGAAGAGCCGCTCCAGCACCGCGTGCACCAGCGTGCCCCGGGTCGCCGCCGCGCTCGGCTTCTCCGGCAGCCGGTCGATCACCCGGAACCGGTACAGCAGCGGGCACTGCATGAAATCGCTCGCCCGCGACGGGGACAGCGACGTGGGCCGGGCGGCGGCCGCTTCCGGACCGGGGGAGCTCGTCGTCATGACACAGAACCCTACGGCCCGGGACCGACAGCCCGGCGCATACCATCGACGGCGGACCCCCTCGCACTGCATGATCGAAGCATCACACCGCGCGACGGCGCGGCCGGCAGGACAGCACCGAACGAAGGACAGCCGTGGCAGACACCGACGACACCGGCGAGCACGGCGGGAACGGAAGCCGGCGCTCCGAACCGGGTGCCGGGTTCCTCATGGGCCGCCCCTTCGGCGTGCCCGTCTACGTCTCGCCGAGCTGGTTCCTGGTCGCCGCGCTGATCACCTGGATCTTCGGGAACCAGCTCGACACCGTGCTGCCCGGCCTCGGCCTCGTCCGCTACCTCGTCGCCCTCTTCTTCGCCGTCGCCCTCTACGCCTCCGTCCTCGTCCACGAACTCGCCCACGCCGTCGCCGGCCTGCGCTTCAAGCTCGGCGTCCGCCGCATCCAGCTCCAGTTCGTCGGCGGCGCCACCCAGGTCGAGGAGGCCGGCACCCCCGGCCGCGAGTTCGTCCTCGCCTTCGTCGGCCCGCTGCTCTCCCTCCTCCTCGCCGGTGCCTTCTACCTCGGCATGAACGCCGTCGACCCGCGTACCGTCCCCGGCGTCCTGCTGGCCGGCCTCATGATCGCCAACCTGATCGTCGCCGCCTTCAACCTGCTGCCCGGCCTCCCGCTGGACGGCGGCCGGATGCTGCGCGCCGTCGTCTGGGCCCTCACCGGCAAGGCCATGACCGGCACCGTCGCCGCCGCCTGGGTCGGCCGTGCCATCGCCCTGGCCGTCCTGCTCGGCCTGCCGCTGCTCACCGAGACCGGCTACCTGCGCGTCGGCGACGGCGAGAGCGGCGGCATGGACACCGTCATGAACGCGCTCCTCGCCGCCATCCTCGCCGCGATCATGTGGACCGGCGCCGGCAACAGCCTGCGCATGGCACGGCTGCGCGAGAACCTGCCCGCCCTGCGCGCCCGCGGCCTGACCCGCCGGGCCCTGCCCGTGGAGTCCGCCACCCCGCTCTCCGAGGCCCTGCGCCGCGCCAACGAGGCCGGCGCCCGCGCCCTGGTCGTCGTCGACCCGCACGGCGAGCCCACCGCCATCGTCCGCGAGACCGCCATCGCCTCCGTCCCCGAACACCGCCGCCCCTGGGTCGCCGTCAGCGGCCTCGCCCAGGACCTCACCGACGGCATGAAGGTTTCCGCGGACCTCGCCGGCCAGGAACTCCTGGAGCGGCTCCAGGCCAGCCCCGCCACCGAGTACCTCGTCGTCGAGGCGGACGGCGCCGTCTACGGCGTGCTGTCCACCCAGGACGTCGAGCAGGCCTTCGTGAAGGCCATGGCACGGCCGCACTCCGGATAGCCCATACACTGGTCACATGTCCGAACCGACCGGTGCCGCCCGCCGTCGCGGGCCCTTCAAGGTCGGGGACCAGGTCCAGCTCACCGACCCCAAGGGACGCCACTACACGTTCACGCTCGAGGCCGGGAAGAATTTCCACACCCACAAGGGTTCCTTCCCCCACGACGAGCTGATCGGCGCTCCCGAGGGCAGTGTTGTCCGTACCACGGGGAACGTCGCGTATCTCGCGCTGCGTCCCCTGCTCCCCGACTACGTCCTGTCCATGCCCCGCGGCGCCGCCGTGGTCTACCCCAAGGACGCGGGCCAGATCCTGGCCTTCGCCGACATCTTCCCCGGCGCACGCGTCGTGGAAGCGGGCGTGGGCTCCGGCTCCCTGAGCAGCTTCCTGCTCCGCGCCATCGGCGACCAGGGCATGCTCCACAGCTACGAGCGGCGCGCGGACTTCGCCGAGATCGCCAAGGACAACGTCGAGCGCTACTTCGGCGGCCCGCACCCCGCGTGGCAGCTGACCGTCGGCGACCTCCAGGACAACCTGTCCGACACCGACGTCGACCGCGTCATCCTCGACATGCTCGCCCCCTGGGAGTGCCTGGACGCCGTCTCCAAGGCGCTCGTGCCCGGCGGCATCCTGTGCTGCTACGTGGCCACCACCACGCAGCTGTCCAAGACCGTCGAGTCCATCCGCGAGATCGGCTGCTTCGCCGAGCCGCAGCCGTGGGAGTCGATGATCCGCAACTGGCACGTGGAGGGCCTCGCCGTCCGCCCCGACCACCGGATGATCGGCCACACCGGCTTCCTCGTCACCGCCCGCCGCCTCGCCGACGGCGTCGAGCCCCCGCTGCGCCGCCGCCGCCCCGCCAAGGGCGCGTACGGCGAGGACTACGAGGGCCCCGGCTCCGGCTCCGGCGGCTCCGGCCGCGGCTGACCCGGCCGACCCCAACCCACGGGCGCCGGGACGCAGTTCCCCCTCATCAGGAGGGAACTGCGTCCCGGCGCCTTTTCGTTGCCGGACCCGGCCGTTCCCCCCGGATGTGGGATATGACACGATGCTGGCTCGCCGTCAGCCGCCCCACAGGAGACCGCTCGCGTGCCGCACCACCCCGTCGTCCCGGAACTGGCCCACACCCGCACCCGACCGGTGCACTGGGTCGCCACCGCGGCGGCGACGGCCGCCGTCGTCGCGGGCGCCGGCCTGCTCCAGCCCGCCCCGGCCACCGGAGCCGACGCCAAGGGACCCGTCGCACAGACCGCCGCCCCCGACCCGGCCGCGGCGCAGTACCCGCTCGACTGCCACGGCAACCCCACCACCGTGACCGCCTCGGCCACCGGCGACCTCGACGGCGACCGGCGCCCCGAGACCGTCGTCGCCGTCCGCTGCGAGGCCGGCTCCGGCACCCCGCCGCACGCCGTCTACGTCCTGGCCCAGGACCGGGCCGCCGGGTCACCGCCGCGCGTGGTCGCCACCCTCGTGGACACCGCCGACCGGCAGACCGTCGAAGACCTCACCGTCCGCGGCACGGTGGTCACCGCCACCCTCCACGGCTACTCGGCCCCGTCCGTCCCCCGCTGCTGCCCCGACCGCCACCGGGCGGCCAGTTGGCGCTGGACCGGCGGAAAATTCAGCCAGCAGCTGACAGAGGTCGCCCCGGCGCGTGTGTGAGCGGTTACTCAGCGTCGGGGCCGTAGACCTCGACACCGTCCGTGGCCCGCCGTACGTGGATGCAGTCGCCCGGGCACTCCTTGGCCGAGTCGATCACGTCCTGGAGCAAGGGGAGGGGAACCGGAGTGCTCGCCCCCGGGTCCTGGAGCAGCTCGTCGTCGGCGCTCTTCACGTACGCCAGACCGTCGATGTCCAGCTCGAACACCTCCGGCGCGTACTGCGCGCAGATTCCGTCCCCGGTGCAGAGGTCCTGGTCGATCCAGACCTCCAGCCCCTCTGCGGAATCCCCGCCGGCGCCCGTGGGGGCCTCGTGCTGCACGGTCATTTCTCCTGCCGTTCCCTGCGCTCCGTGAACCATCTCCGTCACAAGTCGCAGCAAGTCGCGCGAGCCCTGACGGGTGTTGAACACTTCGACCTTACAACCGGCCGCTTTCAGATGGTGGCGGGTGGGTATTTCCTTGGCGTGAGGGAGTGCGCAAGGGTGAAGATCGGACAGACCTCTACCGTCTTTGTGATCTAGGGGTTTCAATCACCACCAGCCCAGGTAGGGTCAGGAAGCGTCCAGCTCCCCTTGGAGGAGGTGAGGACCGTGGCAGCCCACGACGACGACATCAACCGCGGCATCCGGCCGGGGCGGGGGTCCGACGACCCCGCCGGTCAGGTTGCCTATCTCGAGCAGGAAATCGCCGTCCTGCGACGCAAGCTCGCCGACTCTCCGCGACACACGAGGATTCTCGAAGAGCGGATCGTCGAGCTGCAGACGAACCTGGCCGGCGTCTCCGCACAGAACGAGCGACTGGCAAATACGCTCCGTGAGGCACGCGACCAGATCGTGGCTCTCAAGGAGGAGGTCGACCGGCTCGCACAGCCGCCGGCCGGCTTCGGAGTCTTCCTCCAGGCGAACGAGGACGGCACCGTCGACATCTTCACGGGGGGCCGCAAGCTCCGCGTGAACGTCAGCCCCAGCGTCGACCCCGACGAGCTCCAGCGTGGCCAGGAGGTCATGCTCAACGAGGCGCTCAACGTGGTCGAGGCCATGGAGTTCGAACGCGCCGGGGACATCGTCACCCTCAAGGAGATCCTGGAGGACGGCGAGCGCGCCCTGGTCATCGGGCACACCGACGAGGAGCGGGTGGTACGGCTCGCCGAGCCGCTGCTCACCACCACCATCCGTCCCGGCGACGCCCTCCTGATGGAACCCCGCTCCGGCTACGTCTACGAGGTCGTGCCCAAGAGCGAGGTCGAGGAGCTCGTCCTCGAAGAGGTCCCGGACATCGACTACGACAAGATCGGCGGCCTGGGCGACCAGATCGAGCTGATCCGCGACGCGGTCGAGCTGCCCTACCTCTACCCCGACCTCTTCAAGGAGCACGAACTGCGGCCGCCGAAGGGCATCCTGCTCTACGGCCCGCCCGGATGCGGCAAGACGCTGATCGCCAAGGCGGTCGCCAACTCGCTTGCCAAGAAGGTCGCCGAGGTGACCGGTCAGCCCGCCGGGAAGTCGTACTTCCTGAACATCAAGGGCCCCGAGCTCCTCAACAAGTACGTCGGCGAGACCGAGCGGCACATCCGCCTCGTCTTCCAGCGGGCCCGCGAGAAGGCCAGCGAGGGCACCCCCGTCATCGTCTTCTTCGACGAGATGGAATCCCTCTTCCGCACCCGTGGCTCCGGTGTCAGCTCGGACGTGGAGAACACCATCGTCCCCCAGCTGCTCGCCGAGATCGACGGCGTGGAAGGCCTGGAGAACGTCATCGTCATCGGCGCCTCCAACCGCGAGGACATGATCGACCCGGCCATCCTGCGCCCCGGCCGGCTCGACGTGAAGATCAAGATCGAGCGCCCCGACGCCGAGGCGGCGAAGGACATCTTCGCGAAGTACCTCAAGGCCTCGCTCCCGCTGCACACCGACGACCTGTCCGAGCACCAGGGCTCGCCCGAGGTCGCCGTCCACAGCATGATCCAGACCGTCGTCGAGCAGATGTACGCCGAGTCCGAGGAGAACCGCTTCCTCGAGGTCACGTACGCCAACGGCGACAAGGAAGTCCTGTACTTCAAGGACTTCAACTCCGGAGCGATGATCCAGAACATCGTCGACCGGGCCAAGAAGATGGCGATCAAGGCCTTCCTGGAACACAACCAGAAGGGTCTGCGGGTCTCCCACCTGCTCCAGGCCTGCGTGGACGAGTTCAAGGAGAACGAGGACCTCCCGAACACCACGAACCCGGACGACTGGGCCCGGATCTCCGGAAAGAAGGGCGAGCGGATCGTCTTCATCCGCACCCTCGTCACCGGAAAGCAGGGCGCGGACACCGGACGCTCCATCGACACGGTGGCCAACACCGGTCAGTACCTCTGATCCATCGGGGCGGCTGCGGATGCCCCTTCCGGGGCATCCGCAGCCGACTGTTTTCCAGCCGGAACGGGCATCCGTTCTATGACTGAAATGATCTCCCCACCAGCGCGGAGCCGCTCTAGGCTCTTCCGTACCGCCTCATCCGCAGTGCGGGGACGGGCACCGCACACGCACCGGAGCACCAGCGGTACTTGAGCGCCGCTCCCACGGAGGGGAGCGCCGCCGGGCAAGGAGGGCCGCATGACCGTACGGCGAGTAATGGGGATCGAGACGGAGTACGGGATCTCCGTCCCCGGTCACCCGAACGCCAATGCCATGCTCACCTCGTCCCAGATCGTCAACGCGTACGCGGCGGCGATGCACCGGGCGCGACGCGCCCGCTGGGACTTCGAGGAGGAGAACCCGCTGCGGGACGCCCGTGGCTTCGACCTCGCCCGCGAGGCCGCCGACGCCAGCCAGCTCACCGACGAGGACATCGGCCTGGCCAATGTGATCCTCACCAACGGTGCCCGGCTCTACGTCGACCACGCACACCCCGAGTACAGCTCCCCGGAGATCACCAACCCGCGCGACGCCGTCCTGTGGGACAAGGCCGGCGAGCGGATCATGGCCGAGGCGGCCGAGCGGGCCGCCCAGCTGCCCGGGGCCCAGCCGATCCTGCTCTACAAGAACAACACCGACAACAAGGGCGCCTCCTACGGCACGCACGAGAACTACCTGATGAAGCGGGAGACCGCCTTCTCGGACATCGTGCGCCACCTCACCCCCTTCTTCGTCAGCCGCCAGGTGATCACCGGCGCCGGCCGGGTCGGCATCGGGCAGGACGGCCGCGAGCACGGCTTCCAGATCAGTCAGCGCGCGGACTACTTCGAGGTCGAGGTGGGCCTGGAGACCACGCTCAAGCGGCCCATCATCAACACCCGCGACGAACCGCACGCCGACGCGGAGAAGTACCGCCGGCTCCACGTGATCATCGGCGACGCCAACCTCTCCGAGATCTCCACCTACCTCAAGCTCGGCACGACCTCGCTGGTCCTGTCCATGATCGAGGACGGGTTCATCACCGTGGACCTGGCCGTGGACCAGCCGGTGCGCACCCTGCACCAGGTCTCCCACGACCCGGACCTGCGCCATCTGATCACGCTGCGCAGCGGCCGCACCCTGACCGCGGTGCAGCTGCAGATGGAGTACTTCGAGCTGGCCAGGAAGTACGTGGAGGAGCGTTTCGGTGTGGACGCCGACGAGCAGACCAAGGACGTCCTGTCGCGGTGGGAGGACGTCCTGGGGCGCCTGGAGAGCGACCCGATGAGCCTGTCCGGGGAGCTCGACTGGATCGCCAAGCGGGAGATCCTGGAGGGCTACCGGCGCCGGGACGGCCTGGACTGGGACGCGGCCCGGCTGCACCTGGTGGACCTGCAGTACTCCGACGTACGCCCCGACAAGGGCCTGTACAACCGTCTGGTGGCCCGCGGCAAGATGAAGCGGCTGCTGACCGAGGACGAGGTCGAGCGGGCCGAGAGCAAGCCCCCGGAGGACACCCGGGCCTACTTCCGCGGCCGCTGCCTGGAGCAGTACGCCGACGACGTGGCCGCGGCCTCCTGGGACTCGGTGATCTTCGACCTCCCGGGCCGGGACTCGCTCCAGCGCGTGCCCACGCTGGAGCCGCTGCGGGGGACGCGCAAGCACGTCAAGGAGCTGCTGGACCGGTGCCGCACGGCGGAGGACCTGGTGCGGGTGCTTTCCGGGGGCTGAGCGACGGCTGAAAGGCCCCGCGAACGGGAATCATGAAAGTACCCGGACGTTGTGAAAGTGCGGGGACGAAAACAGGACCCTCCTTGTAGGGTCCGACGTAGGGTCTGATCTTGAGGGATCCCGATCCCGGGGTCCCTCGTCATGAGAGCGTGCGAACCGAGCGGGGTGAGGTAGACATGGCGACCAAGGACACCGGCGGCGGACAGCAGAAGGCGACGCGCTCGACCGAGGAGGTCGAGGAGACGACGACCGAAGCGAGCTCCGACCTCGACGAGCGCATGGAGAAGCTCTCCGACGACGTCGACTCGGTTCTCGACGAGATCGACGACGTGCTCGAGGAGAACGCCGAGGACTTCGTGCGCTCCTTCGTCCAGAAGGGTGGCGAGTGATCTCGCCTTGGATTCCAAGGTGAGGTAGCTCGTCGAGGGTCTTGACGGCCGCTCCGGTCACGGACCGGAGCGGCCCGTGCTGCAACTGCAATTCGGCCATCGGAAGGTTGGGAGTCGATCCCGACACCTGAGTCGGGCCATCGCACATCTGGAGGGAAACGCGTGGAAGCAAACAATCTTGGCACCGGGCGTCTCCCAGCGGCTTTCCTGACGCCGGGGTCGTCCTCGTTCATGGACTTCCTGGCCTCGCACTCGCCCGAGCTGCTGCCGGGCGGGCGGCGGCTGCCCGAGGGGGTCGTCGAGGCGCCGCACGGGACGACCATCGTCGCCGCCACCTTCCCGGGCGGGGTCGTGCTCGCCGGTGACCGGCGGGCGACCATGGGGAACATGATCGCGCAGCGGGACATCGAGAAGGTGTTCCCGGCCGACGAGTACTCCGCGGTCGGCATCGCCGGCACCGCCGGCCTCGCCGTGGAGATGGTCAAGCTGTTCCAGCTGGAGCTGGAGCACTTCGAGAAGGTGGAGGGCGCGACGCTCTCCCTGGAGGGCAAGGCGAACCGGCTCTCCACCATGATCCGGAGCAACCTGGGCATGGCCATGCAGGGCCTGGCCGTGGTCCCGCTGTTCGCGGGCTACGACGAGGCCAAGGAGAAGGGCCGGATCTTCTCCTACGACGTGACCGGCGGCCGCTCCGAGGAGCACGGCTACGCCGCCACCGGCTCCGGCTCGATCTTCGCCCGGGGCTCGATGAAGAAGCTCTACCGTGACGACCTGACGGAGGAGCAGGCCACCACGCTGGTCGTCCAGGCCCTCTACGACGCCGCCGACGACGACTCCGCGACCGGTGGCCCGGACATGGCCCGCCGGATCTTCCCGATCGTCACCGTCATCACGGACGAGGGCTTCCGCAGGCTGACCGAGGAGGAGTCCTCGGCGCTCGCCCGTAAGGTCACCGAGCGGCGCCTGGAGCAGCCCGACGGGCCGCGCGCCGCCCTGCTCTGACCACTCGTCGCTCTGTAGAAGCCCAGAAGAAAGGGACGGACAGCCGGTGTCGACTCCGTTCTACGTCTCCCCCCAGCAGGCCATGGCCGACCGCGCCGAGTACGCCCGCAAGGGCATCGCGCGCGGCCGCAGCCTGGTCGTGCTGCAGTACGCCGACGGCATCGTGTTCGTCGGCGAGAACCCGTCCCGCGCCCTGCACAAGTTCAGCGAGATCTACGACCGGATCGGCTTCGCCGCCGCCGGCAAGTACAACGAGTACGAGAACCTGCGGATCGGCGGCGTCCGTTACGCCGACCTGCGCGGATACACCTACGACCGTGACGATGTGACGGCCCGTGGGCTGGCGAACGTCTACGCGCAGACCCTGGGCACCATCTTCTCCTCGGCCGGCGAGAAGCCGTACGAGGTGGAGCTGGTGGTCGCCGAGGTCGGCACCACGGCCGCGGGCGACCAGATCTACCGGCTGCCGCACGACGGGTCGATCGTGGACGAGCACGGTTCCGTGGCGGTCGGCGGCAACGCCGAGCAGATCAGCAGCTACCTGGACCAGCGGCACCGGGACGGCATGACCCTGGCGGAGGCGCTGAAGCTGGCGGTGCAGGCGCTGTCCAGCCAGGCCAACGGTTCCGACCGGGAGATCCCGGCGGAGCGGCTGGAGGTGGCGGTGCTCGACCGCACCCGGTCCCAGCAGCGCAAGTTCAAGCGGATCCGGGGCCGCCAGCTCGCCCGGCTGCTGGAGCCGGCGCCCTCGGCGGACGCCCAGGCCGATGCCGTGTCCAACGACGAGGCGCCGGAGGACGAGGCCCAGTAGGGTTCCCTGCCGCCCCGCGCACGACCGTACGACGAGCCCCGGTCCCGCCCTCCGGCGGGCCGGGGCTCCGGCGTGCTCAGGGGCCGGGCGGGGGCGCGGTGGAGCCGCGGACGACGAGGCCGACGGGGAGGTCGGGGGCGGTCCACTCGCGGCCGTCCAGGACGGCGAGGAGGGCGGTCATGCCGTGCTCGCCGACCTGCTCGGCGGGCAGGTGGACGGTGGTCAGCTCCGGTTCCACGGCGGTGGCCAGGGCCAGATCGTCGAAGCCGGTGACGGAGAGGTCCTCGGGGACGCGCAGGCCGAGCCGGCGGGCGGCCTTGCAGGCGCCGGCGGCCAGGATGTCGTCGTCGCAGATCACGGCGGTGGGCCGGTCCCCGCGATGCCCCTCGGCAGGCCCCAGGGCGGCCTCCAGGGCCCCTCTGGCGGCCTGGACGTCGAGGGGGGACCGCACCGTCCGCACGGTGGATCCCGGGCCCAGGGCGGCCGTGAGGGCGGCGGCGCGGACGTCGAAGGTCCAGGACCGGACGGCGGAGGCCAGGTGCAGGAAGCGCCGGTGGCCCAGGCCCTCCAGGTGGGCGACGACCTGGTGCATGCCGTCGGCCATGGCGAGGTTGACATGGGCGCGGGCGCCGCCGGCGGCGGGGTCGCTGTCGAGCATCACGAGCGGGAGGGCGGCCCCGCCGATGGCTTCGAGGGCGTCGGCGGCCATCGAGGAGGCGATGACCCCGTCGAGGGCGGCGCGGGCGGAGGCGAAGGGGTCGCGGGCGGGTCCGGTGCCGTCGGGGGAGGGATAGAGGACCACGCCGAAGCCGTGTTCGGCGGCGACCCGGGCGGCGCCGGTGTAGACGCGGGCGAAGAACTCGTTGGTGAGCGCGGGGACCACCAGGAGGGCGGTCCGGGTGCTGCCCAGGCGCAGGTTGCGGGCGGCGAGGTTGGGGCGGTAGCCGAGCTCGGCGGCGGCGTCGCGGACCAGGCCGGCGGTCCGTTCCGAGACCCGGCCGGGCCATTTCCCGCCGAGGACGAGGGAGACGGTCGCCTGGGAGACCCCGGCGGCGCGGGCGACGTCACGGCTGGTGGGTCGCGTCACTCGGGGCTCCTGGGGTGCGGGGTGGCCGGCCTGCGGGTGGACCCGTGGGCTGCGGCCATGGTACGTATGACCACGCACGTTATACGTATTACCTGACATCCTCGGTGAGAATCCGGGCGAAAGGGGCACACATGGCTGCCGGATACGCGCAGCTGCTGCGCACGCGGCACGCGGCGCGACTGCTGACCGGCACGCTCATAGGCCGGCTGCCCAACGCCACCGCACCGATCGCGATCGTGCTGTTCGTCCGGGCGGAGGGCGGCAGCTACAGCCTGGCCGGCGCGCTCGCCGCCGTGTACGGCGTGGCCAACGCCGTCGGCCAGCCCCTGCTGGGCCGGGCCGTGGACCTCTACGGCCAGCCGCGCATCCAGCTCCCGGCGGCCGTGGTCTCGGCGCTGGGCATGCTCTGGCTGGCCCTGGCCGGCACCGATCCGGTCGCGGGGGCGTACGCCGCGGCCGTGGTGGCCGGACTGTTCACCCCGCCCCTGGAGGGCGGGCTGCGGGCCCTGTGGCCCAGCGTGCTGGGCGGGCGCGAGGAGCGGGTGCACACGGCCTACGCCATGGACGCGGTGGCCCAGGAGGTCATGTTCACGGTGGGTCCGCTGCTGGTGACCGGCCTGGCCGCGCTGTGGGACCCGGCGGCGGCGCTGCTGGTCGTCAACGCGCTCGGGGTGCTGGGCGCCCTGTCCGTGGTGGTCAGCGAGCCGTCGCGGACCTGGCGCTCGGCGCCGCGCGAGGCGCACTGGCTGGGCGCGCTGCGCTCGGGCGGACTGCTGGCCCTGCTGGGCGCGTTCTTCTTCGTCGGGTCCGCGCTGGGCTCGATCACCGTGGCCGGGGTGTCCTACGCCGACGGCCACGGCGACCAGGCGGTCTACGGCTGGCTGATGGCGGCGCTGGGGCTGGGCGCGCTGATCGGCGGGGTCTGCTACGGCGCCCGGTCGTGGGCGGGCGCGCCGGAGCGACGGCTGCGGCTGCTGGTCGCGCTGCTGGCGGTGTGCTACGTACCGCTGCTGCTCACGCCGGGGCCGGTGGCCATGACGGCGCTGGCGGCGCTGGCCGGGGTGTTCCTGGCGCCGTCCATCGCGTGCGCCTTCATCGTGGTGGACCGGCACGCGCCGGTGGGTACGGTCACCGAGGCGTTCTCCTGGCTGGTGACCTTCTTCGGGGTGGGCTCCGCCATGGGGACGGCGCTGGCCGGACCTGCCGTGGAGCTGGGCGGGACCGCGGCGGGCTTCGGGGTGGCGGTGGCCGGCGGCGCGGCGGCGCTGCTGGTGCTGATGGCCACTCAGCGGGTGCTCGCGGCCCCGGCGCCGACGGGTGCGGGGCGCGGTGCGGCGGGCGTGCTCGTCGAGAACTGATCGAATTGCGGTCCCGAACCCGGTTTCAGAACACAGCAGAAGGCGTAATGTTCAGTCATGGACCGCCGCATTTTCGGGCTGGAGAACGAGTACGGCGTCACGTGCACGTTCAGGGGACAGCGCCGACTGTCTCCTGACGAAGTGGCGCGCTACCTCTTCCGCCGTGTCGTGTCATGGGGCCGCAGCAGCAATGTCTTCCTGCGGAACGGCGCCCGCCTGTATCTCGACGTGGGTTCGCATCCGGAATATGCAACTCCTGAATGCGACAACGTGACCGAGTTGGTCACCCACGACAAAGCGGGCGAGCGCATTCTCGAGGGTCTGCTCGTCGACGCGGAACGCCGCCTGCACGAGGAGGGAATCGCCGGCGACGTCTACCTCTTCAAGAACAACACCGACTCGGCGGGCAACTCCTACGGCTGCCACGAGAACTACCTGGTGGCCCGGCACGGGGAATTCTCCCGGCTGGCGGACATCCTCATTCCGTTCCTGGTCACCCGCCAGCTCATCTGCGGCGCGGGGAAGGTGCTGCAGACGCCCCGGGGCGCGGTGTACTGCGTCAGCCAGCGGGCGGAGCACATCTGGGAGGGCGTCAGCTCCGCGACGACCCGCTCCCGCCCGATCATCAACACCCGCGACGAGCCGCACGCGGACGCCGAGCGCTACCGGCGCCTGCACGTGATCGTCGGCGACTCGAACATGTCCGAGACGACCATGCTGCTCAAGGTCGGCGCCACCGACCTGGTGCTGCGCATGATCGAGGCGGGCACGGTGATGCGCGACCTGACGCTGGAGAACCCGATCCGGGCCATCCGCGAGGTCAGCCACGACATCACCGGTCAGCGCAAGGTGCGCCTGGCCAGCGGCCGGGAGGCGTCCGCGCTGGAGATCCAGCGGGAGTACTACGACAAGGCGGTGGACTTCGCCGAGCGCCGGGGCATCCGTACCGGCACGGTGGAGCGGGTGCTGGAGCTGTGGGGCCGCACCCTGGAGGCGATCGAGCAGGAGCAGCTCGACCGCATCGAGACCGAGATCGACTGGGTCATGAAGTACCACCTCATCGAGCGGTACCGGGCCAAGCACAACATGACGATGTCGAACCCGCGCGTGGCCCAGATAGACCTCGCCTACCACGACATCCACCGCCGGCGGGGCCTGTACTACCTGCTGGAGCGCAAGGGGCAGGCGGCGCGAATCTGCAACGACCTGAAGATCTTCGAGGGCAAGTCGGTGCCCCCGCAGACCACCCGGGCGCGGCTGCGCGGCGACTTCATCCGCCGGGCCCAGGAGCAGCGGCGGGACTTCACGGTGGACTGGGTCCACCTCAAGCTCAACGACCAGGCGCAGCGCACCGTGCTGTGCAAGGACCCGTTCCGGTCGGTGGACGACCGGGTGGAGAAGCTCATCGCGGGCATGTGAGCGGCTGTGCGATCAGCCACGGGGCCCCGTACGTCTCTCGTACGGGGCCCCGTACGGCTTAGAGTGGCGGCGACCCATTGCCGTCTGAGATCTGAGGAACACGTGCGCCGACTTGCCGGCCTGCTTGTCGTACCCCTTCTGCTGCTGTCGACAGCGGCCTGCGGCGACGACAACGGCTCCGACTCCGCCCAGATGAAGAACGGGGTGCCCGCCGTCACCAAGGGCGCCAAGTTCGGGGAGAAGCCCACCCTGTCGACGGGCAAGGGCGAACCGCCCAAGGCCCTGAAGACGGAGGTCCTCAGCGAGGGTGACGGGCCCGTCCTGAAGAAGGGCGACGCGGTCCAGGTGAACTACTACGGCCAGGTGTGGGACGGCAAGGAGCCCTTCGACACCAGCTTCGGCAAGCAGCCGTTCGACCTGACGCTGGGTGCCGGCATGGTCATCAAGGGCTGGGACCAGGGCCTGGAGGGCCAGAAGGTCGGCAGCCGCGTCGAGCTCGTGATCCCGCCGGACCTCGGCTACGGCGCGCAGGGCTCCGGCGCCAAGATCAAGCCGAACGCCACGCTGGTGTTCGTCGTCGACATCCTCAAGGGCGTCTCCATCCCGGCCTCGGCCAAGGGCAAGGAGGTCCCGCAGGACAACAAGGACCTGCCCAAGGTCGGCACGAACACGGACGGCAAGGAGGTGTCCGTCTCCGTGCCGAAGGACGTGAACCCGCCGGCCAAGCTCGTGTCGAACTACGTGCTGGAGGCCGACGGCGCCCCGGTGAAGGCCACCGACAACGTGGTGGTGAAGTTCCACGGCAAGACGTGGAAGGACGACAAGACCTTCGAGAGCACGTACGCCACCGACCAGACGGTGACGTGGCCGATGGAGCAGCTCTCGGTCAAGGGCCTCAAGGACGGCATCGTCGGCAAGAAGGTCGGCAGCCGCATCCTGCTGGTCATCCCGCCGGACCAGGGCTTCGGCGACAAGGACCAGGGCACCATCCCGGCCAACTCGACGCTGGTCTTCAGCCTCGACATCCTCGCCGTGATGTAAGACTGTCCGGGTTGGTCCCCCGGCCCGTGCCGGCCGGGGCCGCTACGTGTGACATTCCTGAGGAGCAGTTCCGTGAGCGACAAGCTCGAAAAGCCCGAGATCGACTTCCCCGAGGGCCCGGCCCCGACCGACCTTGAGATCAAGGACCTCTGGGAGGGCGACGGCCCGGAGGCCAAGGCCGGCGACATGGTCAGCGTCCACTACGTGGGTGTGGCCTTCTCCACCGGCGAGCAGTTCGACGCCTCCTGGGACCGCGGCACCCCGCTGCGCTTCCAGCTCGGTGTCGGCCAGGTCATCAAGGGCTGGGACCAGGGCGTCCAGGGCATGAAGGTCGGCGGCCGTCGCAAGCTGACGATCCCCGCGCACCTGGCCTACGGCGACCGTGGCGCGGGCGGCGTGATCGCCCCGGGCGAGACCCTGATCTTCGTCTGCGACCTGATGGGCGTCTGATCCGTCCGGTCCTGACCGGTGCGGGGCCCCAGCCGTTTCGGCTGGGGCCCCTCGCTTTTGCCGGGGCCCGCCGGGACGGTACGGTCAACGGTCACGAGTGTGCACGTGTCGGACGACGGGTGCGTGGGGTGCGTTCCGAAGGGCGGAAGGGCGTCGATGGCGATTGCCAAGGCCGAGCGGCTGATGAACCTGGCACTGTGCCTGCTGGGGACCCGCCGGCCGCTCAGCAAGCGTGAGCTGCGCGGTTCCATCGAGGCCTACATGGAGGCCGGCAACGACGAGGCCTTCAACCGCATGTTCGAGCGGGACAAGGACGACCTGCGGGAACTGGGCCTGGTCATCGAGACGGTGGAGAACCTGGAGGGCGAGACCGGCTATCTGGCCCGCCGCGACAGCAACACCCTGCCGCCCGTCTCCCTGGACGCCGAGGAGGCCGCCGCGCTGGGCCTGGCCGCCAAGGTCTGGCAGCAGGCCCGGCTGGCCGGCGCCGCCAGCGGCGCGCTGCAGAAGCTGCGCGCGGGCGGGATGCCGGAGACGGACGACGCCTACGGCGGCCAGCACAGTGTGATCGAGCCGCGCATCCCGGTCCACGAGGCGGCGTTCGAGCCGCTGATGCTGGCCTGCCGGGACCGGCGCCCGGTCACCTTCGACTACCGCAAGTCCAACGCGGCCCGTCCCGAGCCCCGCCAGGTGGAGCCGTGGGCGCTGGAGTGCTGGCGCGGCCACTGGTACCTGGCCGGGTTCGACCGGGACCGGGGGGCGGAGCGGGTGTTCCGGCTCTCCCGGATCTGCGGCAAGGTCCGTTCGCGGGCCGGCAGGTACACCGCCGAGGTGCCCGACGTGGTGACCGTACGGGAGACCGTGGCGAGCTGGGCGGGGGAGAGCGCCGACCGCAGTGCCGTGATCCGGCTGCGGGCGGGGGCGGGGTACCCGCTGCGGGCCCGGGCCACCGCCGTCCGCGAGGGCGTCGCCGAGGGCTGGGACGAGCTGGAGATTCCGTACGGGCACGGGCTGGACGCCTGGCTCGTGGAGTTCGGCCCGGACGTGGTGGTGACGGAGCCCGAGGACCTGCGGTCCGACGTGCTGGACCGGCTGCGCGCCGTGGCCAAGGGCTGAGGCCGGGGGCCTGACCGCCGAAGCCGCGGGCCGCAGGCCGATGCCGAGGCCTACGCCCGGCACCGGCCCGCGCCGGGCCCGGCCGCCCGGGCCCGGGCGGCCGGACCACCGAACGTGACACACACGCCCTGAGGGGGGAGTACGCACCACCATGGCCGCGAACGCCATTGACCAGACCCGCCGGATGCTGTCGCTGGTGACGTATCTGCGCGAGCGCCCGGGGGCGCACGTCGCCGACGTCGCCCGCGCCTTCGGGATCAGCGTGGACGAGCTGATCTCCGACCTGGACGTGCTGCCCATGTGCGGGACCAGCTTCCGCGGCGGGGACCTGCTCGACATCGACACCGACGGCGAGCGCATCTGGTGGCGCAACCCGGACGCCTCCGGCGAGTCCACCGCCGAGCCGCTGCGGCTGGCCGCCGACGAGGCGACCGCGCTGCTGGTGGCCGCCCGGGCGGTCGCGACCCTGCCGGGGCTGCGCGAGAGCGACCGGGACGCCCTGCTGCGCGCCACGGCGAAGCTGGAGGCGGCGGCGGGCGAGGCGGCCCTGGCCAGCGCCCGGCTGTCGGTGACCTTCGAGTCGGAGGGCGGCGTCTTCGCGGACGTCGACCGGGCGATCTCGGAGCGGCGCCGGATCTGGCTGCGGTACTACTCGCCGGCCCGGGACGAGCTCACCGAGCGCACCGTCGACCCGATCCGGCTGTTCGCGGTGGGGCACACCTACCTGGAGGGCTGGTGCCACCTCTCCGAGGCGCGGCGCACCTTCCGGCTCGACCGGGTGGCCGAGATCCGGCTGCTCGACGAGCGGGCCGAGCCGCCGGCCATCGAGCCGCGGGACCTGTCGGAGGGCCTGGTGCAGCCGGCCGCCGAGGACCCGGAGGTCGTGGTCGAGGTGGGGCCCGGCGGGCGCTGGGTGGCGGAGTACTACCCGCACGACAGCGCGCGCGAGCTGCCCGACGGCGGGCTGCGGATCACGCTGCGCACCCCGGACCCGGCCTCGCTGCGGCGCCTGGCGCTGCGGCTGGGCCGCGACGGGCGGATCGTGGCGCCCGGAGAACTGGCGGAGAGTGCCCGGCGGGCCGCTCGTGAAGCACTCGCGGGGTACGGGGAACAGGACTGAGGGGGAGCGCGGGGCAATGTCTGGAACGTCTGGCTTGTCTGGCCTGTCGGCCACCGTGGGTCCGGTCACCTTCAAGGCGGCCTGTCCCGACTGCCGAGCCCGTTTCGAGCTGGCCGCGGGTGCGCTGCGGCTGGCGATCGGCGGCACCCGGCGGACCACGTTCTACTCCTTCACCTGTCCCGAGTGCGGCCGCTCGGTGCGCAAACCGGCCGGCGACCGCATCGTCGAGCTGCTCACCGGGGGCGGCGTCAGCACCTTGCGCAGCGTCTGACGGCCGCTCCACCTGCTGCTCCGGTGGCCCGGCGCAGGCGCTAGGCTCGGATCATGCTGTGGCCGATGCTCGCGATTGCCCTGGGGTTCGTAGGTGTGGCCGTGCTCGGGGTGCTGGCCGTACGGGTCGGGCTCGAAGCACGGCGGCTGGGCCGGGAAGTGGCCCGGGCCAGTCACCGGATCGCGGTGGCCTCGGGCGAACTGGAGCAGGCCACAGTGGATCTGGCCGCGCAAGCAGGGGTACCCCGGGGGATTGCCGGGCGTTAACCCCTGGGGGTTACGATCCTTGCCAGAACGCATTCCGGGCATGCCCGCCCGGGCTGCCGAGCCACCCCAACCAGCCGCTTCGGTGAGAAGGAAGTCACACATGATCGGCAACCTGAAGCCTCTTGAGATCCTCCTGATCATCGCCGTGATCGTGCTGCTCTTCGGCGCCAAGAAGCTCCCCGAGATGGCCCGCTCCCTCGGCAAGTCGGCCCGTATCCTCAAGAGCGAGGCCAAGGCCATGAAGAACGACGGTGCCGCGGACGCCCCGGCCGCTCCGGCCGCCGACACCGCCGCCCCGCAGCAGGCCGCCGCCCCGCGCACCATCCAGGCCGCGCCCGGCGACGTCACCAGCTCCCGTCCGGTGACCGAGCCGAACCGCACCGCCCAGGGCTGATCGCGGGGAGTTCTCCCGCCAGTCGTCAGCCGTAACGAGACAAGGGACGTGGGTTGCTCAAGTCTGCCCGCAAGCAGGAGAAGCCGCAGAAGGCGGCCAAGGACGCCGAAGGGCGCATGCCGCTCGTCGAGCACCTGCGTGAGCTGCGCAACCGCCTGCTGAAGTCGGTCCTCGCGATCCTCGTCATCACGGTGGTCGCCGCCTTCTTCTACAAGCACCTCATCGACTTCATGCTGAAGCCGATGCTGGACTCCGTCGGCTGCACCGACGGAGTGGTGACCCAGCGCAACGGCCGGCCCTGCGCCGACATGACCGTGAACGGTCTCATCGCGCCGTTCTCGATCGCCCTCAAGGTCTCGCTCATGGCCGGTGTGGTGCTCTCCGCCCCGGTGTGGCTCTACCAGCTCTGGGCGTTCACCGCGCCCGGCCTGCACAGCCACGAGAAGAAGTACGCGATGAGCTTCGTCGCGGTCGGCGCCCCGCTCTTCGCGGCCGGCGCGGTCCTCGCGTACAACATCCTTCCGCAGACCGCGACGATCCTGCTCGACTTCACCCCCGAGCACGCGCGCAACCTGCTGCCGGTCGACGACTACCTCGACCTGGTCACGCGCATGGTGGTCGTCTTCGGCCTCGCGTTCGAACTGCCCCTGCTGCTGATCCTGCTCAACTTCACCGGCGTGCTCACCGCGAAGCGGCTGGCGAGCTGGTGGCGCGGGTTCGTCCTCGGCATCACGATCTTCTCGGCCTTCGCCACGCCCACCGGTGACCCGCCGACCATGCTGGCGCTGGCCCTGCCGATCGTGGCCCTGTACTTCATCGCGCTGGCGATCTGCCTGGTCAACGACCGCAGACGGCGGCGCAACGACCCGGACTCCGCGCTCGACGCCGACGAGGCCTCGGAGCTCGACCTGACGCCGGCGGCGATCGGCGAGGTGGAGCCGGTCCCGGGCCCGGCGGCCCTGCCCGAGCAGGCCGACGGCGGCCGGCAGCGGATCAACGGTTACGACGACGCCACCTGACAGGTACATTCCGGAGGATGACCGCAGAGATCACCCTCCTCGTCAATCCCACCGCAGGACGCGGCCGGGGCGCGCACGCCGCGCAGCCGGCCGCGTCGGCGTTGCGGGCCGCGGGGTTCTCGGTCCGGACGGTCGTCGGCACCGACGCCGAGGACGCCTTGGCCCGGCTGCGGACCGCCGTCCGCGAGGGCACCGGAGCGGTGGTCGCCGTCGGTGGTGACGGGGTGGTCTCCCTCGCCCTCCAGGCCCTGGCCGGGACCCTGGTGCCGCTCGGCGTGGTGGCCGCCGGCACCGGCACCGGCAACGACTTCGCCCGCGCCCTCGGCCTGCCCGTGGGCGACCCGGCCGCGGCCGGCCGGCTGGCCGCCACCGCGCTCAAGGAGGGCCGGATCCGCGAGATCGACCTCGGCCGCGCCGGGGACCGCTGGTACGGGACCGTGCTGTGCTCCGGCTTCGACTCCCGGGTCAACGACCGGGGCAACCGGATCCGCTGGGCGGCCGGGCGGTTCCGGTACGACCTGGCCATGATCGCCGAGCTGGCGGCCTTCCGGCCGTACCCGTACCGGATCACCCTGGACGACGGCCCGGCGATCGAGACCGAGGCCACCCTGGTCGCCGTCGGCAACGGGACCTCGTACGGCGGGGGCATGCGCATCTGCGCGGACGCGGTCATGGACGACGGGCTCTTCGACGTCACCGTGGTCGGGAACTGCTCCCGTACGACCCTGCTGAAGGTGTTCCCGAAGGTCTACCGGGGAACCCACCTCGACCACCCCGCGGTCACCGTCCACCGGGCCCGCAGGATCACCCTGGAGGCGGCCGGGACCACCGCCTACGCGGACGGCGAGCCCCTCGGACCGCTGCCCGTCACCGCGGAGTGCCTCCCCGCGGTGCTGCGCATCCTCCGGTAAAGATCGCGCCTGTTGTCAGGGGTGGCGGGTAGGCTCGACCTCAAGATGACCGAGGACCTCTCACCCGCCGAGCGCTATGCCGCTGCCCGGATCCGCGCCGCCGAGGAGGCCACCGCGCTGGCCCCCTTCCGCGAGATGTACGAGTTCGGGCTCGACCCGTTCCAGATCGAAGCCTGCCAGGCGCTGGAGGCCGGCAAGGGCGTGCTCGTCGCCGCGCCCACCGGTTCGGGCAAGACCATCGTCGGCGAGTTCGCCGTGCACCTGGCGCTGCGGCAGGGCCGCAAGTGCTTCTACACCACGCCCATCAAGGCCCTGTCGAACCAGAAGTACGCCGACCTCGTCAAGCGCTACGGCGCCGACAAGGTCGGCCTGCTGACCGGTGACAACAGCGTCAACTCCGAGGCGCCGATCGTGGTCATGACCACCGAGGTGCTCCGCAACATGCTGTACGCGGGCTCCCAGTCGCTGCTGGGCCTCGGCTACGTCGTGATGGACGAGGTGCACTACCTCTCCGACCGGTTCCGCGGGGCCGTCTGGGAGGAAGTGATCATCCACCTCCCCGAGTCGGTGACCCTGGTGTCCCTGTCGGCGACCGTGTCCAACGCCGAGGAGTTCGGCGACTGGCTGGACACCGTACGCGGCGACACCGAGGTGATCGTCTCCGAGGAGCGGCCCGTACCGCTGTGGCAGCACGTCATGGCGGGCCGGCGGATCTACGACCTCTTCGAGGAGGAGACCGACCACGGAGGCCGCGGCTCCGCCCGCCGCGAGGTCAACCGCGACCTGCTGCGCATGGCCCGCGAGGAGAACAGCCGTACGTACAACCCGCGCGAGCGGCGGCGCGGCAAGATGGTCCGCGAGGCCGACCGCGAGCGCGAGCGCCGCTCCCGCGGCCGGATCTGGACCCCGGGCCGCCCCGAGGTCATCGAACGCCTCGACCACGAAGGCCTGCTCCCGGCCATCACCTTCATCTTCAGCCGCGCCGGCTGCGAGGCCGCCGTCCAGCAGTGCCTGTACGCGGGGCTGCGGCTGAACAACGAGGAGGCCCGGCTCCAGGTCCGCGGCATCGTCGAGGAGCGCACGGCCGCGATCCCCGCCGAGGACCTGCACGTGCTCGGCTACTACGAGTGGCTGGAGGGCCTGGAGCGGGGCATCGCCGCGCACCACGCGGGCATGCTGCCGACCTTCAAGGAGGTCGTGGAGGAACTGTTCGTCCGCGGCCTGGTCAAGGCCGTCTTCGCCACCGAGACCCTGGCGCTGGGCATCAACATGCCCGCGCGCACGGTGATCCTGGAGAAGATGGTCAAGTGGAACGGTGAGCAGCACGCCGACATCACCCCCGGCGAGTACACCCAGCTCACCGGCCGGGCCGGCCGCCGCGGCATCGACGTCGAGGGACACGCGGTCGTGCTGTGGCAGCGAGGCATGGACCCGGTGGCCCTCGCGGGCCTGGCCGGTACGCGTACGTACCCGCTGCGCTCCAGCTTCAAGCCCTCGTACAACATGGCCGTGAACCTGGTGCAGCAGTTCGGCCGGCACCGTTCGCGCGAGCTGCTGGAGACCTCGTTCGCCCAGTTCCAGGCGGACCGTTCGGTGGTCGGCATCTCCCGTCAGGTCCAGCGCAACGAGGAGGGCCTGACCGGCTACCGCGAGGGCATGACCTGCCACCTCGGCGACTTCGAGGAGTACGCGCGGCTGCGCCGCGAGCTGAAGGACCGCGAGACCGAACTGGCCAAGCAGGGCGCGTCCCAGCGCCGGGCCCAGGCCGCGCAGGCGCTGGAGCGGCTCAAGCCGGGCGACGTGATCCACGTGCCGACCGGCAAGTTCGCCGGGCTGGCCCTGGTCCTGGACCCGGGCGTCCCGGCGGGCCGGGTGCACGGGCACCGCGGGCAGGACTACCACGAGGGGCCGCGCCCGCTGGTGCTGACCGCCGAACGGCAGGTCAAGCGGCTGGCCGCGATCGACTTCCCGGTGCCGGTCGAGCCCATCGAGCGGATGCGCATCCCCAAGTCCTTCAACCCCCGTTCCCCGCAGTCCCGCCGGGACCTGGCCTCCGCGCTGCGCACCAAGGCCGGGCACATCACCCCCGAGCGGCAGCGGCGCGGCCGGGCGGCGGCGGCCGACGACCGGGAGATCGCCCGGCTGCGGGCGGCGCTGCGCGCGCACCCCTGCCACGGCTGCGACGAGCGCGAGGACCACGCCCGCTGGGCCGAGCGCTACCACCGCCTCCAGCGCGACACCAAGCAGCTGGAGCGGCGCATCGAGGGCCGGACGAACACCATCGCCCGCACCTTCGACCGGATCCACGCGCTGCTGACCGAGCTGGACTACCTGCGCGAGGACGAGGTCACCGAGCACGGCCGGCGCCTCGCCCGGCTCTACGGCGAACTCGACCTGCTGGCCTCCGAATGCCTGCGCGCCGGGATCTGGGAGGGCCTGAACCCGGCCGAGCTCGCCGCGTGCGTCTCGGCGCTGGTCTTCGAGGCCCGGCAGTCCGACGACGCGGTGGCCCCGAAGGTGCCCGGGGGTGCGGCCAAGGCCGCGCTCGGCGAGATGGTCCGCATCTGGGGCCGGCTCGACGCGCTGGAGGAGGAGTACCGCATCAACCAGACCGAGGGCGTGGGCCAGCGCGAGCCGGACCTCGGCTTCGCCTGGGCGGCGTACCAGTGGGCCTCCGACAAGAGCCTGGACGAGGTGCTGCGCGAGGCGGAGATGCCGGCCGGTGACTTCGTGCGCTGGTGCAAGCAGGTCATCGACGTCCTCGGCCAGATCGCGGCCGCGGCTCCCGCCCAGGGGTCCACGGTGGCGCGCAATGCCCGTAAGGCCGTCGACGCCCTGTTGCGGGGCGTAGTGGCCTACAGCTCGGTCGGGTAGGCCTTTTCGGGCCTTCCTCCGAACCCGGTCCTGGCCAGATGTGATCTCTTGCCATGAACGGATTTCGTTGCGCTGTGCGACGATCGGCCCATGAACGGGCCAGGTAGACGGGTGGGACGCCCGCGGGCCGACCGGTTGAGACCGGCCGGCGGGCGTCCACCGCGTGACGAGATCCTGTGCGCGGCCGCCGAATTGTTCACCGCCCGCGGGTACGGATCCACCACCACCCGGGCGGTGGCCGAACGGGCGGGTCTGCGCCAGGCCACGATGTACCACTACTTCACCGGCAAGGAGCAACTCCTCGTCGAACTGCTGGAGTCCACGGTCGCGCCCTCACTGCGGGCGGCCCGCCGGATCCTGGCCGAGGCCGACCGCCCGGCCGAGGACCGGCTGTGGGAGCTGTGCCGCTCGGACGTCCTCCAGCTGTGCGCCGGCCCGTACAACCTCGGCGCCCTCTACCTGCTGCCCGAGGTCCGCGGCGACCGCTTCACCCGCTTCCGCCGGATGCGCGGCGAACTCAAGGACAGCTACCTCGCCCTGCTCGGCGCCACCACCGCCGCCACCGAACTGGCCGCCGACCCGGCGGCCCTGGCCCTGCGCAACGACCTGGTCTTCGGCCTGATCGAGGGCGTCATCCTGATCCACCGCTCGGACCCCCACCGTCCGGTCCACACCTTCGCCGAGGCCACGGCGGACGCGGCCCTGCGCATCGCGGGAGTCCGCAGATGAGGCCGCCGGCGGCCCCTCACAGGCCGGCAACATGCCCCGCCGACCAGGCGTCCGGGGAGGCCCAGGCCTGGAGGGTCAGGGTCGAGGTGAAGTGGTGGGGGAGGGCGGTGATCGGGTCGGTGAAGGTGAGGGTGTGGGAGAGGAGTTGCAGGGGGCGGCGGTAGTCGGTGGGGGAGGGGTCGGTGAGGGTGGGGTAGACG
>NZ_RPRY01000532.1 GCF_003949795.1 Streptomyces sp. WAC06614
CCCCCGCAACCGCCTCCACCGCCTCCACCGCCGCCGCCACCGGCCCGCAGGGGCACTTCCAGGCCCGGGTCTCCCCCACGAACGGCTCGACGGTCGGTGTCGGCATGCCCGTCTCGATCGCCTTCGACCACCCCGTCACCGACGAACGGGCCGTGGAGGCGGCGGTCCAGGTCACCTCCAGCAGCGGGCAGCGGGCGGTCGGCCACTGGTTCGGCCCCTCCCGGCTGGACTTCCGCCCCCAGCACTACTGGAAGGCGGGCTCGGACATCACCGTGACGCTGCGCACCGCCGGGGTCGAGGGCGCCCCGGGCCGCACCGGCACCCAGGACGAGACGGTCCGCTTCCACGTGGGCCGGTCCCAGGTCTCCACCGTCGACGCGCGCACGAAGACGATGACCGTGGTCCGCAACGGCAAGGTGGTCAACACCCTCCCGGTCTCCGCCGGCGCCGCGGCCACGCCCACGTACGACGGGCAGATGGTGATCTCGCAGAAGCTGCCCGTGACCCGCATGGACGGGGCCACCGTCGGCTTCACCGGCGCGAACGGCAAGGCCGCCTACGACATCCCGGACGTGCCCCACGCCCTGCGCCTGAGCAGCTCGGGCACCTTCCTCCACGGCAACTACTGGGCCGCCAGGAGCGCCTTCGGGGCCGTCAACACCAGCCACGGCTGCATCGGCCTGCGCGACGTCGAAGGCGGCGGCGACCCCTCGACGCCGGCCGCGTGGTTCTACGACCACTCCCTGGTCGGGGACGTCGTCATCGTCAAGAACTCGGGTGGCGGGACGATCGACCCCGCGAACGGCCTCAGCGACTGGAACATGCCCTGGCAGACCTGGGTGCAGGACTCATGACGGACGCCGCCGCGCCCTCCCCGGGCCGGGGCCTGCGCCTCCTGCGCCGCGGCCCGCGCAAGCCCCCGCGCAGGCCGCGGCGCACGGGCTGGCGACGGCTGGTCCCCACCTGGCGCTGGACGCTGGGCCTCACCCTCGGGTTCCTCGTCCTCGTGCTCGGCGCGATCTTCACCGCGTACGCCCTGGTGGACGTGCCGGACTCCAAGGCCGCCGCCGCCACCGCGCAGAGCAACGTCTACCTGTACTCGGACGGCTCGGTCATCGCCCGCACGGGCGAGTTCAACCGGCAGGACGTGCCGCTCGACCAGGTGCCCAAGAGCACCCAGGAGGCCGTACTGGCCGCCGAGGACCGGGGCTTCTACCGCGAACCGGCCATCGACCCCAAGGCGATGCTGCGCGCCGCCTGGAACATGGCCACCGGAGGCGAGACCCAGTCGGGCTCGACCATCACCCAGCAGTACGTCAAGAACGCCTACCTCGGCCAGGAGCAGACGCTCACCCGCAAGGCCAAGGAGCTGATCATCGCGGTCAAGCTGTCGCGCGAGGAGTCCAAGCAGCAGATCCTCCAGGGCTACCTCAACTCCAGCTACTTCGGCCGCAACGCCTACGGCATCCAGGCCGCCGCCCAGGCCTACTACGGCAAGAACGCCTCCCAGCTGACCACGGCCGAGGGCGCCTACCTGGCCGCCCTGCTCAACGCGCCGAGCGCCCTGGACGT
Source organism: Streptomyces sp. WAC06614 (assembly GCF_003949795.1). Lineage (GTDB taxonomy): Bacteria > Actinomycetota > Actinomycetes > Streptomycetales > Streptomycetaceae > Streptomyces. The sequence goes on from NZ_RPRY01000532.1 coordinate 1,573, forward strand.
GAGCGCCGACCCCGAGGCACGGCCGCAGGCCGTGGCCCGCTGGAACTACGTCCTCGACGGCATGGTCAAGGAGGGCTGGCTGAGCCAGCAGGACCGGCAGGCCATGACCTTCCCCGATCCGATGCAGCCCAAGCCCCCGGCCGGCCTGTCGGGGCAGCGCGGCTACCTGGTCCAGGCGGTCAAGGCCTACCTCGTCGCCCACAAGGTGGTCACCGCGCAGGACCTGGGCCACGGCGGTTACCGGATCACCACGAGCATCGACAAGAAGCGCGAGGACGACTTCGTCCGGGCCGTCCAGGACAAGGTGGTCTCCAAGCTCGACCCGAATTCCAAGGTCGACCGCAACGTACGCGTCGGCGGCGCCTCCATCGACCCCGCCACCGGGCGGGTCGTCGCGATGTACGGCGGCATCGACTACACCAAGCAGTACGTCAACAACGCGACCCGGCACGACTTCACGCCCGGCTCCACCTTCAAGCCGCTGCTGCTCGCCTCGGCCTTCGACCACCGGGCGCGGACCCAGGGCGGCCAGCTGATCACTCCCGAGACGATCTACAACGGCGACAACAAACGGCCCGTCCAGGGCTCCGACGTGCCGTACGCCCCGGAGAACGAGGACCACGCCGACTACGGCCCCATCACCGTGACCAAGGCCATGGACAACTCGGTGAACTCGGTGTTCGCCCAGATGGCCGTCGACGTGGGCCCGGCGAAGGTCAAGCAGACCGCGATCGCCATGGGCGTCCCGGACGACCTGCCCGGCTTCGACGCCGGCCCGTCCATCGCCCTCGGCGTCGTCCAGGCCAGCGTCCTCGACATGACGCAGGCGTACGCGACCCTGGCCGCGCACGGCCGGTACACGCCGTACACCCTGGTCGACTCCGTGACGCGGGGCGGGCAGACGGTGACCCTGCCGGACCGGACCCCGGTCAAGGCCGTCTCCCGGCAGGCCGCGGACACCGTGACCTCGGTGCTGCGGAGCACCGTCGAGAACGGCACTGCCGCCGCGGCGCAGGCCATCGACCGGCCCGCGGCGGCCAAGACCGGCACCGCGGAGGAGGACCGGGCCGCATTGCTCGCCGGTTACACCCCGGACCTGGCGACGGTGGTCTCCGTCATGGGGCAGGACCCCGACTCCGGCCAGCTGCGTCCCCTCTACGGGGCGCTCGGTCAGGACCGGGTCAACGGTGGCGGCGCGCCCGCCCAGGTGTGGGCCGCCTACACCAAGGCCGCGCTCGCGGGGACCCCGCCGGCCTCCTTCGACCTGAAGGCCATGCCGGCCCCCACGCAGCCCCCGTCGCGCACCGGGACCGGGAGGTCCTCGTACACCACCCCGCCGCCCGCCCCGAAGCGGTCGCGGCTGCCCGGGCCACCTGGCAGCACGCACACCACACCGC
>NZ_RPRY01000533.1 GCF_003949795.1 Streptomyces sp. WAC06614
CCCGCATCCGCGACGAGGTCCTGGCCCTGGTCCGCGCGTAGCCCCGCGGGGGGCGGCCGGCCCCCCGCGGGGCTACGCGCGGACCAGGGCCAGGACCTCGTCGCGGATGCGGGTCAGGGTGGTGGTGTCGCGGGCCTCGACGTTCAGGCGGAGGAGGGGCTCCGTGTTGGACGGGCGGAGGTTGAACCACCAGTCGGCCGTGGCGACCGTGAGGCCGTCCAGCTCGTCGAAGGTGACGCCCTCCTGGCCGGCGTACGCGGCCTTGACCGCGGCGGTGCGGCCGGCCTGGTCGGCCACGGTCGAGTTGATCTCGCCCGAGCCCACGTAGCGGTCGTAGGAGGAGACCAGCGCGGACAGCGGGCCGTCCTGGTTGCCCAGGGCGGCCAGGACGTGCAGCGCGGCCAGCATGCCGGTGTCCGCGTTCCAGAAGTCCTTGAAGTAGTAGTGCGCGGAGTGCTCACCGCCGAAGATGGCGCCGGTCGCGGCCATCTCCTGCTTGATGAACGAGTGGCCCACGCGGGTGCGCACCGGGGTGCCGCCGTGCTCCCTGACGACCTCGGGGACCGACCACGAGGTGATCAGGTTGTGGATGACCGTGCCCTTGCCGCCGTGGCGGTCGAGCTCGCGCGCCGCGACCAGGGCCGTGATGGCGGACGGGGACACGCCCTCGCCGCGCTCGTCCACGACGAAGCAGCGGTCGGCGTCGCCGTCGAAGGCGAGGCCCAGGTCGGCGCCCTCGGCCTTCACGCGGGCCTGGAGGTCCACGATGTTCTTCGGGTCGAGGGGGTTGGCCTCGTGGTTCGGGAAGGTGCCGTCCAGCTCGAAGTACATCGGGACGAGTTCCAGCGGCAGGCCCTCGAAGACCGTGGGGACGGTGTGGCCGCCCATGCCGTTGCCCGCGTCCACGACGACCTTCAGCGGGCGGATCTGCGTGAGGTCCACCAGGGTGCGCAGGTGCGCGGCGTAGCCGACGAGGACGTCCTGCTCCGTGATGCTGCCCGGCTGCGCGACCGGCTCCGGGGCGCCCTCGTCCGACCAGCGCTCGGCCAGCTCGCGGATCTGGGCGAGGCCGGTGTCCTGGCCGACGGGCGCGGCGCCGGCGCGGCACAGCTTGATGCCGTTGTACTGGGCCGGGTTGTGCGAGGCGGTGAACATGGCACCGGGCAGGTCCAGCGCGCCCGAGGCGTAGTACAGCTGGTCGGTGGAGCACAGGCCGATCAGGGTGACGTCCGCGCCGCGGGAGGTCGCGCCGCGCGCGAAGGCGCCCGACAGGCCCGGCGACGAGGGCCGCATGTCGTGGCCGACGACGATCGCGTCGGCGCCCGTGACCTCGACGAACGCGGCTCCGAACAGTTCGGCGAGGCGCTCGTCCCACTCGTCCGGGACGACGCCACGTACGTCGTACGCCTTGACGATGTTCGAAAGATCAGCGGCCACTGCCTGCCCTCCTGAGGTTCTGTGCGGTGGAGCAAACCTACCCTGAGCGGCGCGGGGCTCTTCGGATGATCCGGATGTCAGGGTTCCGGCGATCGCAGGACGCGCAGATGTCCGCGACGCGTCTCGCCGGTGCGGGACCCGCCGGTTCCGCCGCCGCCGGCCTCCGCGGCACGCTCGTGCGGCCGAGCCGCTTCCCGTACGGCGTTGGCCAAGGCTTCGAGGTCGTCGCCGGTGGGGCGGGACGGCGCGGAACCGTCGGACAGACGTACGACCTCCCAGCCGCGCGGCGCGGTCAGGCGCTCGCTGTGCTCGGCGCACAGGTCGTAGCAGTGGGGTTCGGCGTAGGTGGCGAGCGGGCCGAGGACTGCGGTCGAATCGGCGTAGACGTACGTCAGTGTTGCGACGGCAGGGCGGCCGCACGCGGTGCGCGAACAGCGACGTACAAGGCTCACGACGTTGGACGGTACCGCACTCTTGACCGGGCCGCGACGACTCTCCCCCAGCTCACTCCCCCGTGTCGTGGCGTGATCTCGACCATGGGATCGGTCACGAGGTGGTACGGATCGCAACAATCTGGGTGGGTCGGGCGGTCGCCGACAGGCCAGGAACGGGCCGGACCGTGGCCGGAACGGTCAGGGGAACGGTCACGGGAACGGCTGTGGGAACGGTCGCGGGAACGGTCGTGGGAACGGTCATGCGACGACATCTGGCCAGGGGCGTGGCGATGGGGGCGCCCGGGGCACGGGCGGGAGCTACCCTGCGTGCGTGATGGACACCCCGCTGACCCCCCGCCCCGGCGAGCGCCCCCAGGAACCGCACAAGGAGCCGCGCAAGGAGCCGCGCAAGGAGCCGCGTACGCGGCGGCGTGACCGGCACGGTCGGGGGATGCGGGGGCCGGTCGCCCCGCCGCAGGTGCCGTTGTCCGCGAGTCGCGCGGAGCTCTTCGGGGACCTGGTGCAGGACTCCGTGGAGCGGCTGGAGCGGAGGTGGCCGCAGCTGGCCGAGGTGGAGTTCGTGGTGGCCGAGGTCCCGGGCGTGCCGGGGGCGGCCGGCGGCGCCGAGGGCTGGAGCGACGAGGCCGTGCCGCTGGGGGGCGTGGCCCCCGCGCAGGGTGGGCGGCCGCCGAGGATCTTGGTGTACCGCAGGCCGGTGGAGATCCGGAGCAAGTCACGGGACGAGCGGGCGTTGCTCGTGCACGAGATCGTGGTCGAGCAGGTGGCTGAGTTGTTGGGGCTGTCGCCCGAGACCGTGGATCCGCGTTACGGGCAGGACTAGGTCCCGCCGCTCCGGCGGGCGCCGCCGCTCGGCCGGCCTCCGCCGTCACGCCGCTGCCCGCCGTGGGGGCTGCTCGCGCAGTTCCCCGCGCCCCCGGGGAGTTCCTGACGTCCCTCGACCGTCCGCCGGTGGGGGTTGCTCGCGCAGTTCCCCGCGCCCCTGGGGGGTCTAGTGGGTCAGGATGGTGAGGTTTTGGTGGGGGTGGGGGACTTCTACTGTGCTGTGGTCGTTCGTCAGGGGTTGGGTGGTGAACCAC
>NZ_RPRY01000534.1 GCF_003949795.1 Streptomyces sp. WAC06614
GGGGGTGGGGTGGGGCTTACGTAGTATATGGGCGGTTTGGGGATCTTTCGTTGTCTCCCGTCTCTCCCGTCTCTCCCGTCTCACCTGGCTCTCCCGTCTCTCCTGGCTCCCCGCGGGCCTCTTGCTCGCCGCCCCGGTGTCCCCGTTGCGGACCGTGGTTGTCCGCGTCCCGGTCTAGCGTGGGGGTATGGCTTTCAGGTCGTCACCCGTCGTGCTCGGTGCGCGTGCGCTCAGCCGTGCCACTCTCGCTCGTCAGATGCTGCTCTCCCGGGAGGGCGGGATGTCCGCCCGCGATGCGGTCGGGCATCTCGTCGGGCTTCAGGCGCAGAACGTCAAGCCGCCCTACTTCCAGCTGCACGCCCGGCTCGCCGGTTTCCGGCCCGCGGAGTTGGCCGGGCTCATGGAGCGGCGGGAGGTGGTGCGGATGGTGACCTTGCGGTCCACCATTCATCTGCACACGGCCGAGGACGCGCGGGCGCTGCGCGGGCTGGTGCAGGGGGCTCGGGACCGGGAGGTCCAGCAGTTCCGGAAGGGGCTCGTCGGGGTCGACCTCGGGCGGTTGGAGGAGGTGGCCCGGGGGGTCGTCGAGGAGGCGCCGCGGACCATGGCCGAGCTGCGGGAGGCGCTGGTGGCCGAGTGGCCCGAGGCGGATCCCCAGGCGCTCGGGGTCGCCGCGCGGTGCCGGCTGCCGCTCGTGCAGGTCACTCCCCGGGGGGTGTGGGGACGCAGCGGGCAGGTGCGGCTCACCACGTGGGAGCAGTGGGTCGGGGCGGGACATTCCGATTCCGAGGGGGCGGCCCGTTGCGACATGGAGGGGGTGGTGCTGCGGTATCTGCGGGCGTTCGGGCCCGCCTCCGTCAAGGACATGCAGACCTGGGCCGGGCTCACCCGGCTCAAGGAGGTCTTCGAGCGGCTGCGGCCCGAGCTGTTGGTGTTCCGGGACGAGAAGGGGGTGGAGCTGTTCGACGTACCCGAGGCGCCGCGGCCCGACGGCGGTACGCCCGCTCCGCCGCGGTTCCTGCCGGAGTTCGACAACGTGCTGCTCTCGCACGCCGACCGCAGCCGGATCGTGCCCGCCGAGCTGAAGGGGCGCACGTGGAAGGGGAACCAGGCCTACTGCACCCTCCTCGTCGACGGGTTCCTCGGCGGGATCTGGAAGTTCGCCGAGGCTTCCGGCGGCGGGAGGGACGAGGCCCGGGTCGTGGTCGAGCTGTTCCGGGAGGTGAGTGCGGCGCAGCGGGCGGAGATCGTCCACGAAGGTGAGTCCATGCTGGCCGCGATGACCGACGCGGCCCGGTTCTCGGTGGAGTTCGGGCCGATCGGCGGCTGATGCCGCACTGGTGGCCGGTTCCCTGACACGGCACGATGCCCGGGGGCGCACCCGCGCGTACGTCTGCCCCGCCTACGTACGCGATCCGGACACAGGAGAGAAGAGAACCATGCGGATTCCGATGACCGTCGCGGACTTCCTCGACCGGGCCGAACTGGGGTTCGCCACGAGCCCCGGCGTCGTCGACGAACCGGACCAGCCGGCGGCACCGGTCCCCGTGTCGACGTACGGGCGGCTCGCCGAGCGGGTCCGGGCCTGGCAGGCCGGGCTGGACGCGCTCGGGGTCGGCGAGGGCGAGCGGGTGGCGGTCGTCAGTCACAACTCGGCCCGGCTGCTGGAGCTGTTGTTCGCGGTGCCGATGAGCGGCCGGATCTGCGTGCCCGTCAACTTCCGGCTCAAGCCGGAGGAGGTGGACTACGTCGTCCAGCAGTCGGGGGCCTCGGTCCTGCTCGTCGATCCCGAGCTGGACCGGGCGCTGGCCGGGGTCAAGGCCCGCCACCGGTTCGTCCTCGGGGAGCAGACCGAGACCGAGCTGATGCGGTTCGGGGTGGAACCGCGCCCCTGGTCGCGGCCGGACGAGGACGCCACCGCCACGATCAACTACACCTCGGGCACCACGGCCCGCCCCAAGGGCGTGCAGCTCACGCACCGCAACATCTGGGTCAACGGGCTCACCTTCGGACTGCACACCCGCGTCTGGGAACGCGACGTCTACCTGCACACCCTGCCGATGTTCCACTGCAACGGCTGGGGCATGCCCTTCGTCATGGCCGGTCTCGGCGTCAAGCAGGTCGTGCTGCGCAAGGTCGACGGCGCGGAGATCCTGCGCCGGGTCGAGGAGCACGGGGTCACGCTGATGTGCGGGGCGCCGGCCGTGTGGAACATGGTGCTCGACGCCGCCGCGACCTGGGAGGGCGAGATCCCGGGCCGTGACCGGGTCCGGGTGGTGTGCGCGGGCGCCCCGCCGCCGAGCCGGACCATCCAGCGGATGGGGGAGGAGCTGGGCTGGGAGTTCACCCAGATCTACGGACTGACCGAGACCTCCCCGCTGCTCACCTTCAACCGGATCCGGCCGGCCGACCTGGACCTGCCGGCCGAGGAACGGGCCCGCAAGCTGTCGCGCGCCGGACTGCCGGCACTCGGGGTCAAGCTCCAGGTGTCCGGCGCCGGGGAGGTGCTGGCGCGGTCGAACGTCGTCCTGGACGGCTACTGGGACAAGCCGGAGGAGACGGCGGCCGCGCTGGAGGACGGCTGGTTCCACACCGGTGACGGCGGCACCGTCGACCCGGCCGACGGGCACCTGACGATCTCGGACCGGAAGAAGGACGTGATCATCACGGGGGGTGAGAACGTGTCGTCCATCGAGGTGGAAGATGTGATCTTCAGCCATCCGGCGGTCGCGGAGGTGGCCGTGATCGGCGTGCCCGACGAGAAGTGGGGCGAGACGATCAAGGCGCTGGTGGTGCTGGCGGAGGGGGCGACCGTCGACGAGGCGGAGATCGTCGCGCACTGCAAGGAGCGGATGGCCGGCTACAAGGCGCCGACGTCGGTGGAGTTCCGCGAGGTCATCCCGCGGACGGCCACCGGCAAGATCCAGAAGTTCAAGCTGCGCGAGCCGTACTGGGCGGGCCGGGAACG
>NZ_RPRY01000535.1 GCF_003949795.1 Streptomyces sp. WAC06614
GTGCGGGACCCCGGTCGAGCTGCTGACCGCGACCACGGCCCCCGCCGGGGCCGCCCGGCGCCGTGGCGGCCCCGGCGGGGGCCGTGGTCGCGGTCAGCAGCTCGACCGGGGTCCCGCACCCTGGGCACGCCAGAGCACCGTTGAGGTGGCGGTGGCAGGAGTGGCAGTAGTCCATGGAGCCCGCAGGCTATGCGCCGGTCTGCAACATCGGTGTCCCGGCGGTGTGAGGATCCTGTGTGGAATTGTGCGTTCCATGACCGGAACCTTCGGCGTGACCGCCTTCCAGCTCGTGCTCCTGCGCCGGATGGCCGACTTCCAGCCGGAGCTGGCCGAGCAGGCCCGGCTCCGCCTCGGCGCCTCCGTCGCCGACCAGCGCGAGGCGAACCGCCGCTGGCAGGCCATGGTCCGGTCGCCCCGCTCCCGCGGGGCCCTGGCCCGCTACCGCTCGGTACTCGGCCCGCCCGAGCGGACCGCGCCGCGCACCCTCGGCGACCTGTCGTGCGAGGCCCTGCTGTGGGCCCTGCCGCTGTGGCCCGACCTGCGCTTCGAGGTGCTGGCGGCGCCGGACGGGGCGGTGTGGAACGAGTGGCTGGTCCGGGCTCCCGGCGCGCCGGGGCCGGTCCTGGAGCGGGCGGCCGACCTGCTGCCCTGGTCGGCCACCGTGGACGAGGTCGCGCGGGCCTTCGCCCCCGTCCGGCCGATGGAGGGGACCGCCCCCACCCGGTGGCGGCTGGCGTTCACCGCGGAGGGGCGGCCCCTGGTGGCCGAGTTCACGTACGGGCTGCTCCAGCGCGTGGACGAGGCCCCTTAGGGCCGGCCCGTGGGCTACGAGGCCAGGAAGGCGCGGACGCCCGCCTTGGTGCCGGGGTCGCCGAGCAGGTCGTTGTGCTGGAGGCAGCCGACGCCGGTGTTGGCCGCCCCGGCCAGCGGCACGCTGGAGTCGGGGTTGACCACCTCGTCGCAGGTCGACCAGAAGGTCGCGTACTTCACGGCGCCGGGGGTCTCGTCGCCGGAGGCCAGGTTCTTCTGGACGTAGGAGTTCGGCGTCATGTCGCGGCACGCCTGGTCCCACAGGGCGCACGCCCACGCCGTGGAGGTGCCGTGGTTCGGCCCGGCCAGCGACACCCAGTGGTCCACCGTGCCGGCGCCGCCGCCGAACTTCACGTACCAGCGGCTGACCAGCGAGCCGAAGGAGTGGGACACGATGTCGACCCGGTCGGCGCCGGTCCGCCGGCGGACCTCGTCCACGTAGCCGGCCAGCTGTCCGGACAGCACCTCGTTGACGGACTGGTGGGTGTCGTAGCCCCACGAGAACAGGTCCGCGTCCGTCCACCCGGCGGCGCGCAGGTCGGAGCGGAGCGAGCCCCAGACGCCCGGGTCGGCGTTGTAGCCGTGGACGAGGACCACCGGGCGCCGCTGGATCCGCGCCCCGTCCGCCCGGGCAGGGACGGAGGGCGCGGAGGAGGAAGGTGCGGAGGGCGCGGAAGGCGCCGCCTGGGCCGGGCCGGGCACGAGCGGCAGCAGGCAGAGCGTCAGCAGAGCCACCGTCTTCTGGCGGGCCGTCAGCATCGGGTCCCCTTTACCTTGTTACGCACGGGTAGCGCGGTCGGTGGGGGCATCCTCGGGCCTGTCGGTACAGAAAACCACCCCTGTGCAGCACCCCCCGCCCGGAGCAACCCAACGGGCGGGACCCCCCGAACGGAACAGAAGATTCCGTATGTGACCGGCAATCCGCCGGGCCTTCTCGCGTCAGCGCTCTCGGAAGGATCTGCCGTGACCGTCAGTCTGGAGCAGCTGCGCCGCTGCCACGTCGCCGTCGACCTGGGTGCCGCGCGCACCCGTGTGTACGTCAAAGGCACCGGCCTCGTGGTCGACGAGCCCAGCGCCGCCGCGATCAACACCCGTACGGGCGCCCTCATCGCCGTCGGGTCGTTCGCCGAGAAGATGACCGGCCGTACCCCCGACTACATCCGCGTGGTGCGGCCCGTCTCCGGTGGCACCGTCGTCGACATCGAGATGGCCCAGCGGATGCTGCGTCACCTGCTCGGCGAGAAGCTGCGGCGCGCCCTGCGCCGCAAGCCCCGGCTGCGCGCCGCCGCCTGCACCCCGCACGACGCCGATCCGCTCGCCCAGCGGGCCACCGTGGAGACCCTGGTCGGGATCGGCGCCCGGCGGGTGGAACTGGTCGACACCCTGATCGCGGCCGCCGTCGGCTGCGGCCTGCCGGTGGAGCAGCCGACCGCGACGATGATCATGGTGTGCGGGGCCGCCGCCACCCAGGTGGCCGTGCTGTCGCTGGGCTCCGTGGTCACCGCGCAGCGGGTGCCGGTGGGCGGCGAGGCCATCGACCACGCCGTGGTGCAGCACCTGCGCCACGCCCACGAGCTGATGCTGCCCAGCCAGTCCGTCCGCCCGCTCCAGCTCGCCCTGCACGGCAACGGCATCACCGCCGGAGGCCCGGAGTCCACCCTGATCCACGGGCTGGACGTGGCCACGGGCCTGGCCCGCTCGGTGCACGTGGACACCGCCGCCGTGCGCGACGCCATCCACACCCCGCTGACGGCCGTGCTCGACGGGATCGGCAAGGTGCTGCGGGACTGCCCGCCGGACCTGGTCGCCGACCTGACGGACACGGGGATCATGATGGTGGGAGGCAGCGCCCTGCTGCCGGGGCTGGACCAGATGCTGCGGGACGCGACCGGCATGCCCGTGCACATCGCGGAACGGCCCGACGTGTGCGCCGTCCAGGGCCTCGGCGCGATGCTCGAAGGGAAGATCACTCCGTTGGTACTCGACCCGCTGTCCGAATGACCCCGCCGGACCCGGAGGGCACCCCCGACGCCCCGCCACCCGGCGGGGCGTCACCCGGCGAGCCCTCCGGGTCCGGCGGGGCCAGTCGGACAGCGGGTTGAGTACCAACGGAGTGACGCTGGCTTTTATATACATCAC
>NZ_RPRY01000536.1 GCF_003949795.1 Streptomyces sp. WAC06614
GATGATTGTTAGGTAAGTTTCCTGTTGTCCCTCGGGGCGTGTCAATGCCGCTGCCCCCGTAGATCGTCTTCTGCGGGGGCAGCGGCATTGACACGCCCCGAGGGACAACAGGAAACTTACCTAACAATCATCTCCGCGAGGGAGCAGATCGACTCATGGCCGCCGGCACCACCCCGGGAACCCCCAGCCTGCTGCGGGCGATGAACGACCGGGCCGCCCTGGAGCTGCTGCTCACCCACGGTCCGCTCTCCCGGACCCGGATCGGTCGGCTGACGGGCCTGTCCAAGCCCACCGCCTCCCAGCTCCTGGCCCGGCTGGAGGCCGCCGGGCTGGTGGTGGCCACCGGCACCGACGGCGGCCGGCCCGGGCCGAACGCCCAGCTCTACGCCCTGAACGCGGGCGCGGCCCATGTCGCCGGGCTGGACGTCACCCCGGAGCGGATCCTGGCCGGGGTCGCCGATCTCGGCGGCGAACTGGTCGGCAGCTTCGAACTGGCGACGGCCGGCTCCCGCACCCCGGTCGTCACCCAGGTCACCGAGGCCCTCGGCGAGGCGGTCAAGGCCGCCGGGCTGGAGCCCTCCGCGATCCACCGCGTGGTCGTGGGGACCCCCGGCGCCTTCGACCCGCACTCCGGACGGCTGCGCTACGCCAGCCACCTGCCCGGCTGGCACTCCCCCACCCTGCTGGAGGAACTGGCGGCGGCCCTGCCGATGCCGGTGGAGTACGAGAACGACGTCAACCTGGTGGCCATCGCCGAGCAGCACCTCGGCGCCGCCCGCGGCCACGAGGACTTCGTCCTGCTGTGGAACGAGGCGGGCCTGGGCGCCGCCCTGGTGCTCGGGGGCCGGCTGCACCGCGGCTGGACCGGTGGCGCGGGCGAGGTCGGCTTCCTGCCCGTGGCCGGGCACCCGCTGGTCCGCCAGGTCACCCGGGCCAACAGCGGCGGCTACCAGTACCTGGCGGGCGCCCAGGTCCTGCCGGAGCTCGCCGCCGGGCTGGGCCTGGAGCCCGAGGTCCCCGCCGGCGCCGACGGCTCCGAGGTCGCCGTCGGCACGGCCCTGCTGGCCCGGGCCGCGGCCACGCCCGAAGGGCCGTACCGCGAGCTCCTGCGATCCTACGCCACCGCCCTGGCCACGGGCCTGGCCGCGCTGGTCTCCGTACTCGACCCCGAGATCGTGGTGCTCTCGGGTGCGGTGATCTCGGCCGGCGGCGAGCCGCTGCGCGAACTGCTGACCTCCGAACTCGCCGATCTGGCGCCGTCCCGGCCGCGGCTGGTCGCCGGGGCCGTCCAGGAGCGGCCCGTGCTGCGGGGCGCGCTGGAGAGCGCCCTGGCCACGACCCGCGACGAAGTGTTCGACACCTCCCGCTGACCTCCGCCGCCGCTCCGCCCCACGCACTCGTCACCGCACGCCCTCGTCCTCGTCACCGCACGTCCCGTTTCTGCACGTCCCGTTTCTGCACCACCCCCCTGGAAGTCCCCCAGCGCAGAGAGAGACTCCGCCATGCCCAGAACCCGTCGCCTCACCGCCCTCGCGACCGTCCTCGCCGCCACCTCGGTGCTCGCCTCCGCCTGTACCGGACAGAGCGGTTCCGCGGCCTCCGACGATCCGATGGCCGACGTCACGCTGAACTTCTGGCACGGCTGGTCGGCGCCCGGCGAGGTCAAGGCGATCGAGGAGAACATCGCCCGGTTCCAGGCGGCGCACCCCCACATCAAGGTCAAGGTCACCGGCAACATGACCGACGACAAGATCAACCAGGCGCTGCGGGCGGGCGGGGACAAGGCCCCGGACGTGGTGTCCTCCTTCACCACCGACAGCGTCGGCAAGTTCTGCAACTCCGGCGCCTTCACCGACCTGAACCCGTTCCTGGCGAAGTCCGGGATCGACAAGGCCAAGGTCTTCCCCAAGACCCTGCTGGACTACACCCAGTTCAACGGCAACCAGTGCACCCTGCCGCTGCTCCACGACGCGTACGGGCTGGTCTACAACCTGGACGCCTTCAAGGAGGCGGGCATCACGGAGCCCCCGAAGACCTGGAGCCAGTTCGCCGAGGTGGCGCAGAAGCTCACCAAGGTGAGCGGGGACTCGTACGAGCGGGTCGGGATCATGCCCACCTTCCACGGCTACGAGACCACCCCGATGCGCCTGGCCGCGCAGTGGAGCCCGACCTACTTCGGCGCCGACGGCAAGGCCAACCTGGCCAAGGACCCCGCCTTCGCCAGGATGCTGACCGCGCAGAAGGACCTGGTGGCCAAGCTCGGCGGCTACGAGAAGCTGGAGAAGTTCCGGGCGACCTTCGGGGACGAGTGGAGCGCCGAACACCCCTTCCACCAGGGCAAGGTGGCCATGCAGATCGACGGCGAATGGCGCCCGGGCATGGCCAAGGAGGCCGGGGTCACCTTCGGGATAGGCACCGCGCCGATACCCGTGCCCGACGACCAGGTGGCCGACTACGGCAAGGGCTACCTGTCGGGCACGATCATGGGCATAGCCCAGGGCAGCAAGAAGCAGAACGCCGCCTGGGAGCTGGTGAAGTACATGACCACCGACACCGAGGCGGTGGTGGCCTTCGCCAACGCCATCCACAACGTGCCCTCGACCGTGGCCGCGCTGGAGTCGCCGAAGCTCGAGGTGACGCCGGAATTCAAGACCTTCCTGGACATCGCCCGGCACCCGAGGTCGAACACCACCCCCGCCCAGCCCGACGGCGGCACCTACCAGCTGACCTTCACGGACTTCGCCTACGCGGTGGAGAAGGGCGAGGTCGCGGACATCCCCGCCGGGCTCGCGAAGACCGACCAGCAGATCGACACGGACATCGCGAAGGCGAAGGCCGTGAAGGTCAGCTGGTAGGTGCCGCCGTCGGGCTGGGCGGGGG
>NZ_RPRY01000537.1 GCF_003949795.1 Streptomyces sp. WAC06614
GGTCGGCGCGGTCTGGGTGGCCGCCCGCGGCCGCCCAGACCGCGCCGACCCGCGCCGCCGCCTCCGCCCGCCCGTCCTCGACGGCCTGCCGCAGCTCATGCCCGAGCAGATCCTCGGGCTGCACCCAGGTCACCCGCACCAGCGGCCCGTCCGCCGCCCCCGCCGCAACGCCCGTGCCCGCGAGGCCGGGCCGACACGCCCCGGCGGCGCCCGCGGCGCCCGCGGCCCCTGCGGCGCCGGCGGGCCCGGTGCGGTGCGGCCGGTCGGGTGTGGGGCTGTGTGGCGGGGGTGGTCTCCGCGTCGGCGGTCCGGCTGCCCGGCCGCGCGGCGGCCGCCCGGGGGTGGGGCTGCGTGGCCGGGGACGCGGCGGCGGTCCCGCCGTCTCGGCGCGCGGCGGCCGGTCGGGTGTGGGCCTGGGCGGCCCGGGTGGCCTGCGCGCCGGCGGTCTCGCCGTCCCGGTGCGGTGCGGTCGGCCGGTCGTCGGGCTGCGTGGCCCGTTCCGTGGTCGCCGGGGCCGCCCGGTGGGCGGTCGGCTCGGTGGCGGCCGACCGCGGGCGGTCGGTGGGGGGCATCAGGGGGCCGTCAGGGTGGTGAAGGCCGCTGTGCGGGCGGCGTGGCGGGTGTGGTCCAGGGTGAAGACCTCGCGGGCGACCGCGGCCATGGTCGCGGCCGGGGCGTGCAGGTCCAGGCGGCTGGCCTCGGCCACCTGCTTCGCCCAGGCCGCGGGCACAGCGGCTTCGCCGCCCATCGCTCCGGCCAGCGCCCCCGCCATCGTGGCGATCGAGTCGCAGTCCCGCCCGTAGTTCACCGAACCCAGCACCGCCTCCTCGTACCGGCCCCCCGCCACCAGCAACATGCCCAGCGCCACCGGGAGTTCCTCGACGGCGTGCAGCCGCGACGGCCGGCGCGCGCCGAGCGACGGGTTGCGGTAGTCCGGGCCCACGGTGTCGTACGGCGCGACCGCCGCCCGCAGCGGCCCCAGCGCCGATTCCACGTCCCGGTGGCGGCCCGCCTCCTGCGCCACCGCCGCGATCGCCGCCCGCGTGCCGTCCTTGGCCAGGGACAGGGCCGTCTCCACCACCGACCCCGCCGTCGCCCCGGGCGCGAACGCCGCGGCCACCGCCGCCGCGAACACCCCCGCGGCCTCCCGCCCGTACGAGGACTGGTGCGCTCCGGTGAGGTCGACGGCCTCGGCGTAGGCCCCGGCCGGGTTGCCCGCGTTGACGATGCCGACGGGCGCCACGTACATCGCCGCCCCGCAGTTGACGATGTTGCCGCTGCCGGCCTCGCGCGGGTCCACGTGTCCGTAGTGCAGCCGGGCGACCAGCCACTTCTCGGCGAGGAAGATCCGCTGGAGGGGCAGTGCCTCGGCCTCCAGCTCGGGGATCCACCGCGGGGTGGACATCAGGTCGGGGACCAGGTGGTCGGCGACGGCGTAGGCGTCGAGGTGGTCGCGGACGCGCGCGTAGACGCGGACCAGGGCGTGGGTCATCAAGGTGTCGTCGGTGACGTGCCCGTCGCCCTTGTGGTACGGGGCGATCGGGCGGGCCGTGCGCCAGTCCTCGTACCAGGGTCCGACGATGCCGTGCACGCGGCCGCCGTGCCGTTCCACGATCTGGTCCGGGGACCAGCCCTCCACCGGCCCGCCGAGCGCGTCACCGACGGCGGCGCCGACGAGGCAGCCGGCCGCCCGGTCTTCGAGAGTGAGCGTCATGTCCGAATCATCCCTTGGGTGTGGTCAGTTCCGTGCGAGCGAGGAGTCCGGCGAGTTCGACGAGGTCGGTGCCGGCCAGGCGCGGCAGGGCGCAGCCGGAGAGGGTGCGGCAGGCCTCCCGCCAGGCGGCGGGGACGGAGTCCGCGCCCCCGAGGGTGCCGGTGAGGGCGCCGGCCAGGGCGGGGGCCGAGTCGGCGACCCGGGACAGGCAGGCGGCGGCCGGGACCGCGGCGGTGACGTCGCCGCGGGCCGCGGTGGCCAGGGCCAGGGCGATGGGGACGGTCTCGGCGGCGGCGATGCCGTAGCTGTAGACGTGGTCGACGATCTCGTGCTCCAGGGCGGGCACGATGGCGAACGCGCCGGCGCCGGGGGGCACCCGGCTGCCCGGCCCGTCGTCGCTGCCGGCGCCGCGGGCGAGCTTGACGGCGTGCCGGGCGTTGCGGCCGATCTCGGTGGTCGCGGGCAGCTGGTCCAGGGCGGCGTCGACGGCGGTCTCGACGTCCCCGCCGCCGAGGGCCGCGGCGACGGCGGCGGCCATCGCGCGGGCGCCGTGGACGCCGTCGCCGTCCTGGGTGTAGCGGGCGTCGAACTCGGCGAGGTCGGCCGCGGCCCGCGGGTCGGCGGGGTGGACGAGGGCCAGGACGCAGGCCCGGACGCAGGCGGCGTCGTCGAAGTAGTGCGGGTTGTCGTGCCCGGTCGCGGGCGGGCGCAGCCCGGCGGCGAGATTGCCGAGCCCGGCCCGTACGGAGATCCGCGCGCGCAGCGGCAGCACGGCGGACTCGACCTCCGGGGCGCGTTCGGCCGCGGCGGCGATCTCGCTGGCGAGGGCGTTCCAGGCCAGGTCGATGGCGGCGCGCATGCGGCGCGACCGGCTGAGGTCGCTGAGCAGCACCCCGGCGGCGGTGAGCACGGACTCGGCGGCGAACGCCGCCCACTCGGCGTCGTCGGACGGGCCGAGCCGTAGCGGCTCGGGCGGCTGGTTGAGCGCGATGGGCACGGGCAGGGTGGTGGTGGCGTTCTGCTCGGCGAAGGTGTCGAGCTCCCGGGTCAGGCGCCGGGTCCACTCGGGCATCCGCGCGGCCCGGTGCCGGGCCGCGGGCCACCCGGCCGCGTCCCCGGCCGCCAGCCCGAGCAACAACCCTTCGATCCGCCCCTGCC
>NZ_RPRY01000538.1 GCF_003949795.1 Streptomyces sp. WAC06614
CACGCGCGCCGCCCCGCCGCCCCGCGGCCTGACGCGACACCGCAGGCCGCGACACCGGAAGCCGTAGCGGCAGGGATCGTCGAGCACCTCGTCGACTCGATGACGCCGAAGGACGCGCAGCGGCTGTGGCCCGTGTCCACCCGGGCCGGGGAGACCGACCCCTGTACCGTGCAGCAGGGTGCCGCCGGCGTACTGGCCGTCCTGACCCGGTACTTCGAGCTCACCGGCGATCCCCGCCTGCCCGAGGTGATATCCACCGCGGGCCGCTGGATCGCCGACCGGACCGACACCCGCTCCACACGCCCCGGCCTGCACTTCGGCGGCAGGGGGACCGCATGGGCCCTGTACGACGCCGCCCGCGCCGTCGACGACCGCGGCCTCGCCGACCACGCGATGGCCCTGGCCCTGGCCCCGCAGGAGTCGACGCTCAGCCATGACATCACCCACGGCCACGCGGGCAGCGGACTGGCCGCCGCCCACCTGTGGCACCGCACCGGCGACCCCCGGCTGGCCGACCTCGTCGTCGCCGCCGCCGACCGGCTGGCCGCCGCCGCGCGGCCCGCACCCTCCGGCGTGAGCTGGCCCGTCCCGGCGGAAGCCGTCGCCACCGAGGCCGGCAAACGCTACCTCGGCTTCGCCCACGGAACGTCCGGCATCGGATACTTCCTGCTCGAAGCAGCCGCCGTCGCGGACCGCCGGGACTACCTGGACCTGGCCGTCGCAGCCGGTGAGGAGCTGGTGGCCGGCGCCGTGCGGATCGGCGGGGCGACCCAGTGGCCGGCGCAGGCCGGCGACGTGCCCACGGCGCCGTACTGGTGCCACGGCTCGGCGGGCATCGGATCCTTCCTCATCCGGCTGTGGCGGACCACCGGCGACGAACGCCACGCCGAACTCGCCCGCGGCGCCGCCCGGGCCGTCGTCGAACGCGCCTCCCGGGCGCCCCTCGCCCAGTGCCACGGGCTGGCGGGCAACGGCGACTTCCTCCTCGACATGGCGTCGGCCACCGGGGACCCCTCCTACCACGCGATGGCCGAGGACCTGGCCCGCCTCATCGCAGCCGAACGGGCCCACCGCGACGGCCACGTCGTCTTCCCCACCGAATACGGGGACGTCTCGACGAGCTGGAGCGACGGATCCGCGGGGATCCTCGCGTTCCTCCTGCGGACCCGGCACACGGACTCCCGGCACTGGACGATCCAGCAGCCGGGCTGAGCGGCAGGGAACCTGCCGCCCACCTCACAGAGAAGGAGAAAGTCATGGAGAACCGCGACCTCGAACTGCTGGCTCACCTGCACGCCCTTCCCGAGACCGACCCGATCGGCGTCGACGGCGTCCCGTTCGCCGACACCTGTGCGTGTGTCGGACTCCTGACCCTGCTCAACACCGTCTGTGTGGGCGTCAGCTGCGCCTGACCCGGCGGTAGGCCCCCTCAGGCTCCGCCGCTGCTCGGCGGCCCTACGACAGCGGTCAGGTCGACGGGACGCTGAGCAGCGGACCCCGGCGGGGAGCACCCCGTACTGCCCGCCAGGGCCGCGCGGGGACGGAACGACGGGGGCCGGACGACCTCCGGCCGGTGGCCTGCCCATGGCGGCGGCCACCGGCCGGAGCACCCAACCGCTCCACCGGGAGCCGGGCACGGCCCGTCCGTGCCCGGCTCACCCGTTGCCCGCCCGAGTCCGCAGACCACACCCCGCAGACGAGGACCCGACATGCAGCCACACGCCGGCGACAACGCTCCTGCCCGGGCCACCCTCCTGGCCGCCGCCCCCACCGACCCGGACGCCGCACGGCCGGAGCAGGGGGCGTACGCCATCAGCACGCGCGGTCTGGTCAAGAGCTACCCGGGCCCGGACGGCACCACCGTGGAGGCCGTGCGCGGCCTGGACCTGGACGTGCACCAGGGCGAGACCTTCGCCTTCCTCGGCCCCAACGGCGCGGGCAAGTCCACCACCATCTCCCTGCTGTGCGCCCTCGCCCGGCCCACCGCCGGACGTGCCACGGTGGCCGGCGCCGACGTGCTCGACCAGCCCGACCGGGTACGGCGACAGGTCGGGATGCTGTTCCAGCACAGCGCGCTGGACATGGACCTGACGGCCGAGCAGAACCTCCGCATCCACGCCCGGCTCTACGGCCTGAGCCGCCGCCACGCCCGCCGCCGCGCGGCCGAGACGCTCGAAGCGGTCGGGCTGGCCGACCGGAACCACTCCCCGGTACGCACCCTGTCCGGCGGTATGAGACGACGCCTCGAACTCGCCCGCGGCCTGCTGCACGAACCACGGATCCTCTTCCTCGACGAGCCCACCACCGGACTCGACCCCCACGCCCGCGCCCAGGTCTGGCAGCACCTGCGCGCGCTGCGCGACCGGCAGGGCATCACGCTCTTCGTCACCACCCACTACCTCGGCGAGGCCGAGAACTGCGACCGCCTCGCCATCATCGACGGCGGCCGCCTGGTGGCACAGGGCACCCCCGTCGCCCTGAAGGCCGCGATCGGGGACGACCGGGTGGTACTGCGCACCGGTGACGACCGAGCAGCGCGCGAGGTCGTGACCAAGGCCGCGCCGCCGGGCACCACCACGACGCTGGACGGCGAGGGCATCTCCCTGCGCCTGCCCGACGGCAGCTCCTGGATCCCACGCCTGTGCGGGGCCCTGATGGCCCACGACATCCCCGTGCACGCGGCCTCCGCCACCCCGCCGACGCTCGACGACGTCTTCTTCCACCACACCGGCCGCAGCATCCACGGCGCCCGGCCCCACCCAGGGGCCGGCGCGGCCGGCTCGCACACCACCACGACGACGAGCGGGGAGGGCCCGTGACCACATCCGCCGTGCGGCCGCCGGACGCTCCGCAGACCCCCTACGCCCC
>NZ_RPRY01000539.1 GCF_003949795.1 Streptomyces sp. WAC06614
CATAGTGTTTCGGTGGTCATAGCGTTAGGGAAACGCCCGGTTACATTCCGAACCCGGAAGCTAAGCCTTTCAGCGCCGATGGTACTGCAGGGGGGACCCTGTGGGAGAGTAGGACGCCGCCGAACAATCATTGTGGGAAAGCCCCGCACCGAAAATGGTGCGGGGCTTTTCTGCGTTCAGGGCTAGGATCCCCCGCATGATCACGCAGCCATACGTCATACGTCCCGTCCGCACCGACGAGTGGGAGAAGGTCAAGGAGCTCCGCCTCGCGGCGCTCCAGGACCCGGTCGCCCCCATCGCCTTCCTGGAGACCTACGAGACCTCCTCCGCCCAGCCCGACACGTTCTGGCAGGAGCGGACCGAGCGGGCGGCGCAGGAGCAGGGGCTGATCCGGCAGTTCGTGGCCGAGACGGCCGACGGCTCCTGGGCCGGGTCCGTCACCGCGTTCGTGGAGGCCGCCGGCTCCGCGAGCCTCCTGGACGATCCGGTCGAGGTGGACCAGGCGCACATCGTGGGCGTGTTCGTCCGCCCCGAGCACCGCGGCACCGGCGTCGTCGCGCAGCTCTTCGACGCCGCCGTGGCATGGGCCTGGGCGAGGGAGGCGCCGCGGCTGGAGCGCGTACGGCTGTTCGTGCACCAGGAGAACCGGCGGGCCGCCGCGTTCTACGAGCGCTTCGGGTTCCGGCCGTCGGGCTCCGTCCTGCCGATGCCGGGCGACCCGTCCGCCGAGGAGCTGGAGTACGTACTCCCGCGGCCCTGACCCGGGCGTGCCACCCGCCGGTGCCGCAGCGCCTCGCCTAGCGTGAGGCCATGACGAGGCATCAGGGGACGTGGACCGTCCGGGCGGCGGTCACGGGAGCGGTACTGGCGGCGGTGGCGGGCCTGACCGGGTTCGTGGCTCCGGAGGCGGCCCCGGCCGGGAGCCGGCCGCCGGGAGGCTTCGTCTACGTCGCCGACCTGCACTCCGACACCGTCTCGGTGGTCGATCCCCGCGCCGGCACCGTGGTGGACACCATCGCCGTGGGCGACGGCCCCGACAGCGTGGCCGTCAGCCCGGACGGGTCCCGGCTCTACGTCACCAACTCCGGGGCCGACACGGTGTCCGTGGTGGACGCGCGGCGCCGTACGGTCGTCGACACCGTCGGGGTCGGTCGGGAGCCCAGCCGGGTCGCCGTCTCCCCCGACGGCCGGTGCGTCTACGTCGCCGACGTCGGCTCGGACGACGTGTCCGTGATCGGTGTCCCCGAGGGGAACGTCGTCGTCGACACCATCGCCGTCGGCCGCCAGCCGCTGGGTCTGGCCGTGTCCTCGGACGGATCCACGCTCTACGTCGCCGACGCCGGCTCCGACGCCGTCTCGGTGGTCCGGACCTCGACCGGCACGGTCGCCGCCACCGTCCCGGTGGGCAGCGGTCCGACCGCCCTGGTGCTGACACCGGACGAGCGGTACCTCTACGTCTCCGATCTGGCCTCCGACGACGTGTCCGTCGTCGACACCCGCCGCCGCACGCTGGTCGCGAGGATCCCGGTCGGCGACCAGCCGAGCGGGATCGGGGTGCGGCCGGACGGGCGGCGCGTCTACGTCGCCGACCTCGGCTCCGACGAGGTGTCGGTGATCAGCACCCGGACCCGGGCCGTCACGGCGACCGTCCCGGTCGGCGACGGCCCCGTCGGGCTGGCCGTCGACCCGGACGGCTCGCGCGTCCACGTCAGCAACTTCGGCTCGGACGAGCTGTCCGTGATCCGTACGCGGACGAACGAGGTCGTGGCGAGCATCGGGGTGGGGGACGGACCGACCGGGGTGGCGGTCGGCCCGTCACGGGTCCGGTCCTAGCGGGCCGGCAGGGCGGTGGCCGCCTCCGGCCAGCGGGAGCGGGCCTGTTCATGGCTGCGGCACAGGGCCAGGAGGGGCAGGGTGGTGTCCGTCAGGAGGTCCGGGAGCTGGGGGATCGGGGCGACGGCGGCCACGTCGTCCAGGACCAGCGAGAGTGGTGGGTCGAGCCGACCGTGGGATGACCGTGCGGCCATGCGGCGGCCGTGCTCGACCACGCTCGCGGCGAGTGCGGTCAGCAACGGCATCGCACCCGGGTGGGTACGAGGGTCTTCGATCGGTTCACCCACCACATAGAGAGTGCCCCCTTCGGTCACGAACGATGCCAACGCGAGCGCATCTGTTCGGTTCGGATTGCAGGCGTCGCGGATGTGGACGGACGAGAGGGACGACAGGGCACGGGCCGTCAGCTGCTGTGCCATGTCCCGGCGTTCGGGGTGGGCGGTGAGGGCGCTCTCCAGCTCGCCGGCCGTGCCGGCGGCGGCCTGCGGATGGGTGCGCAGGACACGGACCGGGTCCTGGGCCGAGGTGCCCTGGGCCCAGCGGTGGAGCTGCTTGAAGGGGCGGTCGTCCAGGGCGGCCGCGTGCAGCCAGCTCCGCAGCAGGGTCTCGGCCGTGTTGGCGACCGCGGCGTCGATCCGGGCCTGGGGCCGGACCGGGGCCAGGAGGGCCAGGGCGCGGGCGGCGGCGGTGTCGCGGTCGGTGCAGCCCTCGGTGGGGCTCCAGTGCATCCGGGCCGGGGTGTCGCAGCGGTGCGTGGGGTCGTAGAGGAGGATCGGGCCCAGTTTGGCCCGGGCGTCCTTGGTACGGGCCCACAGGGCGGGTTCGGAGGTGACCACGAGGACCGCGCCCTCCGCCTCGGCGATGCGGTGCGTGGCCGCGGTGAGGCGGTCGGCCGGGGCCGCGTAGAGCATGCGGCCGGTGCGGGCCGGCGGCGGCGCGGTCTCCGGCGCCCGGGGTGCGGGCGGGCTGCTCGCGGGGGCGTGGCCGAAGCCGTAGCGGTAG
>NZ_RPRY01000540.1 GCF_003949795.1 Streptomyces sp. WAC06614
GGCGTGGGGGGTGGCGGGATCGAATCCGGACCGGGGTGTTGCGGCTTGTTACCGGTGGGTCAGAATCTACGCGCGTCGTACTCATCGGCGCGCTCGAAGACGCCTCACAAGGGGAGATGGCATGGCGTTCGACCGTAGGACGTTTCTGGGGAGTTCGGCCGCGACGGGTGCGGCCGTGGCGTTGACGGGGGCCGCGGGTGCCCCGGCGGCCGCGGCGCAGGGCGGGTCCGAGGGGGGCGGGGCCGCGTCCGCGCGGACGTACTCGTTCACGGTGATGGGGACCACCGATCTGCACGGCAACGTCTTCAACTGGGACTACTTCACGGACAAGGAGTTCGACGACAAGGCGCACAACGACGTCGGGCTGGCGAAGATCTCCACGCTGGTGAACCAGGTGCGGGCGGAGAAGGGCCGGCGCAACACGCTGCTGATCGATGCGGGTGACACCATCCAGGGCACCCAGTTGTCGTACTACTACGCCAAGGTGGACCCGATCACGGCGCGCCGGGGTCCGGTGCACCCGATGGCGCAGGCGATGAACGCGATCGGGTACGACGCGGCGGCGCTGGGCAATCACGAGTTCAACTACGGCATTCCGGTGCTGCGGAAGTTCGAGGAGCAGTGCGACTTCCCGCTGCTGGGGGCGAACGCGCTGGACGCGCGGACGCTGCGGCCGGCGTTCGCGCCGTACAGCATGCACCGGCTGCGCACGCCGCACGGGCGGGACGTGAAGGTGGCGGTGCTGGGGCTGACGAACCCGGGGATCGCGATCTGGGACAAGGCGAACGTCCAGGGGAAGATGACCTTCCCGGGGCTGGAGGAGCAGGCGGCGAAGTACGTGCCGCGGCTGCGGTCGATGGGCGCGGACGTGGTGATCGTGTCGGCGCACTCGGGGTCGAGCGGTACGTCGTCGTACGGTGACCAGCTGCCGTACGTCGAGAACGCGGCGGGTCTGGTGGCGGAGCAGGTGCCGGGGATCGACGCGATCCTGGTGGGGCACGCGCACACGGAGATCCCGGAGTACCGGGTGAGGAACAAGGCGACCGGCAAGGACGTGGTGCTGTCGGAGCCGCTGAAGTGGGGGCAGCGGCTGACGCTGTTCGACTTCGAGCTGTGCTGGGCGCGGGGCCGGTGGACGGTGGAGAAGGTGGCGGCGCGGGTGCTGAACTCGAACACGGTGGCCGAGGACCCGGCGATCGTGCGGCTGCTGTCGGACGAGCACCGCAAGGTGGTGGCGTACGTGAACCAGGTGATCGGTACGTCGACGCAGGCGATGTCGTCGGCGGAGGGGCCGGTCAAGGACGTGCCGATCATCGATCTGATCAACCATGTGCAGGCGGAGACGGTGAAGGGGGCGCTGGCGGGTTCGGAGTGGGCGCAGCTGCCGGTGCTGTCGCAGGCTTCGTGCTTCTCGCGGACGGCGTCGATCCCGGCGGGGCAGGTGACGATCCGGGATGCGGCGGGGTTGTACCCGTTCGAGAACACGCTGGAGGCGCGGCTGCTGACGGGTGCGCAGCTGAAGGACTATCTGGAGTACTCGGCGCGGTACTACGTGCAGACGGCGCCGGGTGCTCCGGTGGATCCGGCGAAGCTGACGAATGCCGAGAACATCCCGGACTACAACTATGACGCGGTGTACGGCGTGACGTACGACGTGGACATCGCGCAGCCGGTGGGGTCGCGGATCGTGGGGCTGGCGTTCCAGGGCCGGCCGGTGGATCCGGCGGCGCAGTTCGTGCTGGCGGTGAACAACTACCGGGCCTCGGGTGGCGGGGCGTTCCCGCACGTGCCGAAGGCCCGGCAGCTGTGGGCGAACTCGGACGAGATCCGTAACACCATCATCCAGTGGGTGAAGGTGAAGGGGACGGTGGATCCGGCGCAGTTCGCGTCGGTGGACTGGCGGCTGACGCGGGCGGGGGTGCCGGTGCTGCCGTAGCCCCTGGCTGGTTCAGGGGTGTTCGACCAGGGGGAGCAGGGTGCCGGGGGTCCGGGGCCGGCTCTGCTCCCGCTGGTCGAGGCCGAAGGTGGTGAAGGCGCAGCGTTCGGGCTGGGGGTAGGGCTCCTTGCCGGTGAGGGTGTTGAGGATGGAGGCGCTGCGCCAGGCGGCCAGGCCCAGGTCGGGGGCGCCGACGCCGTGGGTGTGGCGTTCGGCGTTCTGGACGAAGACGGTGCCGGTGACGGTGGGGTCGAGGACCATGCGGTGGCGGTCGTCGATGCGGGGGCGGCCGGAGGAGTCCTTGCGGATGTAGGGGTCGAGTCCGGCGAGGAGGCGGCCGAGGGGGCGTTCGCGGTAGCCGGTGGCGAGGACGACGGCGTCGGTGGTGAGGCGGGAGCGGGTGCCTTGCTGGGTGTGTTCGAGGTGGAGTTCGACCTTGGTGGTGGCGAGGCGGCCGGCGGTGCGGACGGTGACGCCGGGGGTGAGGACGGTGTCGGGCCAGCCGCCGTCGAGGGTGCGGCGGTAGAGCTCGGTCTGGATGGCGTTGATGGTGCCGGTGTCGATGCCTTTGTGGAGTTGCCACTGGGCGGGGACGAGGGTGTCGCGGACGGATTCGGGCAGGGCGTGGAAGTAGCGGGTGTAGTCGGGGGTGAAGTGTTCCAGGCCGAGCTTGGAGTACTCCATGGGGGCGAAGGAGGCGGTGCGGGCGAGCCAGGTGAGGCGTTCGCGGCCGGCGGGGCGGTGGCGCAGGAGGTCGAGGAAGACCTCGGCGCCGGACTGGCCGGCGCCGATGACGGTGATGTGCTCGGCGCCGAGGATGCGGGTGCGGTGGTCGAGGTAGTCGGCGGAGTGGATGACGGGGACGGTGGGGGCGTCGGCGAG
>NZ_RPRY01000055.1 GCF_003949795.1 Streptomyces sp. WAC06614
GTGGGGACCAGTCCGGGGGCGGGCGGCTGGCCGCGGGCGGGGCTGTCACGTCCTTCCAGTTCGCTGCTGAGCCGGTACCAGCGGCGGGTCCACGGCTCGGGGTCGCCGTCGCAGGCGGCCACGTAGGCGAGGGTCACCTTCAAGGAGGGCTTGTGCAGTCCGCGGGCCGCCTCGGCGAGGGTGGCGACGGAGTAGTGGGCGCGTTTGGCCATGGTCCGGTACGAGGGGTTCCCGGCCTGTTTCCGCAGGAGGCGCAGTTCGTGGGCGAACTGCTCCAGCGGACCTGCCGTGGGGTCCAGTAACCGCTCTGGCCTGGGCATGCTTCTCCCCTGCTGATCGATTGTGTCGAACGAAGCGCATGTTCCGTCCGGCCCGCACAACCTGGTCGACGGCGTGCGGCCGGGTCGGTGCACCGGGCCGGAGGCCCCGAGGGCGACCGGAAGCCTCCGCACCGGATCTCTCGGACATTGGTACATGCCTCTGACAAATCGATCAATCGTCAGCTGAGGGGTTCCGGCCACTTCCC
The DNA here is from genome assembly GCF_003949795.1 of Streptomyces sp. WAC06614. Taxonomy (GTDB): domain Bacteria; phylum Actinomycetota; class Actinomycetes; order Streptomycetales; family Streptomycetaceae; genus Streptomyces. Next base: position 527 of record NZ_RPRY01000055.1, read on the forward strand.
GCGCGGGTCGTCCGATTTCGGCTCCTTGCCGACCACCTCGGGCCAACGACCACACCCCGGGCATTCCGCTTCCGCCGTACGGCAGCGGACTGTACAAGGTCACTTCCGTACAGCACCCCGTACACGAGCCCGTACAACTCTGCGCCTTCGGCGTGCGGTTGTACAGGGGCGTACACCGCCGGCGCCCCGTACAACCTGCCCTCGTGTACAACGCCGCGGCTCTGCAAGATCGGTTGGCGTCAGGCGATACGGCCGAAACCGACGGGATTGGGTGGCGGGTTGGTGGACACAGCACGCAGCCAGACGGAATCAGCGGCCCTCGAAGCCGCCTACACGTACCGGAGCCGTCCGCTGGTGGAACCCGACTGGAGGCGCTTCCCCGGCTGGCGCGAGGTCACCGAGGCGCAGTGGGCCGATCCGCAGTGGCAGCGCGCCCACTGCGTCAAGGACCCGAAGGGGCTCCGCGCGGTCGTCGGCGACCTGCTCGACGAGGAGTTCTACGAGGACTGGGAACGGGACCGGCTGCACCGGGCCACCATGTCGGTGCTGCTGCCGCCCCAGATGATCAACACGATGGCCGCGGAGGCCTCGGCTGCCCGCCCCGGCGAGCTGACCAAGGCCTTCTACGACGACCCCGTGCGGCGCTACATGCTGCCGGTCTTCTCCGACCGGCACCCGGTGTGGCCCTCGCACCCGATGGCCAGCCGCGACTCGCTGCACGAGCAGGACATGTGGGTGGTGGAGGGGCTCACCCACCGCTACCCGACCAAGGTGCTGGCGGAACTGCTGTCGACCTGCCCGCAGTACTGCGGGCACTGCACCCGGATGGACCTGGTCGGCAACTCCACCCCGCAGGTCACCAAGAACAAGCTCCAGCTCAAACCGGCCGACCGGGCCGACCGCATCCTGGCCCACCTGCGCACCTCCCCCGGCATCCGGGACGTGGTCGTCTCCGGCGGCGACCTGGCGAACATGCCCTGGCCGCGGCTGGAGCGCTTCGTGGACGGGCTGCTGGAGATCGAGTCGGTCCGCGACATCCGGCTGGCGAGCAAGGGGCTGATCGGACTGCCCCAGCACTGGAGTTCGGACCTGGTGCTGCGCGGCGTGGAGCGGGTCGCGGCCAAGGCCCGGTCCCGGGGCGTGCGCATCGCGCTGCACACCCACGCCAACGCCGCGCAACAGGTCACCCCGGGCGTGGCCCGCGCGGCCTGGGGCCTGCTGGGGGCCGGGCTGCACGACGTGCGCAACCAGGGCGTGCTGATGCGCGGGGTCAACGACAGCGCGCACGACCTGCTCGACCTGTGCTTCGCGCTCACCGACCACGCCGGCATCACTCCGTACTACTTCTACATGTGCGACATGATCCCGAACGCCGAGCACTGGCGGGTGCCGCTGCACAGCGCGCAGTTGATCCAGCGTCAGATCATGGGCTACCTGCCGGGGTTCGCCACCCCGCGCATCGTGTGCGACGTACCGATGGCCGGCAAGCGGTGGGTGGACCAGGCGGACGCCTACGACCGGGAACTCGGCGTCTCGCACTGGAGCAAGAGCTACCTCACCCCGCTGGAGGCGGCGGACCCGGACGCCCACAGCGGCTCGTACCACTACTACGACCCCATCGACACGCTCCCGCTCTCCGGGCAGCGCTGGTGGCGGGAAACCCGTCAGGGGTAGAGAAGGGACAGTTGCACAGCCATGAGCAGTCTCCGTCCACGGCGTGAAGACCCTCCGGTACTGGAGGAGTGGTACCGCCGGCACCTCGGTCCGGACATCCACGACATCAGCTCCAGCGGCGTCCACCCGTACACCTTCGCCGAGATACGCGACCTGTGCCGGATCCCGGCCGCGGACCTCGACGAGATCGTCATGGACGACAGCGTCTCGCAGGGCGGGGCCGGCATCCGCGCGGCGATCGCCGACCGGTACGCCGGTGGCGACGCCGACCGGGTGCTGGTCACCCACGGCTCCAGCGAGGCCATCGCGCTGACCCTGAGCGCCCTGCTGCACCCGGGCGACCGGGTGGTCGTCCAGGAGGGCATCTACCACTCGCTCGGCCACTATCCGCGGGCGGCGGGGTGCGACGTCGCCGAGCTCCCCGCGGCGGCGGTCCGCGACGGGGAGATCGACCCGCAGGTGCTGGCCGGCCTGGTCACGCCGGGTACCGCGGCCGTGATCGTCAACTTCCCGCACAACCCGACCGGGGTGTCCCTCTCCCCCCAGGGCCTCAAGGCCCTCACGGAGCGGACCGCGCAGACCGGCGCCACGCTCGTCTGGGACGCGGCCACCGCCGAGATCGCGCACCGCTGGGAGGTGCTGCCCGATCCCGCGGCGGACGGCGGCGACACCGTCTCCTACGGCACCTTCTCCAAGACCTTCGGCCTGCCCGGCCTGCGGGTGGGCTGGGCCATCGCCCCGAAGCCCCTGCTCACCGCCACCTTCCCGCTGCGCGACCGGACCACGCTGTTCCTGTCGCCGCTGGTCGAGCTGATCGCCGAACGGGCCATGCGCAACGCCGACGCGCTGATCGGAGCGCGGGCGGCCGAGGCCCGGCGCAACCTCGCCCACCTGACGGCGTGGACGGCCGAGCACGAGGACCTGGTCCGGTGGATCCCGCCGGAGGGCGGCGTGTGCGCGCTGCCGGTCTTCCGCGAGCTGGAGCGGGCCGGGGCGGGGCCGGAGGCGGTGGAACGGTTCTGCCTGGACCTGCTGGCCCGGCACCGCACCCTGCTGGTCCCCGGCACGGCCTTCGGCGCCCCGCACGGGGCCCGCCTGGGCTTCGGCGGCCCGGAGGAGTCCTTCCTGGCCGGCCTCGCGGGCCTGTCGGACTTCCTGCGCGGCCGCGGGGCGGGCCGATGAGCGGGGCGACCGGCGCCGGGGGCGCGACCGTGACCGGGGCCGTGACCGGGGCCGGGTCCCCGGCCGGGGGCGCGGTCGGGGCCGAGGTGGCCGGGGCCGATGTGGTCGGTCTGTGGGAGCGGTCGGTGCGGGAGCATCCAGGGCGGCCCGCGCTGGTCACCCCGCACCGGGTGCTGACCTACGAGGACGCGGACCGGCTCACCGACACCTGGGCCGGCTCGCTCGTGACGCGGGGCGCCGGCCCCGGACGGCTGGTGGGCCTGGCCTTCGGCGACCCCGCCCGTACGGTGCTCGGGATGCTGGCGGCGCTGAAGGCCGGCGCGGGCTTCACCGTGCTCGACGACCGGCTCCCGGCCGCCGCCCGCACGGCACTGGTCCGCCGCACCGCCGCCGCGGTCTGGCTGGGCGACGGCGGCCACGCGCCCGAGGGCGCGTACGTCCCGCCGGCGGCGGAGGGCGACGGCGGCCCGACCGGGGCACTGCCCCGGCCCGGCGCCGGGGCCGAGGGGGCGGACGTGGCCTATGTGCTGTTCACCTCCGGCTCCACCGGGCAGCCCAAGGGGACGGTCGTCGAACGGGACGCCCTGGGCCGCTTCGCGACCGCCGTCGCCGAGCGGCTGGAACTGACCCCCGACGACCGCTGGCTCCAGGTGGCCTCGCTCGGCTTCGACGTGCTGATCGAGGAGGTCTTCCCGGCGTTCGCCGCGGGCGCGGCCGTGGTCTGCCGGGACGACACCCGGGCCCTGGACGCCGAGGAGCTCCACGTCACCCTGGCCCGGACCCGGACCACCGTGGTGGAACTGTCCACCCAGTACTGGCTGGAGTACGCCCGCTGGCTGGAGACCTCCGGGACCACCACCCCGGCGTCCCTGCGCCTGGTGGTGGTCGGCGGGGAGCGGATGGACCCGCAGCCGTACCGCGCCTGGCAGGAGCACCGGCCCGCCGCCCTCGCCCATGTGTACGGGCTCACCGAATGCACCGTCAGCTCCACGTTCTACACCGGACGGCTGCCGGACGACGCCGACGAGGTACCGCTCGGCACACCGCTGCGGGACGTGCAGATCAGCGTCCGGCGCGACGGCCGCCCGGTGCCCGACGGCGAGACCGGGGAGATCCACATCGGCGGTCCCCTGCTGGCCCGCGGCTTCCTCGACGACGAGGACGCCACCGCCCGGCGGTTCGTCCCCGATCCGTACGCCGCCGAGCCCGGCGCCCGGGTGTACGTCACGGGCGACCTGGGCCGGATCGACCCCGACGGGCAGCTCGTCTTCCTCGGCCGGGTCGACGACCAGATCAAGATCCGCGGACACCGACTGGAACCGGCCCGGGTGGAGCGCGCCCTGTGCGAGGCGGACGGGGTGGACCGGGCCGTGGTCCTCCCCGACCCCGCGACCGGCACCGTCCTGTGGGCGTTCACCGTGCCCACCGATCCGGCGTCGGCACCGCTGCCCGGTGAGGCCGTACGGCTGACGGGTGCGGACCGGGACGCACTGGTGGCGCCCCTGGAGGCGCAGCTGCCGGACTGGGCCGTGCCCCGGGTGCTCCACCGGGTCGCCGTCCTGCCGAAGAACCCGCACGGCAAGATCGACAAGCGCCTGCTGGCGGCCTGGGCGGCCGCCTCGACACCGGCTCCGGCCGGCCCGGCGCGGACCACGGTCGCCCCGCCGGGGAACGCGGTCGGCGCACCCCAGGACACGGCCGCCTCGGCCCACGGCTCCGACGGGGCCTCCCTCGGCGAGCCGCTGGGGACCGTCCTGGGGCTCTTCCGCGAGGTCCTGGGCCACCCGGCCCTCGGCCCCGACGACAACTTCTTCGACCACGGCGGCCAGTCCCTGCTGGCCATGCGCCTGCTCGCACGGCTGCGCGAGGTCCGCCCCGATGCCACCGGCCTCCGGGCGAGCGCCCTCTTCGCCGCGCCCACGCCTCGGCTGCTCGCCGCGGCGCTGCCCGGCGCCCAGGACCCGGCGCACGGGACCACCTGACCACCTGCACCACCCGCACCACCCGCACCACCCGAGGGCCCGCGGCCCGGCTCCGGCCGGCCGCGGGCAGCAGCAACCATCACCGACCACTCAGCGAGAGTTGGCATGTCGAACCTCACCGACCAGTCCACGCCCGGTTACACCCTGACGCCCGACGAGGCCGCCGCCGTGGCGGACCTCTGCCTCGAACTGGCCTCCCGGTACCCGTCCTTCGGCGATCCCGCCCTGCTGCGCGACCTGCCCCGGCTGGCCGCCCGGCTGCCCGAGGGCCTGCAGCACTTCCTGCGCGAGTTCAAGCTCGCCGACCGCCACGGCCATGTCGTGGTCCGCGGACACGACTTCGACCAGGACCGCATCGGCCCCACCCCCGGCCACTGGCGCGGCCGTGAGCGGCCCGGCCCGGAGTTCCCCGAGGAGCTCCTGCTGATGCTCTACGCGGCCCTGCTCGGCGAGCCGTTCGGGTGGGCCACCCAGCAGGACGGCCACCTCGTGCACGACATCTTCCCGATCCGGGCGCACGAGAACGACCAGCTCGGCATGGGCAGCAAGGAGCTGCTGACCTGGCACACCGAGGACGCGTTCCACCCGTACCGCAGCGACTACCTGATCCTCGGTGCGCTGCGCAATCCGGACCACGTGCCCACGACGGTCGGCGAGTTGGACCTGTCCTCGCTGTCCGCCGAGGACATCGACATCCTCTTCGAGCCGCGCTTCCACATCGCGCCCGACGAGTCGCACCTGCCGAAGAACAACACCATCGCCTCCGAGGAGGAGGCGGCGCGGTTCGCCACCATCCAGCGCATGATCGACGAGCGGCCGCTCGGCCCGCTGCTCTACGGGTCGCGCCTCGACCCGTACATGCGTCTGGACCCGTACTTCACCTCCGTCCCGGAGGACGACACCGACGCCCGGCGGGCCTACGACGCCCTGTTCAAGGTGGTGGACGCCGCGATGCGGGAGGTCGTGGCGGACCAGGGCGACGTCCTGTTCATCGACAACCACCGGGCCGTCCACGGCCGGCTGCCGTTCCAGGCCCGCTACGACGGCACCGACCGCTGGCTGAAGCGGGTGTGCGTGACCTCGGACCTGCGGCGTTCGCGCGAGATGCGGGCCACCGCCCGGACCCGGCTGCTGGGCTGACGCGCCGGTGTCCCTCACCCTCACCGACCTGTCCCGGGACCCGTGGCTGCTGCCCGCCGTGGACGCCCTGATCGGCTCCAACATGCCGGCGTTCATGAGCTGGGAGTCCCCGGGGAACTGGCGCTGGCACGGCATGTACGACCGCTACCCCGCCCACCAGCTCTGTCTGGTGGACGGGGACGGGCACCTGGTCGCGGCGGCCAACGGGCTGCCGGTCGCCTGGGACGGCGCCCCCTCGTCGCTGCCGGGCGGCAGCGACGAGGTGCTGGTCGAGGCGGTCGACCACGGAGCGCCGGACCGGGCCGACGCCGTGTGCATGCTGTCGGTGTCCGTGGATCCCGCGCACCGGGCGGCCGGGCACGCCGAACGGCTGCTCACCGAGGTTCGCCGGCGGGCCGCGGAGCACGCCCCCCGCGGTGTGATCATCCCGGTCCGGCCCACCCGCAAGCCGCACTACCCGCTGATCGCCCTCGACGACTACGCCGCCTGGCGGCTGCCCGACGGCCGCTGCTTCGACCCGTGGCTGCGCACCCACCTGGAGCTGGGCGCCCAGCAACTGGGCGTCGCCGAGCGCTCCTTGGTGATCCGTCAGCCGGTCGCCCGCTGGGAGCAGTTCCTCGGCCGGCCGCTGCCGGGACCGGGTGCACACCCGCTGCCCGGAGGCCTGGTGCCGCTGCACGTCGGCGCGGACGGCTACGGCACGTACGCCGAGCCCAACGTGTGGGTCCACCACCGTGCCCTCTGAGCCGCCCCCGGTCCCCGGTCCGCCCGCTCCGCCGGCTTCCCCGCTCCTCTGTTCCCCCGCTCCCCTCTTCCGTTCCACTCCTGGAGACGACCATGACTCCCGTACGCCTCGCGATCGTCGGGTGCGGCGCCGCTGCCCGTGGCTGCCACCTGCCCGCTCTGCCCCCGCTCAAGGGCGAGGTGCAGCTCACCGCGCTGATCGACCGTGACCCCCGGCAGGCCGAGGCCGCGCTCGCCCTCTACCGGGAGCTGGGCGGCACCGCCGCCGAGCAGGTGGTGCTCGCCACCGATCCGGCGGAGGCCGCCGACGCCTTCGACGCCGCCGTCGTGGTGGCCCCGCACACCCTGCACGCCCCGATCGTCGAGGCGCTGCTCGCGGCGGGCAAGCACGTCCTGCTGGAGAAGCCGATGACCACCTCGGTCGAGGACGCCCACCGGCTGGCGGAGGCGGCCGCGGCCGAGGGCGCTCCCGTCCTGGCCATGGCCCACCCGCGCCGGCTCTTCCCCGCCTACGCGTGGGTCAAGCGGCTCATCGACGGCGGCGACCTCGGCGAGGTCGTGCGGGTCGACTGGGCCGAGGGGCACCCGTACGCCCACGAGCCGGTCTCCTGGTCGATGTTCGACCGGCGGCTCGCGGGCGGCGGGGTGCTCACCGACACCGCCTCGCACGTCTTCGACACCCTGCTGTGGTGGCTCGGCCCCGAGGTGGAGGTGGTCCGCGCCGAGGACAACTCCCTCGGCGGGGTGGAGACCGATGCCCGGGTCCACCTGCGGTTCGGGGCCACGGACGTGGCGTGCGACTTCAGCCGGCTGCGTCACCTCGGCATCAGCGCCACGGTCACCGGCACCCGGGCGACGGTGACCATCGGCACCGACTTCCCCGCCGGGGAGTGCACGCTCGTCACCGCCGACGGGCAGGAGCTGCACCGCGGTGACGTGGCGGCCGTGGCCCCGGCCCAGGACGAGTGGGAGCTGCTGTTCAGCGAGCAGCTCGCCAACTTCGCGGCGGCCGTGCGCGGCACGGCGGCCGTCCACTCCACCCCGCAGGACGGCGTCCGCGTGGTCGAGCTGATCCAGGAGTGCTACGGCGGCCCCGCCCACCAGCGGTCCGCTCAGCCGTGGACCACCCGGGGCCGGGAGGCCACGGCCGGCGACCTCCCCGCGCTGACCGGGCGCACGGTGGCGGTCACGGGCGCGAGCGGGTTCATCGGCGGCCGGCTCGTGGAGCGGCTGGTGCTCGGCACCGAGGCCCGGGTCCGGCCGGTGGTCCGCGGCTTCGGCCGGGCCGCCCGGCTGTCGGTCCTGCCGCAGGACCGCCTGGAGTTCCGTCAGGGCGACCTGCTGGACCCGACCACGCTGCGGGCGGCGTTCGAGGGCTGTGACACGGTCGTGCACTGCGCGTTCGGCAGCTCCGGGGACGAGGACGGCCGCTGGGCCGCCTCCGTCGAGGGCACCGCGAACGTCCTGGCCGCGGCTCGCGCCGCCGGTGTGCGGCGCGTGGTGCACCTGAGCACGATCGACGTCTACGACCCGGCCGTCACCGGGGCACTGACCGAGGACTCCCCCGCCCGGCCGGCCGATCCCGCCGACCGGGAGTACGAGCAGCAGAAGCTCGCCGCCGAGCGGCTCGTCGTCCAGGCGCACGGGGACGGCCTGGAGACCGTGGTGATCCAGCCGGGTGTGGTGCACGGCCCGTGGGGCGGCCAGTGGACCACCGCCCAACTCCAGCGGCCGGAGGGCGATTTCGCCCAGCTTCCGGCCGGGGGCGGTGGCGGGGTGTGCAACGCCGTGTACGTGGACGACCTGGCCGAGGCGGTGCTGCTGGCCGTGGACACCGAGGCGGCGGCCGGCGAGCGGTTCCTCGTGGGCCACCCCGAGGAGCTGCGTTGGGGCACGTTCTTCGACGCGGTCCGCGCGCTGCGCGGGCTCGGCGGTCCGACGGCCGTGACCGCCGGGGAGCCGGTGGCCGACTGGGAGCTGGAGCTGTACCGGTCGACGGCCCGCGCCGACTACGACAAGGCGCGCCGGGTACTGGGCTTCACCGCGCGCACGCCGTTCGCCGAGGCGGCCGTGGTCACCGCCGCGTGGGCCCGCTGGGCCGGGGAAGCGCCGGAGGCCCGGGCATGACCGCGGGCAGCTCCGAGGGGACGGCCGAGGTGACGACCGGGGTGGCGACGCCCGGGGTGGCGACGCCCGGGGTGACGACCGGGGTGACCGACGTCCTGGTGGTCGCCCCGCACCCGGACGACGACGTGATCGGCTGTGGCGGCTCCATCGCCAAGCACGTGCGCGACGGCGCCCGGGTGACGGTGGTGATCGTCATCGGCCGCGAGCGCAGCGCCCTCGACGACGCCGTCACCGACGCCGAATTCGCCGCCGAGACCGAGGCCGCCGCCAAGGCCCTGGGTGTGCACCGCTGCATCCGGTTCGAGGAGCCCTCGCGGGACTTCGCGCTGAACCGCCGGGTCCATCTGGACCTCGTACGGGTGCTGCGCGAGGTACGGCCGCAGGTGGTGTACCTGCCGCACGACAACGACGACGACGTCGAGCACCGGATGGTGCACCAACTCACCGTCGAGGCGCTGTGGATGGCCCGGTCGGAGTTCTTCCAGGAGGCCGGCGGGCCGCCGATGCCGGCGCCACGGCTGGTGCTCGGCTACGAGGTGTGGGCGCCGATGGCGCGCTTCCAGTACGCCGAGGACATCGGCGGGCAGATCGGGGCCAAGGTCGAGGCGATGCGCGCGTACGTCTCCCAACTGCGGCACGCCGCCTGGGACGAGGGCGTGGAGGGCCTGGCCCGCTACCGCGGCGCGGTGTCGGCCGGGTCGGGCTACGCGGAGGTGTTCCAGGTGCTGAGCCTGGCCGCCCCGCCGCCGACCGCCCCGCCGCCGACCGCCCCACCGCCGGCGGACCCGGCGGGAGGCGGCCGTGACTGACCGCCTGCTGGTCTGCGGGCTCGGCTCCGGGATGGACCGCTCCCTGGGCGAACTCCGCTCGCCCCGGCGGGAGCTGGTGGTGGTGACCGACCACCCCACGGACCGGGCCCGGGCCGCCGCCGACGTCCTGCTGGTGTGCGACCCCGACGACGCGGTGGCGGTCCTGGCCGAGCTGGCGGCCGCCGGGATCGACCGGATCGACGGAGTGTTCTCGCTGGGCGCGGACAACCCACCGGTGATCAGCACGCTGGCGCGGCGCTTCGGCTGCCCGGGGCTGCCGCTGGAGACGGCCCTGAACTGCACGCTCAAGGACCGGCGGCTGGCGGTCCTGCGCCGGGCCGGGCTCGACCTGCCCCGGTTCGCGACCGCCGAGAGCGTCGGCGAGGCGGTGCGGGCGGTCGCCGACATCGGCCTGCCGGCGGTCATCAAGCCCAGCGACCGGACCGGTTCGCTGGGCGTGATGAAGGTGGAGTCGGCCGGACAGGTGCGGGCCCTCGCGCAGGAGGCACTACGGCTCAGCCCGGGCGGGCGGATCGTGGTCGAGGAGTTCCTGGAGGGCACCGAGCACACCCTGGCGGCCTTCATGGTCGACGGCGAGCTGCACCGCTTCGGGTTCGCCGACCGGGAGTACGGGCGCAAGGAGGAGTTCGCCCCGCACTTCTTCGAGGGCGGCGACACCCTGCCGAGCGTGCTGACCGGTGAGCAGATCGAGGAGGTCACGGACACGGTCCGGCGCGGGGCCCGGGCCCTGCGCCTGGACCCGGCGGTGATCAACACCGACATCCTGCGCACCCACGACGGCCGGGTGGTCCTGCTGGAGATCACCTGCCGGATCACCGGCGCCCGGATCGCCACCGAGGTCATGCGGCTGGCCACCGGGGTGGACCCGCTGCCGAACGTGGTCCGTCTCGCCCTCGGACAGCCGCTGGACCTGTCCGAGCTGACGCCGCGTCACAGCAGGGCGGTGGTACAGCGGTTCGTCCCGGCGGACGGCGGGGTGGTCGAGTGGGTCGGTGACCCGCGGCACGTCGCCCGCCGGGCCGGGGTGCACGACGTGTTCTGGGGCATCGACCTGGAGCCCGGCACCGAGCTGCCGTCCTACCGCGGCGGCGCCGAGGTACTGGCCGGGGTGATCGCCCACGCCGAGCGGCCGGCGGAGGCCGAGGCCATCGCCGCACGCACCCTGCGCGCCCTGCCCCTGCGGCTGAAGGCGACCGCCCGATGACCGCGCACCGCCCGGGCCGCGGCGCTCCGGGCGCCCACCGTACCGACACGAACGACACGAACGACACGAGGGAGAACGGGATGACCACTGATCCGGTGGACGAGGCCGCGGTCGACAAGGGCATCGCCCGGACCGCCGTGATCATCGCCCTGCGCGACGACCTGCGGATCGCCGACTGCATCGCCTCCGTCGACGAGGACGTCGAGATCGTGCTGGCGCTGAACGGCCCCAGCGACGCCGTGCTGAAGCTCATCGCCGAGCATCCGCGTCCGCTGACCGTCACCGAGATCGAGGACGTCGGCAATCTCGGCGCGGCCTACAACGCCGGCGCCGCCGCCACGGACCGGCAGTACCTGCTGCTGATGGACTCCGACTGCACCTTCGCCCCCGGCGTGGTCCGCGCGATGGTGCGGGCGGTGCTCACCGAGCCGGTGGTCAAGGGGCAGGTGGTGTACGGGGAGTCGGAGGGGCTGCTCAGCCGGCTCACGGCCCGGGTCCGGGAGTTCGACGAGGGGGACTACGTCAGCGCGCTGTCCCCGCCGCTGATCTACAACCGGGACATCGTCGACCACATCGGCGGCTACCACTTCGACGAGCTGATCCACTGGTGCGAGGACCGGGAGTTCGACTTCCGGCTCCAGCTCGCGGGCATCCCGGTGGTGTACCTGCCCGAGGCGCGGATCTTCCACGACGCCCAGCACGGCTTCGCCAACATGCGCAGCTACTTCCGCTACGGCGTGGGCGAGGGCATCGCCCAGGAGACGGGGGTGTTCACCACGCCGGCGGTGCCGGTGGTGTGGCGGCTGTTCGAGGCCTCGCGGACCCTGGTGCACTGCGCCCGGGACAAGGGTCCCGGGGCGGCGGCGTACTACGCCCTGCTGAAGGCGGCCTTCCACGTGGGCACCGCCCACCACCTGCTCAACGACCCGTACCGGGTGCGCGACCGGTATCCGGCCGCGGCGAAGCGGGCCCGGATGGTGCGGTCGATCCCGCAGCACAGCACGAGGCTGACCGGGGCGCAGCTGCGGCGGCTGCGGCGGGCGCACTGGGAGGCGGGCCGGCGGATCGAGAAGGTGGCCGACCTGTCGGTCTTCCACCCCGACACCGCCGGCCCGGGCCGTGGGTCAGGCGCCGGGCAGGCGCGGCAGCAGCAGGCGTGAGGGATGGTCACCGCCGTGGTGGACGGTGTGGTGGGCGAGGACCGGTGGGTGGACGTCGAAGCGCGGCGCGTTGCTGGCCGCGACCTCCAGACGGATCCGGTGGCCCGCGCGGAACACGTGGCCGATCGCCCCCAGCGCGACGGTGACCTCGACCGGCTCACCGGCCTCAGCTGCCTCGCCGGCCGCACCCGAGTCACTGCCGGCACCCGAGTCACTGCCCGCGCCCGAGTCTCCGCCCGCGCCTGCCACACCGTCCGCACCGGTGTGAGCGGGGGCGGTGCCTGCCCGGCCCGCCCCCGGCTCCAGCCGGCGCACGCCGTCGCACAGCAGCTCGGCGCGGCCGCCGGGGTGGACGTCGACCAGCTTGGCGGTCACGTCCGCGCCGGCGGCGTCCGGGGTGACGTAGACCGTCACGGTGGTGTCCCCGACGACGGCCAGCGGCGCGGTCAGCGGCTCGCCGGTGAAGCACAGCACGTCGGGGCGCCGTTCCACCGCGCGCTGGTCCAGCGGCCCGCAGTCGCCGCCGGTGAACTGGCCGGGCAGCGCGGTGGCCCCGCCGGTGGTGGGCACGGGGTCGGCGGGATCGTGGCGGATCCGGTCGGCGCCGGGGTCCGCCGGGGCGGGGCCGGCCGTCAGGCGACGGCCGTCGAGGTGCAGGACGAGGTCCTCGGTGCCGGGGACGGGCCAGTCGGGGAAGGTACGCCAGACGTCGGCTCCGGTGAGGAACAGCCGAACCGGGTCGTGCCGGTCCGGGGCCCCGCCGGGGCGGCGCAGGTGCCGGTCGAAATGGTCCAGGTGGAGACCGGTGACATCGAGTTCGTCCTCGTCGGCGGCGAGTCCGTAGCGGCGCTGCGGAAATATTCCGCCGGTGATGCAATGGGACCACGGTCCGACCACCAGACGCGACGCATTTCCGCATTCCCGCATTCCTCGGTAATTCTCCAGGGCGCCGACGAGAAATATGTCGTACCAGCCGGTGAGGTGGAGCGCCGGGACCTCGATCGCCGGGTACGCCGCGCGCGGTGCGGCGCGCCGCCAGTAGGGGTCGCCGCTCGGATGCTCGCGCCAGCGGCGGTAGTACGGGGCCAGCCGGTCCAGCAGGTCCGTGGCGGCGCCCGGGTCGCGGTAGAGCTCCTCGATCCGGTCGACGGCGTCGGCCACCTCGGCCCGCTCGGCCCCGGTCAGCCCGGCCCCCTCCAGCAGGAGGTCGTAGAGCACCCAGTACAGGACGAAGCCCTGCTGGAAGGCGCCGCCCTGGTGGGTCCAGCCCTCGTCGAAGCCCGATCCGGCCACGTGCGGGACGATCGCGCGGAGGCCCGGCGGGCGTTCGGCCGCGGCGAGCAGCGCGGCCATGGCCTCGTAGGACCGCCCGAACAGGCCCGCCGAGCCGTCGCACCAGGGCTGCGCGACGGCCCAGGCGACCGTGTCCGCGCCGTCGGCGCCCTCGTGCCAGTACGGCTCGAACCCGCCGCCGGAGCCGAACCGGCCGCGGACGTCCTGCACCAGCAGGGCGTACCCGGAACGGACCAGGCGCAGCCCGTCCACGGAGGCGCCGCCCGGGGCGCCGGACCTCCCGTAGGGAGTGCGGCGCACCAGGACCGGAACGGGGTCGGCGGTGTCGGGCCGGTAGAGGTCGGCGGTCAATAACACGCCGTCGCGCACGGGTATTTTCAGATCGTGATCCACAACAATTCGCACCCGCTCATATTCCATCAGGACGAGGAAATTCACAATGCAGTCCTCCGGAACCACCGGAATCCCTTTGCTGGAACCGTTCTTCGAGACGGCGCGCACCGATCCCGCCCGCCCGGCCGTCGTCGACAACGGACTCGTCATCGGTTACGGCACCCTTGCCGCCTGGGTGCTGGAGGTGGCGCAGGCGCTCGCCCCGCGCACGGACCGACCGCAGCCGCCGGTCGGGGTCGTCGTGCACCACTCGGCCCGGGACGTGGCGGCCCTGCTGGGCGTGCTCGCGGCGGGGCGGGCGTACGTACCGCTGGAGGCCGATCACCCGGTGGCCCGCCTGGAGACGGTGATGGCGCGGCTCGGGGTCGAGGAGGCCGTGGCGACCGCGGACACCGGCTGGCAGCCGGCGGTGGCCCGGGTGGTGCGGCCGCGCTGGGCGCCCGGCCCCGTCGCGCCGGGCGCCGCCGTGCCGCCCGGTCCGGGTGCGCGCCCCGAGGACCCGGCGTACGTGCTGTTCACCTCGGGCTCCACCGGCGAGCCCAAGGGGGTCGTGGTGCCGCACCGGGCGCTGGCCGCCGTCGTGCCCGCACTCCGCGAGCTGTACGGGATCGGGCCGGACGCCACCGTGCTGCACTTCCACGGCGCGGGCGGCGACACGAGCCTGGAAGAGATCCTGCCGACCTTGACCGGCGGGGCCACCCTCGTCGTCGACGACGCGGCCCGGGAGGGGTTCGCGCAGGTCGCCGAGGAGCAGGAGGTCACCGTCGCGGTGCTGCCGACGGGCTTCTGGCACGGGCTGTCGGGTGACCTGCTGCACCAGGGCGCCGGGCTCCCGGCGTCCCTGCGGACGGTGGTGATCGGCGGGGAGGCGGTGCGCGCGGACATGCTGGAGCGCTGGCGGCTGCTCGGCTCCGACGGGGTGCGCCTGCTCAACACCTACGGCTCCACGGAGACGGCCCTGGTCACCCACGCCGTGCAACTGGCCGGCCCGGGGACGCTGTTGCTCCCGGAGGCCGGCGGCGACCTGCCCATCGGCCGGCCGCTACCGCACGTCGGCCAACGCGTGGACGACACGGGCGAGTTGTACGTGTCCGGGCCCGGCCTGGCCCTGGGCTACCACGGCGAACCCGCTGCCACCGCTGCCAGGTTCACCGAGCGCGAGGGCGTCCGCTGGTACCGCACCGGGGACCTGGTCTCGCAGGCGCCCGGGGGCGCCCTGGTGTTCCGGGGCCGCTCCGACCACCAGGTCAAGATCCGTGGCCACCGGGTGGACCTGATCGAGGTGGAGGGCCTCGTCGGGGGCTGCCCGGGCGTTCTGGAGGCCGCCGCCGCCCAGGTGGACCGCGCCGAACACAGCACCCTGGCCGCCTTCTTCGTCCCGCTGCCGGACCACGACCCCGAGGAGGTGGCGGCGCAGATCCGCACCCGCCTGACCCGCACCACGGCGCCGCACCTCGTCCCGAGCCTGCTGCTCCCGGTCACCTCCCTGGAACGCACCCACACCGGCAAGGTCGACCGCAACGCGACCCGGGACCGCCACCTCGCGACCGCGGAGGCGGCCCGATGAGCCGCCGCGCCCCCGGCCCGGCCGCTCCGCACGGCCCGGGCGGCCTCGCCGCGACGGGGGGCCCGGCCCCGACGGAGGGCCCGGCCCCGACGGAGGCTCCGGCCCCGGCGCAGGGCCCGGCTCCGGCGGAAGACCTCCTCGCGTATGCCGCGCGGCGGCTCGGGGTGGAGCTCGATCCCGCGACCGCCCGGCCCGACGAGTCCGGCTGGGACTTCCGGGTCACGCACGTCCGGGCCACCGACGGCACCCGGTGGATCCTGCGGCAGCCCCGGCGGCCCGAGGCCGCCGCACTGCTGGAGCGCGAGGGCGCGGTGCTCGCCGCCGTCCGCGACCGGGTGCCCGTGCCGGTGCCGGACTGGCTCCTGCACACCCCGGACCTGGTCGCCTACCCCCGCCTCCCCGGCGAGCCCGCCGGCACCGAGGACCCCCACACCCTGGTCTACGGCTGGTCCATGGACCCGCTGGCCCACCCGGCCCACTACCTGGAGCCGCTCGCCCGGACCCTGGTCGCCGTGCACACCACCCCGCCGGACGCCTCCCCCGCCCTGGCCGCCTCGGCCGCACCCGCGGCCACGGCCGATGCCGACCCCGGCGCCGTCCGCGCCCGGACCGCGGACAAGCTGGCCCGCGCCCGGGCCGAACTACCGTTGCCCGCACCCGGGTTGCGCCGCTGGCAGGCCTGGCTGGACGACGACCGGCTGTGGCCCGAGCGGCTGGTGCTGGTGCACGGGGACGTGCACCCCGGGCACACCCTGGTGGCCCGCCCGGGCGCCGACGGTCCGCCGGTCCTGGCGGGCCTGCTGGACTGGGCGAACACCCATGTCGGGGACCCGGCGGTCGACTTCGTCGACCTGCTGTACGCGGGCGGCCCCGCGGTCCTCGACCGGCTCCTGGCCGCCTACCGGGCGGCGGGCGGCGAGGTCCGCCCCGGCCTGCGGGAACACGTCCTGGCCCGGGCCGACTTCCTGTGGGTCCACGTGGCCCTGCGCGGACTGGACACCGGCCGGCCCGCCTGGGTGCGGACCGCCCTGCACAGGATGGCCGCGCGGTGACCGCCCCGGACGCAGCGCACGGGACGGGCCCGGGCGCCGCCGCCGCGCGGACGAGCGGCCGTACGCCCGGCGGGACGGCGTACACCCTGCACGGACCGGCCGCCGCCGGCCCCCCGGTGGTGCTGGTCGCCGGCGCGGGCGGAACGGGCCGGATCTGGGAGCACCACCAGGTCCCGGCCCTCACCGCCGCGGGCCGGCGGGTCCTCACCTTCGACCACGGCCCGACCACCACCGGCCCCTTCGAACTGGCCGCCCGCATACGTGAGTTGCTGATGCATCTCGGCCTCCCCTGCTGCCCGGTGGCGGGCCACTCGCTCGGCGCCCTCGCCCTGCAGGAGCTGCTGCTGACCGACCCCGACCTGGTGGCCGGCGCGCTGCTCGCCGCCACCCGGGGCCGGCCCGACGCCGTCGGGGAGGCCCTGGCCCGGGCGGAGGCGGCGACCGCCCGGGCCGGGACCCCGCTGCCGCCGGAGTACGAGGCCTTCGTACGGCTCGTACAGAACCTCTCGCCCCGGACCCTCGCCGACGAGGCCGCGACCGCAGAATGGCTCGACCTGTTCGAACTCGCCGCGCTGACCGGCCGGTCGGCCGCCCACCGGCCCGGTCCGCCCGTGCGGGACCGGCTGGCCGAGTACGGCCGGATCGCGGTGCCCGTCCACGTGGTCGGCTTCGCCGACGACGTGCTGGCACCGGCGCCGCTGGGCCGGGAGGTCGCCCGGGCGGTGCCCGGAGCCCGGTACACCGAGCTCGCCGACGCCGGCCACCTCGGGTTCCTGGAACGGCCCGAGGCCTTCAACACCGTCCTGCTGGACTTCCTCGCCACCCTCGCCCCGACCGACCCCGGAGTCTGCCGTGTCCCGTGAAACCCCCGCCCCGCACCCGACCGGCACCACGGTCGAGGTCGTCCATGTCGGCCAGGAGCCGCCCGCCTCCTGGGCGGCGGCCGTGTACCTGTGCGGACCGACCCCCACCGACCCGGCCGAGCCCTCGTGGCGCCCGGACGCCGTGGCCGCGCTGCGATCGCTGTGGTCCGGGACCGGGCGGCTGGTGGTGTTCCTGCCCGAGCCGGTGCCGGGCGGCGACTACCCGGCGTACGCGGACCAGATCGCCTGGGAGGAGGCGGCCATGCGCTGCTCCGACGTGGTCCTGTTCTGGATCCCGCGCGACATGGCCCGGCTGCCGGGACTGGTGTCCAACATCAAGTGGGGCGCGTGGTGCGACTCGGGCCGCGCCGTGCTCGGGACCCCGCCGGAGGCCGAGCGCATGGAGTACCTGCTGCACTTCGCCGAGGCCCTGGGGGTGCCGGTGGCCCGGACCCTGGCCGGGGCCGCCACGGCGGCCCTGCGGGCGGTCGGGCCGGGGTCCGGGCGCAGCGGGGGCGAGCGGTCGGTGCCGCTGACGGTGTGGCGGACCGAGCCGTTCCGCACCTGGTACGCGGCCCGCCGCGCGGCCGGCGACCGGCTGCTGGACGCCCGCGTGGAGTGGTACGTGCCGACGACGGGGCCGGACGCCCACCCGCCGGGCCAGGTCGCCCCCGCGCCGGGCCGGGACGCCCACGCGGCGGGCCAGGACGCCTCTGCGGCGGGCCCGGACGGGGCCGCCGCCTGGCTGCTGACCGTGACGGTCGCGCCGGCCGACGGCTCCGGCCCCACCGTCGGCCGTCTGCTCGCGGCTCAGGGGCAGGGCATGCTCATGTAGAGCGCGTGCTCGCCCTCGGACTCGGTGCCCTGGTAGAGGGCGGTGTCCAGGCCGCAGAAGGCGAAGCCCATGCGCCGGTAGGCGTGGATGGCCGGGGCGTTGACGTTGGTCACCTCCAGCCAGACGTGCCCGGCGCCCCGCTCCCGGGCGAAGTCGACCGCGTGGCCCATCAGGGCCCGGCCCAGGCCGCGGCCCCGGTGGCCGGGGGCGACCTCGATGTCCTCGATGGTCAGGCGGCGGTTCCACGGGGAGTAGGAGACCGCGGCGAAGCCGGCGAGCGTGCCGCCGGCGTCCAGGGCCACGAAGGTGCGGCGGTCGGGGTCCGCCCCGTCGCCGTCCGCGTCGTCGCCGCTGTCCCCGTCCTCACTGCCGTCGTCCTCGGGGAACACCTTCACCAGCGGCGGGTCCACCGGGACCTCCTGGAAGCCGAAGCCGTCGTCGCCGACGGTGACCTCGAAGACGGTGCCGGTGGTGAAGGAGCCGTCCAGGGCGTCGATGGCCTCGGCGTCCTCGGGACGGGCGGTGCGGAACTCGTAAGGCGTGTCACTGGTTGCGGTCATGGCACGAGCCTAGAACCGGCCCGTCCGGGTATGGGCGGGTTTCGGCCGTCGCGCCCCCCCCGGGGCTACGCCGGGATCCGCCCCCAGCCGGCCGGGCCGCCGTTGCTCGGCGGGTACCCCGGCCGGGCCGGGGCCGGCGGCGCCGGCAGCGGCGGCAGGGCCGGGTCCTCCAGCCAGGCCGCCAGGACGTCCTCCACCGGGACGGTCGCGTAGCGGGACACGTGCGCGGCGAAGGCGGTGGTGGTGACCACCCCGTGGCGGTGCGCGGTGGCCCAGTCGCGCAGCATCGGGAAGAACGCGTCGTCGCCCAGCGCGCAGCGCAGCGCGTGCACGGTGAGGCCGCCGCGCTGGTAGAGGCGGTCGTCGAACATCAGCTTGCGGCCCGGGTCCGCCAGGCGCAGGTCCTGCGGCTGGTTCGCCAGCAGGCGGTGTGCCGCCGTGGCGTGCTCGTGGGCGGTACGGCCGCCGGACCGCTCCGACCAGAGCCATTCGGCGTACTTCGCGAAGCCTTCGTTCAGCCAGATGTGCCGCCAGTCGGCGATGGTCACGCTGTTGCCGAACCACTGGTGCGCCAGCTCGTGCGCGATCAGCCGCTCGGAGCCGCGGACGCCGTCCACGTGGTTGGTGCCGAACAGGGACAGGCCCTGGGCCTCCACCGGGACGTCGAGCTCCTCGTCGGCGACCACCACCGCGTACTCGCCGAACGGGTACGGCCCGAACAGTTCCTCGAACAGCCGCATCATGGCCGGCTGCCGCGCGAAGTCCCGGGAGAACCGCGCCAGCAGCTCGGTGGGGACGTACGCGCTCTGCGGTACGCCGCCCAGGCCCGGGTCGCCCAGCAGCACGGTCTGGTACATGCCGATGGACAGGCCGACCAGGTAGCTGGAGGTCGGGGCGGGCTGCTCGTAGACCCAGGTGGTGGTGCTCGCCCGGGTGGTCCGCGTGAGCAGCCGCCCGCCGGCGACGACGGTGTACGGCGACGGCGTGTTGACCGAGATCTGGTACGAGGCCTTGTCGGCGGGCCGGTCGTTGCACGGGTACCAGGAGGGCGCGCCGACGGGCTGGCTGGCCACCAGCGCCCCGTCGGTCAGTTCCTCCCAGCCGAGCCCGCCCCAGGGGCTGCGCACCGGCTTGGGGTTGCCGGACCAGTGCACCTCCACGGTGAACGCGGCTCCGGCGGGCAGCGGCTTGGCGGGCTTCAGGCGCAGCCGGCCGCCGCGGTGGGTCCACTGCGGGGCCCGGCCGTCGACCAGGACCCGGCTGACCTTGAACTCGGCGAGGTTGAGGAAGAACTCGGTCAGCGGGGCCCGGCCCGCTATGGCACTCAGCCGGGCGGTGCCGGCCAGGCGGTTGGGGCCGGGGCGGTACTCCAGCGCGAGCTCGTACCGGTTCACGCGGTACCGGGCGTCGCCGTTGTCCGGGAAGTACGGGTCCGCCACGGTCCTGCTCTGGCCGCCCGGTCTGCCCGGGCCGCCCGTCTTGCTCTGGCCGCCCACTGGTGCCGCCCCTCCTTGCGCCGTGCCACTGCTGTCCGTCAAGGCCGCCACGCCTCGATCGGGTTGCCCAGCCAGCGGGTGTCGGCCGGGACGGATTCCCCGGCCATCACGAGGGAGGCGGGGCCCAGGGTGCTGCGCGCCCCGACCGTGCTCCCGGGCAGAACGATTCCGCCCGGTCCCAGGGTGGCACCCGCACCGAGAACCACAGTATCCGTCCTCAAGATCCGGTCATGGAAGAGGTGAGTCTGCACGACGCAGCCACGGTTCACACTGGCCCCCTCGCCCAGGGTGACCAGGTCCGTCTCGGGCAGCCAGTAGCTCTCGCACCACACGCCCCGGCCGACCCGGGCGCCGAGCCCGCGCAGCCACAGGTTCATCACGGGGGTGCCGGGCACGGCGCCGACCAGCCACGGCACGGCCAGCACCTCGACGAAGGTGTCGGCCAGCTCGTTGCGCCACACGAAGCCGCTCCACAGCGGGTGCTCGCCGGTCCGGTGCCGGCCGACCAGTAGCCACTTCGCGGCCACGGCGACCGCGCACGCGGCCAGGCCCGCGCCGAGCAGGACGGCCCCGGACAGCAGGGCGCCGCCCACCACGCCGGGCCCGTCCTGCGTCATGGCGGCACAGAAGGCCGCCACGGTCAGGACGGCCAGGGCCACCGAGCAGAACACCGGCACCAGCCGGCACAGCTCCACCAGGCCGCGCGCCCACAGCAGCCGGGCGGGCGGGTCGTAGGTGCGGGTGCTGTCCGCGGCGGCGGCCGAGCGGGGCAGCTTGACCGGCGGCAGGCCCAGGTACGAACTGCCCTTCTTGGCCTTCTTCGGGGTGGCCGACAGCACGCCGACCAGCCCGTCGTCGGGCACGCTGCGGCCCGGTGCGGTCATGCCGGAGTTGCCGAGGAAGGCCCGGCGGCCGATCTCGGAGCGGCCGATCCGCACCCAGCCGCCGCCCAGCTCGTAGGGGGCGGTCAGGGTGTCGTCGGCGAGGAAGGCGCCCTCGCCGACGGTGGTGAGGCTGGGCAGCGCCAGGACGGTGGACACCTCCGCGCCCCGGCCGATGCGCATGCCGAGCAGCCGCAGCCACACCGGGGTGATCAGCCCGGCGTACAGCGGGAAGAGGGTGCCCCGGGCCAGGTCCATGAGCTGGGTGACCGTCCAGGCCTGCCAGCCGACCCGGCTGTGGGTGGGGTGGCTCCCGGTGTGCAGGCCGATGCTCAGGAGGCGGACCGCGACGAGCACCAGCAGGGCGTACGCGCACCCGAACGCGAGCGCCGCGGGGACCACGGCGAGCAGCGCCCCGGACAGGGCGGCGGCGAGATCGCCGTCGGCGGGCACGAACAGGTGGGCCACCAGCAGCGCGGGCACGGCGGCGAGCACGGGCAGCACGGTCAGGCCGAAGCCGGTCGCCCCGTACATGGCGCGCCAGTGCACGGCGCGCGGCGGGCGCTCGCGGGGCCAGTTGCGCTTGGCCTTGCCGAGCTTGGCGGCGGGCGCCCCGGCCCAGCGCTGGCCGGTCGGGATCTGTCCGACGACGGCGGAGCCGGGCGCCACCTCGGCGCGCTTGCCGACCCGGGCCCCGGGGAACAGGATGCTCCGGGTCCCCACGACGGCGCCGGCGCCGACCTTGACCGGGCCGATCTCCAGCCGGTCCCCGTCGAGCCAGTGGCCGCTGAGGTCGACCTCGGACTCCACGGCGCAGCCGCGGCCGAGCTTGAGCAGGCCGGTGACCGGCGGCAGGGCGTGCAGGTCGACCTCGGGGCCGATCCGGGCGCCCAGGGCCCGGGCGTAGCGTTCCAGCCAGGCTCCGGTGAGGGAGGTCGCGCCGACGCTCTCGGCGAGCCGCTCGGCGGTCCACAACCGTAGGTGGACGCTGCCGCCGCGCGGGTAGCGGCCGGCCTTCACCCCGCGCAGCAGCAGACGGGCGCCGCCGGCCGCGAGGGCGAGCCGGCCGGGCGGGCTGAAGAACAGGACGGCGCCTGCGGCGACCGGCCACCAGGAGGCGGTGGGGGCCCACGGGTACGGCCCGAGGTGGTGCAGGAGGTTGCCGAGGGCCAGCAGGGCCACGCTCCAGCGCAGGCCGACCAGGGTGAACAGCGGCAGCAGCAGGAGCGTCTGGACGATCTTGGCGCGGGTCGGTACGGGCGGTACGGTCCGGGCCGCGTCCTCGCCCTGGGCGGACTTCTCCAGTCGGCGGGCCAGCTTGCGCAGCGTGGGCTGCTGGTAGATGTCGAGCACGGCCGCGCCGGGGTAGCGGGTGCGCAGCCGGGTGGTGAGCTGGGCGGCGGCGAGGCTGTTGCCGCCGATGGCGAAGAAGTCGTCACCGGCGCCGGTGACGGCCACGCCGAGGGTCTCGCGCCACTGCTCGGCGAGCCAGGCCTCGGTGCCGTGGAGCTGCTCGGCGGGGCCGGTGGTCTCCAGGTCGGGCAGCGGCCAGGGCAGCGCGCCGCGGTCGACCTTGCCGGAGGTGCGGGTGGGCAGGGTGTCGACCTGGGCGAGCAGCGGGACCAGGGCCGCCGGGAGCTCGGCCCGCAGCCGTTCCACGGCGGCGGCGCGGTCCCAGCCGTCCTGGGTGACGAGGTAGCCGACGAGGAGCTGGTTGCCGCTGCGGGCGGTGCGGACGGCGGCGGCCGCGCCGGCCACGCCGGGCAGGGCCTGGAGGGCGGCGTCCACCTCGCCCAGCTCGATCCGGCGCCCGCCGAGCTTGATCTGCTCGTCGCCGCGGCCGAGGAAGACCAGGCCCTCGGGCTCGGCGCGGACCAGGTCGCCGCTGCGGTAGGCGCGGTCCCAGCCCAGGGACTCCAGCGGGGCGTACTTCTCGGCGTCCTTCTCCGGGTCCAGGTAGCGGGCCAGGCCGACGCCGCCGATCACGAGCTGGCCGCTGCCGCCCATGGGCACCGGCTCGCCGGACTCGTCCACCACGGCCAGTTCCCAGCCGTTCAGCGGCAGCCCGATCCGGATCGGCTCCTCGCCGGTCATCAGCGCTGCGCAGGCCACGACGGTGGCCTCGGTGGGGCCGTACGTGTTCCAGACCTCGCGACCCTCGGTGACCAGGCGGGCGGCCAGCTCGGGCGGGCAGGCCTCGCCGCCGAAGATCAGCAGCCGGACCTCGTCGAGGGCCTCCTTCTCCCACAGGGCGGCCAGGGTGGGCACGGTGGACACCACCGTGATCTCCTGCTCGACCAGCCAGGGACCCAGGTCGGCGCCGCTGCGGACCTGCGAGCGGGGTACGGGCACCAGGCAGGCGCCGTGCCGCCAGGCGAGCCACATCTCCTCGCAGGAGGCGTCGAAGGCCACGGACAGTCCGGCCATCACCCGGTCGCCGGGTCCGATCGGGTCGTCGGCGAGGAACAGCGCGGCCTCGGCGTCGACGAACGCGGCGGCGCTGCGGTGGGTGACGGCCACGCCCTTCGGTCTGCCGGTGGAACCGGAGGTGAAGATGATCCACGCGTCGTGGTCCGGCCCGGGCCGGGTGTCCGCCGCGCCCGTGCCGCCCGTGCCGGCCGCACCGGCCTCGGCTCCGGCCCCGGCGTCTCCCGCGGCGGCGCCGGTTCCGGCCGGCGTGCGGTCGATGCGCCGGCCGGCGCCGAGCACCGCCCGCACCCCGGCCTCGCCGAAGACGAGTTCGGCCCGTTCGTCGGGGTCCTCGGCGTCGACGGGTACGTAGGCGGCGCCGGCGGCGAGGACGGCCAGGATCGAGGCGTAGAGCTCGTTGGTGCCGGACGGCACCCGGACGCCGACCCGGTCCCCGGGCCGCACCCCGGCGTCCGCGAGCGCCCGGCGCCGGCGTTCGACCTCGGCGGCCAGCGCGCGGTAGGTGAGCGGATCGGTGCCGTCGTCGAGGGCGAGCTCGTCGGGGTGGGCCCGGACGGACGCGTCGAGGATGTCGAGCAGGGTGCGCGGGGCGGCGGCCGGTCCGGCGGAGAACCGCGCGGCCTTGGGCTCCTCGGGCGGCTGCACCTCGGTGGTCCGCGGGTCGGGCATCTGCTCGCCGGGCGTCCCGCCGGGTGCAGCGCCGCGCGCGGCGGCGTCGTCGAGCAGGGTCAGCTCCCCGCCCTCAGGTGTGGCTGCCATTGCCCCTCGCGTCTCTTTCCCGGACGGCTCCGGGCCCGCCGGTGGAGACCGGGTCTGCCCGGGTTGTTCCGTTCCGACGAAGAACAGCCCGCCAGTTTAATCCATGGACCCAGATTCTCCGGTCAGGGGACTTGCGCGTGGCCGGGAAGAGACGGTAAAGGGGCCGGTCCGGTGCCGTCGGGGCCGCCGGGTGCCTGGCCGGCTGGCCCTACGTCAGGAACGGCCGGTCCGGCGGGACATCCCCGTTCTTACACGCTTTTGCCGTCGCTCTGCCGCATCCGTGACGGAGGCCCGGCACCGTCGTCCCCGTACGGCACACATGGAGCGAGGAGTGGGAATGGCTTTCACGGGCGTGGGCTGGCGGGCCGGTCTGGTCGTGGGGACGACGGCGCTGCTGGCGACGGCACTGCCGACCGTGACGACGGCCGCCGCGGCCCCGGCGGCGGTGGCCCCGGCAGCGGTGGCCCCGGAGGCTGCCCCGGCAGCGGTGGCCGGCGGCGCGCGCACGCCGTGGTGTCCGCAGGTCGAGGACCACCGGGTCGACTGCGGTCAGGTGGACCGCCCGTGGGTGGCGGGACGGGCCGACCTCGGGACCGTCAAGGTGAGCTGGGCGGTGGTCCGGCACCGGGACCCCGGTCCGGCCAAGGGCACGGTCGCCGTCAACCCGGGCGGTCCCGGCGAGGTGGCCATCGGCAAGGCCGGCGCCTTCGCCCTCGGCATGCGGGACCTGCTCCGCGACCACGACCTGCTGCTGGTCGACCCCCGGGGCACCGGTGAGTCGGAGCGGCTGCCGTGCGGGCTCACCGATGCCGAACTGCGGCTCGGGACCCGCCGGGAGCAGCGCGAGGCCGTCGTCCGCTGCGCCCGGGAGCTCGGGCCGCGCGCCGCCGGGTACACCACGGCGGCCACCGCCGACGACATCGACGCCGTCCGCGACCGCCTCGGCGTCCCCCGACTCACCTTGTACGGGCTGTCGTACGGCACCTACCTCATGCCGGTCTACGCCTCCCGCCACCCCGAGCGGGTCCGCTCCCTCGTGCTGTCCGGGGCCTACCCGCTGGCGTTCGACCCGCTGTCCCGCCCGAGCGCCCAGGCCGTGTCCCTGGCGCTGCGCCGGGTGTGCGACCGCAGCGCCGGGCCCGGCGGCCGGCCGGCGTGCGACGGTGCCAAGGCGGTACGGGACCTGGCCGCGGCGGCCGCGGAGCTGCGGGCCCGGCCGGTCGAGGTGGAGGTGCCCGTCGAGGGCCTGGGGACCCCGCACCGGCTGCTGTTCACGGAGGGCCGACTGGCGGGTCTCGCCTACGAGTCGGCCAGCAACGGCAGCGGCCTGGCGGCGGACGAGCCGTCGCTGCTCGGCGACCTGCCGCACGCCCTCGACCGGTTCGTGCAGGGCGACCGGGCCCCGCTGGTCCGGCTGGTCCAGCAGGACCTCGCGCACGCGTCCGACGCCGACCAGGCCCCGTACGTCGCCGTGACCTGCAACGACTACCGCAAGCCGTGGTCGGTGGACGCGTCGGTCCCCGAGCGGTGGCGGCAGTACCGCTCCGCCCTCGCCGGGGCCCGGCCGGGTTCGTTCGGCGCGTTCGGCCCGCAGGGCTATCTGGAGGGGCCGACCGACGGCGGTGACCTGTGCATCGGCTGGCCGCGGGAGCACGCCCCCGCCCCGCAGCCGGTCCACCCGCGGCTGCCCGACGTCCCGGTCCTGGTGCTCTCCGGTGACCTCGACGCGAACACGCCCGACGCCAACGGTCGCCTGGCGGCAGGGCAGTTCGAGGACAGCCGGTTCCTCTCCGTCCGCAACGCCCGGCACGTGCCGGAACAGGCGGACCCGGCCTGCGTGTTCGGCGTGACGACCCGGTTCGTGCGGACCGGCCGCACCGGCGACACGTCCTGCCTGGGCGCCCTGCCGCCGGTCGCCGTGACCCCGGTCCGGCGCTGAGGGGGCCGCTGCCGTGACCACGTCCCCCACCCGCCAGGATGATCACATGACAGATCTGACAGCTTCCCGGCGCACCGTGCTGGTCGCCGAGGACGACCCGGGGGTGCGCAGCACCCTGGACCAGTTGCTGCGCTTCGAGGGCTACCGCGTGGTGCAGGCGGCCGACGGGCTCCAGGCCCTGGGCCTGCTGGAACGGGAGCGGCCGGACCTTGCGCTGGTGGACGTGGTCATGCCCGGCCTGGACGGTCTGGCGCTGTGCCGGACGCTGCGCCGGCGCGGCGACCGGCTGCCCGTGCTGGTGCTGACCGCCCGGGACCAGGTGGGCGACCGGGTGGCGGGGCTGGACGCGGGCGCCGACGACTATCTCGCCAAGCCGTTCGCCACCGAGGAACTCCTGGCCCGGATCCGGGCGTTGCTGCGCCGCACCGAGCCGGCGGAGGGCTCCGGGGTGCTGAGCCTGGGCGATCTGACCCTGGATCCGGCCGCCCGCACGGCGCACCGCGGGCCGCACCCGCTGGAGCTGACCAAGACGGAGTTCGACGTGCTGGAGCTGCTGCTGGAGCACCAGGGCGCGGTGCTGACGCGCACCCAGATCTACGACCGGATCTGGGGCTACGGATTCGACACCACGTCCCGTACGCTCGACGTCTCCATCGGCTACCTGCGGCGCAAGACCGAGCACGACGGGGCCCCGCGCCTCATCCACACCGTGCGCAACGTCGGCTACACCCTGAGGACCGCGTGATGCTGCTGCGCGCCAGGATCACGCTGGTGGTCGTCGCGGCCGCCACGCTCGCGATCGCCCTCACGGCGTTCATGGCCTACCGCAATGTGGGCGAACTCTTCGCCGACGAGCTCGAACGCGGCCTGGAGGACCGGGCCGACACGGTCGTCGCCCTGCTCGTCGCAGACCGGCAGCCGCCGGTGCGGGCGGGGATGACGGAGCAACTCCTGCACGGCGACGGCACCGTACGGGAGGACGGTGGGGTGCGGCTGCCGGTGTCCGAGGCCGCGCGGCGGGTGGCCGCGACCGGTGCCGGGACCGCCCGGGAGGACGTGGTCGTGGCCGGGACCGAGTACGGGGTGCTCACCCGAGCGCTGCCGGGCGGTGGCGCGGTCATGGTCGGGCAGAGCTATCGCGAGGCCGAACGCGTGGACCGGGCGTTCCTGGGGCGCATCCTCGGGACCACGGCCGCCGCCACGGCCGTCGCGGCCCTGCTGAGTTGGATCGCCCTGGGGCGGGTGCTGCGGCCGGTGAGCCGGCTGGCACGGGCCGCGCGCCGGATCACGACCACCCAGGACCTGGCCACTCCCCTGCCGCCCGCCGGGCGGGACGAGATCGGGCAGCTCACCCGGAGCTTCGACACCATGCTCGGTGCGCTGCGACGCTCGCGCGCGCAGCAGCAGCGGCTCGTCCAGGACGCCGGGCACGAATTGCGCACCCCGCTGACCTCGGTCCGCGGCAGCGCCGAACTCCTCCAGCGCGCCCGGGGCCGGCTGGCGCCGGAGGACGAGCAGCAGATCCTCACCACTCTCGTGACCGAGACCGTGGCGTTGGACGACCTCGTCCGGGAGCTCGTCGAGCTGGCCACCGACCGGTGGACCGGTGAGGAACCCGAGGAGGTGGACCTCGCCGTGGCCGCCGAGGAGTCCGCCCGGCGCTGCCGGCAGCGCACCGGACGCGCGGTGGAGGTCACCGCCGACGCCCCGGTGCCCGTACGGGCCCGGCCGCGGGCGGTGCAGCGCTGCGTCGACAACCTGCTGAGCAACGCCGTGAAGTTCAGCCCGGCCGGCACCCCGGTCACCGTGCGCGTGGACGGGTCCCGGCTGTCCGTGGGCGACCGGGGGCCGGGCATCCCGCCCGGGGAACACCGGGCGGTCTTCGACCGCTTCCACCGCGGTCCGGGCACTCAGGGCACGCCCGGTTCGGGGCTCGGCCTGGCGATCGTGCACGACCTGGTGACCGCCGACGGCGGCACGGTCTTCGCCGGGACGGCGGAGGGCGGGGGCGCACTGGTGGGCTTCGTACTGCCCTCCGCCGCACCACCCGCCCGCCGCTCCGCCCGGCAGGTCCCCGCCGACGCGGGGGACCCCGACCGGTCGGCTACTTCTTGACCTCGTCGATGCAGAGCACGAACTGCTTGCCGGAGCTGCGCCGGCCGCCTCGGGTCTGCTCGTAGTAGCCCATGTCGGACTTGCCCTCGCACTTGCTGGAGTCCGCGGTGTCCTGGATCACCTCGACGACCTTGTACTTGGCGTCGGCGCCGCCGCACTTGACGACCTGGAGGTCGGGGCTGGCTATGGTCCCGTTGTTCTTCAGGCAGTCGCCGGCCTTCGCGTGGTCGGCGTCGTCCTGGCTGGCCCAGTAGCCCACCGCGAACACGACGACCAGGACCACGGCGCCGATGATCCGCAGGATCTTCTTGGCCCCCATGCCGCTGCGCGCGGGCGGCGCCGGCGGAGCGGCCCAGCCCTGCGGCGGCGGCTGCATGGGCATGCCCTGCTGGGGCGGGTAGGGCTGCTGCGGGGCGCCGTACGGCGGCTGCGGCTGCTGCGGGTAACCCTGCGGCGGCTGCGCCCCGGGCTGTCCGGGCTGCCCGTACGGGCCGGGTCCTTGCTGAGGCGGGAAGGTCATACGAGGGTCCCCCGATGGCGTGAATCGTGTGTTGACGCGTGCACGCTATCAACCCCCACGGACAGTCCCGGACCCGCCCTCTCCGGCCCCACGCGCTACAGCCGGTGGAGCAGCGCGGCCGTGACGGACCGTTGGCCGGCCGGGGTGAGGTGGACGCCGTCGGGCTCCAGGTGGCCGTGGGCCGCCGGGCGGGTGTCGAGGGCGGGTTCCGGCTGGGTGAGGAGGAAATCGGCCAGGGCGTCGAGGTCCGGGCCGGACCAGGTCAGCCCGGCCCGCCGGAAGTGCGCGTACTGCCCGACCCGTACGGGGTCCACCCCGGTCGGGGTGAGCCAGACCCAACGGGCGCCGGTCCGCCGGACCGTGAGGTCACGCAGCACCAGGAGGTTGCGGCGGGTCTCGTCCGGGGTCACCAGCGGGGTCCCGTCCAGCCGCTGGGCGTCGTTCGCGCCGAGCATGCACAGGACCCAGTCGGGCCGCTGGTGGCCGAGCAGCGGGAGGTGGGCCAGGGCCTGGGTGGTGGTGCTGCCCGAGACGGCGAGGTTGGTGCAGCGGACGCCGTCGGGCAGCAGGTGGCGCAGCACCTCGAACCAGGAGAGCCGGTCGGCGGTGGTGCTCTCCCCGACGGCCACGACGTGCTGTCCGGGGCGGAAGGGGAGGCCGGCGGCGCGGGCCGCCAGCTCGGGGTCGGCCGCCAGCTCGGCCGCGGCCTTGCGGGTGCGCTCGTCGAACTGCCCGAGGCGCCGGCGGTAGTCGGCAGGGTCGAGCCCGAACAGGGCCGCCAGCGGGCCCTCGTCGAGCGTGCCGAGGGGGCGCAGTGCCTTCTCGGGCTGCTGGAAGCGCAGCAGGCGTGCGGTCAGGTCGGTCCGGTCCGTCGTCACGGCTCAGCCCTCCGCACGGACGCGGCGGCGCGGGAGCAGGAAGCCGGCGGCGATCAGCCAGGCCAGCGCGGTGAACCGGGCCACGGGCAGCAGCAGTGCGGCGCCGTCGGCGAGGAGGACGAGCGTGGACAGTTCGGCGACCGCCGCGACGGCGAGCCCGGCGACGGCCAGGGCGCGCGGGAGCAGCCCGGCGAGCAGCCCGGGTACGGCGATGCCCGCGACGAGCAGGCCGAGCAGCACCACATGGGCGGGGCCGCCGAGGCCGAAGGCCAGGTACTGCAACGGCCGGACCAGCTCGGGCCGTTCGGCCACCTCGGGGCGGGAGAGCACCCAGGTGACCAGCCCCGAGCAGGCGAGGAACGCCGAGGCGAGCGCCCCGCCCGCGAGGGCGATGGTGGCGCCGGGGGCCCGGACGCCGAGCCGGTGCAGGCGGGCCGAGGCGGTCGCGGCGTAGAGGGCCAGGGGCACCGAGGCGGCGAACTGCAGCGCGCCCGAGACGCGCGTGGCGTCGGTGTGGTCCCGGAAGTACGCGGCGGTCCCGGCGGTCGCGCCGAACGGCGAGGGGAAGGCGGCGCCGTCGGCCAGCACGGTGCTGAGGACGAGTCCGGCGAGGAAGAGGGCGGTGAGCACCACGCCGAGGACGCCGAGGGGCGGTCCGGCCTGGGGCTCACGGCGGATGGTGGCGCGGGGGGCGGGGCGGGTGCCCGGGCCTTCGCCCCCCCGACCGACAGGGACGGGGCCGGGGCGTGGAAAGCCTCCGGGTCGGGCCCGGTGACGAGCTGGGAGGGTGGTAAGGTCAGGCGCAGCATCAGCGTCCGCAGCCGCTCGAAGTCGTACGCCAGGTCGGCGAGCCGGGCCCGGGTGGCGGCGCCGAGCACCAGGT
>NZ_RPRY01000541.1 GCF_003949795.1 Streptomyces sp. WAC06614
CGGCTGGGGCGCTCGGTGCTCGGGGGGACGGAGGTACGGCTGTGGATCGGGCTGGACGGCCGCGTCCGCGCCCGTCCAGCCCGATCCACAGCCGTACCTCCGTCCCCCCGAGCACCGAGCGCCCCAGCCGGACGTCTCCGCCCGTGGACTCCGCCACCCGGCGGACGATGTCCAGCCCCAGCCCGGTCGAGCCGTCGCGGGCTCCGTCGTTGCCGCGCCGCAGCGCCGCGTCGGGGTCGGCGATACCGGGGCCGGCGTCCGAGACCAGGACGATCACCGCGTCCCCTGCGTCGTGCACGTCCACCGCGAACGGGGTGCCCTCGGGCGTGTGCCGGAAGACGTTGCCCAGCAGGGCGTCCAGCGCCGCCGCGAGCTCCGGCCGGGCCACCGGGATCCGGGCCGGGCGGTCCACGCCCGCCACCCGCACCGTCCGGCCCTCGTCCTCGGCCAGCGCCGACCAGAAGGCCATCCGCTCGCGGATCACCTCGGAGGCGTCGCAGCCGGCACCCGTCCCGCCCTGGTGCGCGGGGCGCTGCTCGCGCGCCGTCCGGATGATGGTGTCCACCTCCCGCTCCAGCTGCTCCACCGCCGCCCGGGTCTGCTCGGCGGCCGGACCGTCGCCGAGCGAGGCCGCGTTGAGCCGGAGCACCGTCAGCGGCGTGCGCAGCCGGTGCGAGAGGTCGGCGGCCAGTTCCCGCTCGTTGGCGAGGAGTTCGACGACCTGGTCGGCCATGGCGTTGAACGCCACCGCCGCCGACCTCAGTTCCTTGGGGCCGCCCTCGGGGACCCGCGCCCCCAGCCGCCCCTCGCCGAGCTGGTGGGCGGCGTCGGCGAGCCGTTCGGCGGGCCGCACCAGCCGGGCGCCCAACCGGTCGGCGACCGCCACCGAGCCGACCACCAGGGCCAGTCCGACGCCGGCGAGGATCAGCCAGGCGGTGGCGACACCGTTGCTGACCTCGCTCTCCGGCACGAAGATCTCGACCACGGCGATGTCCCCGGAGCCGATCGCGGTGGGTTGCAGCAGCGCCGAACCGCCGCCCGCGACCGAGGACGTGGTGGCGCGGCCGTACTCCCGGGTCCGCTCCACGTCACCGGCCGCGGCCCGGCCCCGCCCGATGGTCACCGGGGCCCGGCCGCCGACGCCCGGCACGTGCACGGCCATCCGGTCCGCCGCGCCCATCTGCGTGGACTCCACGGCCCGGCGCAGCTGCTGGGGGTCGGTGGTGATGGACAGGGTGGGCCCGATCGTGGCGGCCTGCCGCTCGGCGTTGGAGAAGGCCCGGTCGCTGGCCATCTCCTGCACCACCAGGCCGAGCGGAACGGCGAAGGCCACGACCACCATGGCGGTGACCGCGAGGCACACCTTGACGAGGGCCCATCTCACGCGGGCGGCTCCAGCTTCACCCCGACGCCCCGCAAGGTGTGCAGATAGCGGGGGTTGGCGGCGGTCTCGCCCAGTTTGCGGCGCAGCCAGGACAGATGGACGTCGATGGTCTGGTCGTCGCCGTACGACTGCTGCCAGACCTCGGCCAGCAGCTCCCGGCGGGCCACGACCACGCCGGGCCGCCCCGCCAGGAACGCCAGCAGGTCGAACTCCCGCCGCGTCAGGTCCAGTACCGCCCCGTCCAGCTCGGCCAGCCGGCGCAGCGGGTCGATGGCGAGGCCGCCGACCCGCAGCACGCGCGAGGGCGGTTCGGCCCCGGCGGCGGCCCGGGAGCGCCGCAGGACGGCGGCCATCCGGGCGGAGAGGTGCTCCACGGAGAAAGGTTTGGTCAGGTAGTCGTCGGCGCCGGCGTTGAGCAGCCGGACGATCTCGGTCTCGTCGTCGCGGGCGGTCGCGATGATCACCGGTACGTCGGTGATCCCGCGCAGCATCTTCAGCGCCTCGGACCCGTCCAGATCGGGCAGTCCGAGGTCCAGGATCACCACGTCGAACCGGTGGTGGGCGACCTCGCGCAGCGCCTCCAGGGCCGTACCGACGCTCCGCACCGTGTGGGAGGCGTCGGTCAGGTGCCGGATGAGGGCGGAACGTACGAACTGGTCGTCCTCGACCACGAGCACACTTGCCATGGCCCGCACCCTAGGCCATCCGGGGGACTCCGGGAGGGGCCGGGCCGCCTCCGTGACGGGTGGTGCAGTATGGGCGCTGATGCACAGAGGACTCGTCCACGCGTTCGCGTGGCTGCTGGCGACCGGGGCGGCGGTGACGCTGTCGTGGTGGGGCGTGCGCACGGTGATGTCCGGCACGGCCTACGACCGCCCGCTGGCGGTTCCGCTCACCGCCCGGCCGCTGTCCTCCTCGACGAGCGGCGACGCGGCGGACGGCGTCCCGCCGGCGCCGTCGCCCTCGCCCTCCCCGTCCTCCTCCGCCTCGCCGGGGCCGGCCGGCTCCGCGGCGGCCGCTCCCTCGTCGGCCGCGTCGCGCCCGGCGCCGAAGCCTTCCGCCGGCCGGTCCGCGGACGCGCAGCCGGGCGGCGACGCGGGCGAGGTGAAGGGGTACAGCGTCTCCGGCGGCCGGGTGGTCTTCTCCTTGGGAGACAGCTCGGCCGAACTGGTCACGGCGACCCCGGCGGGCGGCTGGCGGATGCAGGTCTGGAAGCAGCCCTACTGGATCCGGGTCACCTTCAGCCGCGACGGCCGCGAGTCCTCGGTGTTCTGCACCTGGCACGACCACGCGCCGACGGTGGAGCTGGACGAACGCTGAGGCGGCGGGCCGCGGGTCCGCCCGCCCCCTCTGCCCCCTCCGATCC
>NZ_RPRY01000542.1 GCF_003949795.1 Streptomyces sp. WAC06614
CCGGAGCCCTGGAACGCCGAACCGAAGCCCGGCCCAGCCGAGTGGTGGCTGCCACCACTCGGCTGGGCCGGGCTTCGGTTCGGCGTTCCAGGGCTCCGGAGAGCAGGGCGAGCAGCAGGGCGGAGGCCGCCAGGGCCGCGCCGACCCAGTTGGGGGCGGTCCAGCCCAGGCCGGCGGCGATGACGAGGCCGCCGAGCCAGGCCGCGAGGGCGTTGCCGAGGTTGAAGGCGCCGATGTTGACGGCCGAGGCCAGGGTGGGGGCGCCCGAGGCCTGGTCTAGGACGCGCTTCTGGAGCGGGGGCACGGTGGCGAAGCCCAGGGCTCCGATCAGCAGCAGGGTCAGCGCGGCGGCGATCCGGTGGTGGGCCGTCAGCGTGAACAGGGCGAGGACCACGGCCAGCGCGCCCAGGGACACGTACAGCATGGGCATCAGCGCGCGGTCGGCGAAGCGGCCGCCGACCAGGTTCCCCGCGACCATGCCGAGGCCGAGCAGGACCAGCAGCCAGGTCACGGAGGAGCCGGCGAAGCCGGCGACCTCGGTCATCATCGGCGTGATGTACGTGATGGCGGCGAAGACCCCGCCGAAGCCGAGCACCGTCATGCCCATGGCCAGCAGCACCTGGACGTTCTTGAACGCGGCCAGCTCGTGCCGTACCCGTACGCCCTCCTGCCGCGGCAGCTCCGGCACCAGGCGGGCTATGCCCAGCAGGCCCAGGACGCCGAGGCCGGCGACGACCAGGAACGTGATGCGCCAGCCGAGGCTCTGGCCCACGAAGGTGCCCAGCGGGACGCCGACCACGTTGGCGACGGTCAGGCCCGTGAACATGGTGGCGATGGCGCCGGCCCGCTTCTCGGGTGCCACGAGCTCCGCGGCGACCACCGCGCCGATCCCGAAGAACGCGCCGTGGGCGAGCGAGGCGACCACCCGGCCGGCCAGCATCATGCCGAAGGCGGGGGCGAGGGCCGAGAGCAGGTTCCCGGCGATGAACAGCCCCATCAGCAGCATCAGCATCCGCTTGCGCGAGATGCGCGTGCCGAGGACGGTCATGACCGGCGCGCCGAGGACGACGCCCAGGGCGTAGCCCGTGACCAGGTAGCCGGCCGTGGGGATGGAGACGCCGTAGTCGGCGGCGACCTCGGGCAGCAGGCCCATGATCACGAATTCGGTGGTGCCGATGCCGAAGGCACCGATGGCGAGGGCGAGGAGTGCGAGTGGCATGGGGGGAATGCCCTTCGAGGGACGATTGCTGGAGCAGCTTACAAGCGTCCACAATAATTGCAGACGCGCATTAATTGCAAGCGCCGACTATTGCGGATGTGACGTATCCTGGGAGTGACGCAGAGGTCACGAGGAGAAGGAGGAGAGCCGATGACGGCCACCGACAGCGCGCTCA
The DNA here is from genome assembly GCF_003949795.1 of Streptomyces sp. WAC06614. Classification (GTDB taxonomy): domain Bacteria; phylum Actinomycetota; class Actinomycetes; order Streptomycetales; family Streptomycetaceae; genus Streptomyces. The sequence goes on from NZ_RPRY01000542.1 coordinate 1,395, forward strand.
CGGGCCTGGCCCAGGGCTGGTGCGCCCTCTCGCTCCTGCACAGCCGGATCGAGGCCCACATCGAACGGGCGCTGCAGTCGGCGCACGACCTGAGCGTGCGCGAGTACTCCCTGTTGGACGTCCTCAGCCGCCAGCACGAGGGGCCCGGCGGGCACCTGCAGATGAAGCAGGTGGCCGACGCGGTGGTACTCAGCCAGAGCGCGACGACCCGGTTGGTCACGCGCCTGGAGGACCGCGGGCTGCTCAGCCGCTACATCTGCGACACGGACCGGCGCGGCATCTACACGAACGTCAGCGAGGCCGGGCTGGACCTCCTCGCGGCCGCCCGCCCCACGAACGACCACGCCCTGCGCGAGGCCCTGAGCGCCGCGGCCACCGACCCGGAGCTCGAACCGCTGGTCCAGGCCCTGGAGAACGCCCACCGGCCGGCAGCGGCCCAGGGGTGATCCCCGGCCCGGGGGTGAACCACGGCCCGGGGGTGAACCACGGCCCGGGGGTGAACCACGGCCGGGGGTGATCCCAGCCCACGGGGGGATCCCGGCCCGGCGGGCTGTCGGCCGTACGGACCCTTACTGCTGCTCGGGGCCCCGACCCCCGTCCTCGCGAACGGTCAGGTTCCCGCCGGCCTGATAGACACGGGCGTTGCCCCGGGCCCTGGCCGTCTGGGTGAGCGTGGTCGTGACCGGTGCGGCGGCGCCCGGCTCGGGGAGGGAGAGCAGGGCGCGCAGCTCGGCAGCAAGGTCGGGACGGGCCACGAGGAGGCGGCGGAAGCGGCCCTGCCAGTCGGCGGTCAGTTCGGCCACGGTCTCCTCGTCGCCGGTCCCCCGGGCGGCGACGAGGTCCTCCTGGGCGGCCTCCAGGGAACTGTCGACGCCGTCGGCCCGCTCGGGAACGGCGCGGCGCCAGAGCGCCACGACGCCCTGGCGGGCGCTCTGCCAGGCTTCGGTGGTCATCAGGCCGACCAGGGTGCTCCCCGCCGTGGTAGCCAGTGCCGCGATCTCCGGATCCATCGAACCCCCCATGTCTGCAGGACCGTTGGCGCCTCGGCGCCCCCTCACGGTAGACCAGGCGGCCGATTCATCGGGAGGGCGCGGCGCTGGAGGACGGACCGCCCGTCGCCGGCGGGTTCGTGCCCGCGGCGGACGGGGGCGCGGAGTGCTGCGCTACTGGGCGGACCTCAGCGAGGCGGAGATCGCCACCACCCTCGGCATCAGCCGCGGCGCGGGGTGAGCCGGCCGAGCGCGGCCAGCACCTCGCGGTGGGCCTCGTCCAGGACCACGGAGTCCTCGGCGGACGGGACCTCGCCGGCGGGCGGCGGGGTCCAGCCGCGGACGGTCCGGCGG
>NZ_RPRY01000543.1 GCF_003949795.1 Streptomyces sp. WAC06614
CCCCACTGCCCCGACCCCCCTCACCCGGAGGTCATGTCCGAGACAAGGCTTTTCGCCAACCGCCCGGGCCGATCGTCCGGTCGAGGGATGGTGCTGCTCAACGGAGCGCGGCAACGATGAGCGCACACCTCACGGCCTTCTCGACAGCCCTGCGCTTCGTCCTCGCGGCGCACGTGCGCAACCGGCTCGCGCTGTTCCTCGCCGTCGCCTTCACACCGGCGTGGCTCTTCCTCACACTCCTCTGCTCCTACCACGCGACCCTGCACTTCCAGGTGTTCCCGGCGGGCGGCTGCATCGGCGCCGACAACAACCAGACCAGCCAGGTCTCCAGCGTGATGAACTCGATCACCGTGATCACGGGATTCATGGCCTTCCTGGAGACCCTCAAATCCGGCCCCTCGAACGGCGCCTCCACCGCGTCCAGCAGCGGCTTGTGGGCGCCGGGGGCGCACCGCCGGTCACTGCCTGCCCTCCCGCCCCGCTCGGTACGCCCGGGACCGGGCGCGGGGAGGGAGACGCCAGCCGGCGGCGCAGCGGTCGTGACGTTCACGCCGTCCGCCCCGCCCACCGCGCGGTCCCAGCAGGCAGCCGAGGCATTGCACACCGCTGCCGCACCACCAGTCCCACAAGTCATCGGATTTCCGAGCACTCTCTCAGCGCCCCACGCGCAGGAATTGAGTCGCCTTCGGCGCCCCCACGCCATTCGTTAATTCTTCAACAAATACGCGTATATGCAGCTCAGATATGTGATCGCGAATCATGAAAGGGCGCCACATCGCGCTCCGCAGCTGGTTGGCTACATGGCGCAATCGAACCTTCTGTCGCAGCCCACGCAGCGGCAAAGCTATGGGCCGTAAGCGAGCCGTTGATACCGTCCACTGCGAACCGGGTCGAGCCGCACCGCGACCCGCCCGCACGGACCCGGAACCCCATCGAAATCGAGGCCTGACTGGCACTGAAGCCAAGAACGGTCCTGGTCACCGGGACACTCGGAGATTTCCACCCAGGTCCGCATCGCCCTCCCCACCCCCGGTCGTCCCTCGCTGGAACGCAGGCGCCGCGCGGGATTCTGGGCGGCGGCGGCCCGGGCTGATTCCCATTCCTGTAGTCCCTTGCGGTTCCACCTGTTTCAGCGCTGAACGGGCGCCCGGAGCAATACCACCGCGCGCACCATTCCCGCACTTCCTTTCTGCGCCGGTTGACGCCATCCGGCCTTGCAGCAACACCGTGCGCCCGCCGAATCAAGTGACGCGATCCGACCCCCAGTTGTACGTTTCTTCTTACCGAAGGCATATTCCAACCAGCGGTCCTCACCGTTGAGAGGGACGGGCATGACGAGCCACGCAACCGAAGTCGACCTCGAAGAACTCCTCCGGCGGGGGATGGATTCCACCGGTACGGGCACGCGGTGGACCACCGACACGGACGAGATGTGGTGCCGCCTCACGCCCGAGTCCGCGAACCTCCAATCCGCGAACCTCCAATCCGCGAACCTCCAGTCCGCGAACCTCCCCAAGCAGGGCTGGAAACTGCACGTGTCGGCCACGTCTGCCTCCGCGCCGGTGGTCCTCGCCAAGGCGCTGGACGTCCTGCTGCGGGACGAGTCGGCGTTCAAGTTCGCCCGGTCCCTGGACCAGGTGAGCGCGCTCAACTCCCGCGCCACACCCCGGGGCAGCTCGGGCAAGTTCATCACCGTCTACCCCCGCTCCGACGCCGACGCGGCCCGCCTGGCGCAGGAACTGCACACCGCCACGGCGGGGCTGGCCGGCCCGCGTATCCTCTCCGACCAGCCCTACGCCGTGAACAGCCTGGTCCACTACCGCTACGGCGCCTTCGTCGGCCGGCGGCGGCTCTCCGACGAGGGACTGCTGGTCTGGTACTTCGAGGACCCCGACGGCAACCCCGTCGAGGACGTGCGCACCGGCCAGTACGCACCCCCGTCCTGGGCGGTCAGCCCCTTCCCCGCATCGGTGCCGCTCCCGCCGCAGAAGCAGCAGGCGCCGGCGGGCCCGGTCCTGCTCGGCGGCCGCTTCTCGGTCCGGGAGGCGATCCGGCACACCAACAAGGGCGGCGTCTACCGGGGCACGGACGTCACCACGGGCGCACCGGTGGTCATCAAGGAGGCCCGCCCGCACGTGGAGGCCGACGCCTCGGGCGCCGACGTACGCGACTGGCTGCGCGCCGAGGCGCGGACGCTGGAGAAACTGGCCGGCACCGGCCTGGCCCCCGAGCTCCTCGCGATGTTCGAGGACGGCGGACACCTCTTCCTCGCACAGGAGGAGATACCAGGCGTCCCCCTGCGCAACTGGGTGGCCGAGCACTTCCGCGACGCCGGCGCCGAACGCTACCGCGCCGACGCCCTCACCCAGGCCGGCCGGCTGATCGACCTCGTCGCCGACACCCACGCACGAGGCTGCGTCCTGAGGGACTTCACCCCCGGCAACATCATGGTCCGCCCCGACGGCGAACTGCGCCTCATCGACCTCGAACTCGCCGTCCTGGACGACGACGAGGCCCTCCCGACGACGGTGGGGACCCCCGGATTCAGCGCGCCCGAACGCCTGTGGGACGCGCCCGTCTCCCCGACGGCCGACTACTACAGCCTCGGCGCCACCCTCTGCCTCGTCCTCGCCGGCAAGGTGCCCACCCTGCTGCCCGAGCAACCCGCCGACCGGTCGGCGGGTTGCTCGGGCAGCAGGGTGGGCACCTTGCCGGCGAGGACGAGGCAGAGGGTGG
>NZ_RPRY01000544.1 GCF_003949795.1 Streptomyces sp. WAC06614
GCAGACCGGGGGAGGGGGGACCCCTAGAATCGGGGGCACCATGGCCTACCTCGACCACGCCGCCACCACCCCGATGCTCCCGGAGGCCGCTGCGGCGATGACCGCGCAGTTCGCCGTCGCGGGGAACGCGTCCTCCCTCCACGCAGCCGGCCGCCGTGCCCGCCGTACCGTCGAGGAGGCCCGCGAGGCCTTCGCCGAGGCGCTCGGGGCCCGGCCGAGCGAGGTGGTGTTCACCGCCGGCGGCACCGAGGCCGACAACCTCGCCGTCAAGGGCCTGTACTGGGCCCGCCGCGACGCCGACCCGGCCCGCACCCGCATCCTGGCCAGCCCCGTCGAGCACCACGCCGTCCTCGACGCCGTCCACTGGCTGGGCGAGCACGAGGGCGCCCGGGTCGAGTACCTCCCCGTCGACCGGTACGGCCGGGTGCACCCCGACGCCTTCCGCGAAGCCCTCGCCCGCAACCCGGACGATGTCGCGCTGGCGACCGTCATGTGGGCCAACAACGAGATCGGCACCATCCTGCCGATCCCCGAACTCGCCCGCGTGGCCCGCGAGTTCGACGTCCCCCTGCACTCCGACGCGGTCCAGGCCGTGGGCCAGCTCGACGTGGACTTCGCCGCCTCCGGCCTCGCCGCCATGACCGTCAGCGGCCACAAGATCGGCGGCCCCTACGGCATCGGTGCCCTGCTCCTGGGCCGGGACCAGAGCCCCGTCCCCGTCCTGCACGGCGGCGGGCAGGAACGTCACGTCCGCTCCGGCACCCTCGACGTGCCGGCGATCGCCGCCTTCGCCGTGGCCGCCGTCCTCGCCGCCGAGCGGCGCGAGGCCTTCGCCCGCGAGGTCGGCGCACTGCGCGACGAGCTGATCACCGCCGTCCTGGCGGCCGTCCCCGACGCCGTCCTGGGCGGCGACCCGGTGGACCGCCTCCCGGCCAACGCGCACTTCAGCTTCCCCGGTTGCGAGGGCGACTCCCTGCTCCTGCTGCTGGACGCCCAGGGCATCGAGTGCTCCACCGGCTCCGCCTGCACCGCGGGCGTGGCCCAGCCCAGCCATGTCGTCCTGGCCACGGGCACCGACCCCGACCTGGCCCGCGGCACCCTCCGCTTCTCCCTCGGCCACACCTCCACCAAGGAGGACGTCGCCGCCCTGGCCACCGCGATCGGGCCGGCCGTGGCCCGGGCCCGTACGGCGGGCCTGGTCTGAGGCCCGCGGCGGGAGCCCCGGGGCGCCGCCGTCGGCCCGCCGCTACCGGAGGGTGGACAGGTCCACCGACTCCGACGCCGCCGGGGTGGCGGCCGGCACCGGCACGTCGTAGTCGGAGAAGTCGGCGCTGCCCCGCTGACCGTCCTGCGTGCCCTCGACCCGCAGCAGCCGCGGCTCGCCCTCCGTGGCGACGTAGTACGTGCTCCGGTCGGCCCCGGACGCACTGGTCGCGGTGATCGCCGGCGTGCCCGCCACCTCGGCCGGCCGGCCCTTGGCCACGCGCTCCCCACCGGCCGGCCGCGAGGCGTAGGTGCGCTGGAAGGCCGACAGGTCGCACAGGTCCCGGAACTCGCGCAGCACGGCGTTCCCGGCGCTGCCGTGGATCCAGCGGCCGTCGATCAGCGCGACCGCGTCGTCCCCGCTGCCGCCGGGTGCCTGCGACCTCAAGAACGCGTCGTCCGGCTTCAGCCAGACCTCCTCGCCCCGCTTGACGATGTCCGCCCGGCCCGCGTCCCGCGGCAGGGCCACGCTGCCGGTGCAGTTGCCCTCCACGTCGAACCGGAGGTCCAAGGTGGTGGTCCCGGCGGGGTCGGCCACCTTGGCGACCATGTGCACCGACCGGGCGTCGTGCAGCTCCTGCCGCCCCCGGTCGATGATCTCCCGGGCGCTCGCGTCCTCGATGCCGTTGCCGTACGGGGCCGCGAAGCCCACCAGGAGCGCCCCGACGCCTACCGCCACCGCTGCGAACCCGGTCATCGCCCACCTCCCGCGCGCCCACCGCGGAGCACACGATCAGCCTAGGCCGGGGGAGCGGCCGCCGCAGCGCCGGCGGCCGCCGGCGGCGCGGCCAGCACCTCGCGCACCAGGCGCAGATACCGGTCCCAGTCCCAGTGCGGCCCCGGATCGGTGTGGTCGGCGCCCGGCACCTCCGAGTGCCCCAGCAGGTGCGTACGGTCCACGGGTATGCGGTGGCGGCGGCAGATGTCGGCGGCCAGCCGCGCCGAGGCCGCGTACATCGCGTCCGTGAAGTCCTGCGGGCGCTCGACGTAGCCGACGTGCTCGATGCCGATGCTGCGCTCGTTCATCTTCCGGTTCGCCGCGTGGAAGGCCACGTCGAGCTCGCGCACCATCTGCTCTATGTGGCCGTCCTGGCGCACGATGTAGTGCGCCGAGGCCCGGTGCCACGGGTCGCGGAAGGCCTCCACCGAGGACTGGAAGCCGCCCTGGGTGACATGGACCACGATCCGGTCCACCCGGTAGTCGTGCGGGCGGTCGGCCATCCGCCAGTTCGCCGGGGAGGCCGCCGTCCAGCTCGCGCCCGCGTGGTCCAGCTCACCCTCCTTGCGCGGCACGGACACCCCCGGCAGCAGCCACCACGTCCGGGCCAGCTCGTCCCGGCCGACCACGGCCGCCACCGTGAACAGCCCGAGCCCACCGAACAGCACGGCCCGCCGCGTCCGCCGCGGCCGCTTCGCCCCGCTCGCGGCTCCCCCCGCCCCACTTCCCTGGCGCCCCATGGCTGCCAC
>NZ_RPRY01000545.1 GCF_003949795.1 Streptomyces sp. WAC06614
TCGTTGGGCAGGGGGCCGGACGTCTCCCGGGGCGGTTCCCGGGGCACCGACCGGCGCCGCCACGACGCACCGACACCACGACGACCCGACGATCCGACGACCCACCCGGAGTGATCCTGATGCGTCTCGCCGCCCTCGCCGTCACCTCCGCCCTGGCCGCCGCCGTCGCCGGCCCGCTCCCCCCGCTGCCGCTCGGCGCACTGCTCTCCCCGCCCGACCGGCTCACCGTCTCCGTCGCCGGCACCGGCAACCCGCTCGCCGACGGCGAATACCTCCTGGAGTGCGACCCGCCCGGCGGTACGCACCCCAAGAAGGAGCGGGCCTGCGAGCGGCTCGACCGGCTCGACCGGGCGGGCAAGGACCCCTTCGCCCCCGTCCCCAAGGACCGGATCTGCTCGTACGTGGACGGCGGACCGGCCACCGCCCACGTCACCGGGAACTGGCGGGGACGACAGGTGGACGCAAGGTTTCAGCGCCGCAATGGTTGTGAGATCAAGCGATGGAATGATTTGGAACCGCTGCTTCCGGGCCGCCCCTCCTGACCTGGCAGGATCGGGTCGGCCGGCGGAACATGCCGGGGCAGGCCCCGCCGTCCGAGGTTCCGGGCCGGGGAGGTGGCCTTAGACTCCTCCCGTGACTTGCCGGTAGTCGTGGTCAGGGGAGGACGCTCGTCGTGAGCAGCAGGCCATCCCGAGGCGCTGCTCGCCTCGCAGCAATACTCGACGCGCTGCCCGACGCGCTGCTGCTCGTCAACGCCAACGGCACGGTCGTCAACGCCAATTCGATCGCCCTCGAAGCCATGGAGAGCCCCGGCACGGGCCTCGTCGGACGGGGCGTGCTGGACCTGCTGCCGCAGTTCGACTCCAAGCTGATCCCCGGCTCGATGCGCCGCCCCGGCGACGACGAGACCGACCGGCGCAAGCCGACCCGGATGATCGCCCGGCGCACCGACGGCTCCGAGTTCCCGGTCGAGATCACCAGCGCCAACCTCGACGGCCGCGACGCCTACCGCGACCCCCACCCCGGCTTCACCGGCGACGAGCTCCTCATGATCGTCGTACGGGACCTCACCGGCACCGTGGACACCGAGGCCGAGCTCGCGCGTTCGCAGCGGCAGACCGAGATGATCCTGCGGGCCGCGGCCGAGGGCGTCGTGGGCACCGACACCGAGGGCCGGGTGGTCCTGGTGAACCCGGCCGCCGCGCAGATCCTCGGCTACCGGGCCACGGACCTCGGCAACCGCGAGCTGCACGGGCTCGTCCAGCACTCCCGGGCCGACGGCTCGCCGTTCCCGTTCGAGGAGTCCCCCCTCGCGGACACCCTGCGCAGCGGGCGCAAGCACCGGGTGCGCGGGCAGGTGCTGTGGAACAAGGCCGGGCAGCCCGTCTCCGTCGACCTCACCACCTCGCCGGTGCGGGACGGGGACCAGCTCGTCGGCGCCGTGATGACCTTCACCGACCGGCGCCCCTACGACGCCCTGGCCGCGCGCCACGCCCAGCTGCTGGCCGTCCTCGGCGACGCCCTGCGCGGGCCGCTGGAGGAGCTGCGCGGGGAACTGGCGACCCTGGCCGCCGACGACGCGGGCCAGCTCTGGCCGGAGGCCAACCAGCTGCTGCACCACCTGGCCGCCGGTTACTCGCGGATGACCACGCTGGTCGACAACGTGCTCGGCTTCCAGCAGCTGGACGCCGGCGCCGAGAAGCTGGCCAAGAAGAAGGTGCTGATCGACGGGGTCGTCGCGGCCGGCGTCGACGGTGCGGTGGAGCTGATCGGGCCCGGGCGGGTCCAGTTCGCCGTGCACGCGCCGACCATCGAGGCCGAGGTGGACGCCGAGCGCATCGCCACCGCGCTGGCGCACCTGATCGCCGACGTCACCGGCGTGGACGCCACCGGCAAGACCCCGCAGGGCAGCGGCTACATGGACTCCACCGTGGTGGTCGCCGCCGCCCAGCGCGGCGACGTCGTACGGATCGAGGTGCGCGGCCCCTACGACGGCGGGAACCCGGTGCACGAGCCGGTCGTACGGGGGATCGTCCGGGCGCACGGCGGGGTGCTGCAGACCGTCGACGTGCCGGGGGCACCCGGCGGGGCGTACGTGCTGGAGCTGCCGCTCGGGTCCGGCGCCGGGACCGTGACGCTGCCGGAGCCGCCGGCTCCGGAGCCGGCGTCGGCCGCCGAGGCGGCCGGGGGCGCCGGAGCCGGTGCCGCCGGTGAGTCGGCCGCCGCGGAACGCGGGACCGGACGGCGGCGGGCGCGGCGCGGTGTGGACGCGTTCCTGGAGGACGAGGTCCGGCCCGCCGAGGCCGGCGGCGGCGCGCTGGCGCTGCCGTCCGGGCGGCGCCGCGCCGGTACGGGTGACGAGGCCGCGCCCGGCCTCGCCACGGCCCCGGTCGACCCGGCCGGGCTGGGCACCGGGCGGCGGCGCGGGCGAGCCGGCGACGACCGTCCGGCCCCGGCCGCCCAGGGCATGCCCGCCCTGCCCCCGGCCACGGCGGACCGGCCGGCCCCGGCCGGGCGCCGCCGCGCCCTGGGCCCGGCCCACGAACTCCCGCCCGCGGGCGCCCCGGCCGGCCTGCCCGGCCGGACCGCTCCCGTGAACGGCACCCCTGGTCAGGGCGTACCGCCCACCGGTCCCGGCGGCCCCGCCCACGGCCTGGTACCGGCCGTGTCGCCCGACGACACGGCCCGGTCCACCACCCCGTCGGGTCCCCAGGCCCTCCCCC
>NZ_RPRY01000546.1 GCF_003949795.1 Streptomyces sp. WAC06614
GTGCCGGACGGCGCGGAGTGGGGGCCGGGAAGCGCCGGATCAGGGATGCGGGTGCGGGTGCCGGACGGGGCCGGGGACGGCGGCGGTGAAGGTGGCGGTGGCGGTGGCGGTCACACGACGAGGTAGTGCTCGGCGAACCACTCCTGCTGGATGCGCGAGGTCCGCAGCGAGGCGATCCGGGAGCGCTGGAGGCCGGCGTGGAAGAACGATCCGGCACCGTCGGCCGGCTCGGGCGTCGCGTGCAGCAGCCGGGTCATCCACCCGGTGAACTCCTGCGCCCGCCAGATGTGCGTCAGGCAGCGGTCCGAGTAGCCGTCGAGCCCCGCGGTGTCGCCCCGGGTGAGGGCGTCGGTGAGGGCTCCGGCGAGGATCTCGGCCTCCAGCACCGCGAGGTTGGCGCCCTTCGCGGCGGCCGGCGGGAGCAGGCTCGCGGCGTCGCCCGCGAGGAGGAGCGAGCCGTGGCGCAGGGGTTCGACCACGTCGCAGGTCAGGTCGAAGAGCCCGCGTTCCAGGAACGCGCCCCGCCGCAGCGGCCCGTGCTCCGCGGCCCCCATCCGGAGGTCGAGCTCGTCCCAGATCCGCTGCTCGGGCCAGGCGTCGGCGGCCACGCCCCGCCGCCACTGGAGGTAGTAGCGGGTGACGTCCGCGGTACGGGCCATGTGCCCGGCGAAGCCGCGGTCGTGGACGGCGTACCCGACGGCGTCGAGGCTCGGCGGGGCCTGGGCGAGCAGGCCGAGCCAGGTCACGCCGTGGTCGTGGTGGTGGCGGACGGCGTCCGCGGGGAGGGAGCGGCGGGCGGCTCCGTACCGTCCGTCGCACCCGGCGACGTAGCGGGCGGTCCACCGGGCGGGCCGGCCGTCGGGCTCGCGCGTGGTGACGGTCGGCCGGCTGCCGTCGGCGTCGAGCACGGTGAGGGCCTCGGTGTCGAAGCGGATGCGTCCGCCGCGGTCGAGGTAGTGCTCCAGGAGGTCCGTGACGAGGTTCTGCTGCGGGTAGACGTGGTGCTGTTCGCCCGGCCCGAGGGCGCCGTAGTCGATCCGGAACCGGCCCTCCGGGGTGCGGAACTCGCACGTTCCGTGCCGGCTGCCGTGCCGGTGCAGGCCGTCGGAGAGGCCGTGGCGGTCCAGGATCCGTACGGTGTTCGGGGCGAGGAACCCGGCGCGGGCCCGGGTCCGCAGGCGGGAGCGGGAGGCGCGTTCCAGGACGACGCAGTCGATGCCTGCGGCGAGCAGCAGGTTGGCGAGCACGAGCCCGGTCGGACCGGCGCCGAGGACGACCACGTCGGCTGATGCGCATAAGGCGCGGGGTGTCTGACTTTCCGTCATAGCGGGTGAAGCATAAGCACGCGAAGATCCGCGTACCTACGCCTGCCATCCCTTAGCGGGAATAGAGTGATCATCGTTTTGGACGCGGCCGGCCCGTGCTGGCGCGGCCGACGGCCGTCCGCACGGGCCGGCCGGTAGCGTGCGCCGGGCGTGCGGGAACGGACACACGCTCCCGGCGGCGCGGACCGGCCGGGACGGGCCGGCCGCGCCGCGGGTCATGCGAACGGCCCGCCGGCGGTGAAGGCGTGGCGTGCGAAGCGTTCGCCGATGAGGCGGTGGGTGGCGGCGTCCGGGTGGAGGTCGTCGGGCAGGGGGAACGTCTCCTCGTCCTGCGGGCCGTAGAGCGTCCGGCCGTCGAGGTGGTGCAGGTGGGGGTCCTCGGCGGCACGCTCGCGGACGATACGGGCCAGCTCGTCGCGGACGACCCGGAGCGTCAGCTTCCCGGCGGCGACCTCCCGCGGGTCGCCCGTGGCCCGGAACCGCAGGCGCCCGGTGGCGAGGGAGTCCGGGTCGACCACGCAGGGGCCTGGGGTGTCCTCGTGCACGGGGCACGCGATCGGCGAGACCACGAGCAGGGGCGTGGTGGGGTGGCCGTCGCGGATGGTGTCGAGGAAGCCGTGGACGGCCGGGCCGAAGGCCCGCAGCCTCATCAGGTCGAGGTTGACGACGTTGATCCCGAGCTTGACGCTGATCAGGTCGGCCGGGGTGTCGCGCAAGGTACGCGCGGTGAAGGGGTCGAGCAGCGCGCTGCCGCTGAACCCGAGGTTGAGCAGGTCCGCGCCGCCGAGCGCGGCGGCCACGGCGGGCCAGGTGGTGCTCGGGCTCCCGGCGTCGGAGCCGTGGCTGATCGAACTGCCGTGGTGCAGCCAGACGGGGCGGCCGTGGGCGGGCAGCGGCTGCACGGGGGCGTCGGTGCGCAGCGCGACGAGTTCGGTGGTCTCGTCGTGCGGCAGCCAGATCTCGACGTCCTTCGGTCCGGCGGGCAGTCCGGTGAAGCGGACGGTGGCCGGCGGTCCGGGACGGAGTTCGGTGCTCCAGTCCGCCATGTCGATGACCAGGGTGTCCCCGCCGTCCGCGCGGCCCTGCGCGGTGAGCCGGCCGTCGACCAGCAGGTCGTAGACGCCGTCCGGGCGGCGCGGCGCGCCCACGTAGTCGCGCTTGGTGGGGACGGTGTCGAGTTCGACGGCGGTGGCCGCGGTGCGGAACGCGAGCCGTACGCCGGAGGGCTGGGCCTCGGCCATCGCGAGCTGTCCGTCCCGGCACTGCGCCCGGGCCCGGGCGGGCAGCCGGTGCGGCAGCAGTCCGCGCGGGGTGCGCTCCAGCTCGATCGCCCCGCGCACCAGGGAGTCGGTGAGCGGAGTGCTGCTCCAGTGGGGCGCCAGGGGTGCCGGGG
>NZ_RPRY01000547.1 GCF_003949795.1 Streptomyces sp. WAC06614
GCACCAGCGCGAGCACGACGAGCGTCGGCAGGCAGCCGCCGGCCCGGCCCCGGCGTTCCGGCGGCTGCCTGCCGACGCTCGTCGTGCTCGCGCTGGTGCTCGGCGGCGGCTACGCGGCGTCCAAGGTGTTCGGTGACAAGGACTCCACCACGTCGGGCAAGTCCCCGTCCGCCTCCGCCTCCCCGTCGAAGAACACCTCCAGCTCCTGGCAGGTCGGCGACTGCGGCGGACCCGACCCCGACAACAAGCCGGACGGGTACAAGGCCTTCAAGTGCTCCGACTCCGGGGCCACCTTCAAGGCCCTGGAGATCAAGGAGGCCGGCATCCTGCCCGGTTCGATCCAGTGCCCGGCCGGCACGGACCTGATGATCAAGGTGAGCATCTCCTACGGCTCGTCGAAGACGGGCGGGATCCCCACCAACACCGTGTGCGGCCGGAACCTGTCCGGCGACCACCCCGGTGACGCGGGGGCCGGCGGCGGCCAGCTGGTGAAGGGCGACTGCGTCACCGACCAGGCGAAGGAGGTGCCGTGCGCCTCCGCCGGGAAGAACGCGTACAAGGTGCTGGACCTGGTCAAGTCCAAGGACCAGTGCCCCTCCGGCACCACCGAGCCGATGCAGCTGACCCTGTCCGTCGGCCGTCCCTTCGACGTGATCTGCGCGGCGGAGGTGTAACCCGCCGGGTTCTGTGGGTGGCGGCGCGGTCGTGCGCGCCCCGAGCGCGGCACGGCAGCCGCCACCCCACGACCCGCACTCGTCAAGGTCGACCCTTGGCGTCCCCTCGCGACGAATCGTCCACTCCAGGGTGATCAACGCATGACGGTCCGTCAACACCTCGTTAGAGGTACACGTGCGGTTCCCTGGCCGGGCCGGATTTCTCGGCGAGCTGCGCGCAGTCCTTGCGGGCCCGGTCGATCTCGCACCAGATCCGCTTGCCGGCGCCCTCGCGCTGCCAGCCCCAGCGGTCGGCGAGGCCGACCACCAGCTCCAGGCCGCGCCCGCCGGTGTCCTCACCGGAGGCGTGCCGGGGGGCGGGCGGTCGGTCGCTGGCGTCGGCCACCTCGACCCGGACGCCCGGGCCGCCGAGGAGCATGCGCAGGACCGCCGGACAGCCCGTGTGCACCACGGCGTTGGTGACGAGCTCCGAGATCAGCAGGACGAGCGTCTCGGCGAGCGGCTCGTCGTCCCCTATGCCCGATCCCGCCAGCCGGGAACGCGCCCATCGGCGGGCCCGGCCGACCTCCGCGGGATCGGGCCCTACCTCCAGCTGAACCTGAAGCACCTGCACCGCTCACACCATCCGAACCGGCGGACACTTCGCCTCGCGACAGATGAGGATCACGGTCCGTGACCCCCTTGTGGAGCAGCATGGTTGACATACAGTCACCAGAACAAGCGCTTCGGGCATATTCCAGCGCGAAGGAGTAGGCGTGGTGCATACTGTGCGACGCCCTCGACGCTGAACCACTCGCACCGGGGGAGCGTACCGGAGCGTGTCCGTGACTCCCCTGCGTAACGAGTCGGGGCGAAGGACACGAAGCGATATCAACTCTCCGTCATCGGACTTGTGTCCCCTCCCGTCCCAGCCGTCACTCCAGCGCCCATGCCTCCGCGGAGGCCTCCGCCTCCCGTCCGAGGGCGGCCGCGAGGGCCTCCTCCGCCTGCGCCGCCGTCAGCCACTGCTCGGCCCGTAGCCAGGCCCGCTTGAGGTGCAGGTGGACATCGGCCTCCCAGGTGAACCCCATACCCCCGTGCACCTGGAGGCAGTCCCGGGCGTTGCGTACGGCGGCCTCGTCGGCCAGCAGCTTGGCCCCCGCCGTCTCCGCCGCGTCGCCGGTGACCGCCGCCGCGTAGAGCGCCGTACGGGCCAGTTCGGCGCGGACCAGCATCTGCGCGCACAGGTGCTTGACCGCCTGGAAGGAGCCGATGGGCCGGCCGAACTGCTCCCGCCGGCCGGCGTGCTCCACCGCCAGCTCGGTGGTCCGCAGGGCGCTGCCCACCTGGAGCGCGGCGGTCAGCAGCACCCCCTCGCCCCGGTACCCGGCCGGCAGCCCTCCTCCACCCGCCCCGTCCGCCCCGTCCGCCCGACCGAGCGGAGTGAGCGGGTCCACCGACGCCACGGCCACGGCCCCGACGCCCGGCCCGGCCGCCGCCGCGGCCGGGCCGGGCCCGCGCCCGGGCCCGCCGAGGACGGTGTCCGCCTCGGCCGGGTAGCTCAGCAGGCCGTTCCCGAGGTCGTACGCGGTGACCAGCGTGCGGCCCTCCGCCGCCCCCGGCACGGTCCCGGCGGCCAGCCAGGTCGCCACCAGCGGCCCCGGCAGCAGGGCCCGGCCGGCCTCCTCGAAGACGAGGACCGCCTCCGGCAGGCCCAGCCCGACCCCGCCCGCCTCCTCCGGCAGCCGGAGCGCGAAGAACCCGGCGTCGCCGAGCTCCCGCCACAGCCCCCGGTCCACCACCGGCGCACCGCCCTCGGCGGCCGCCACGGCCGCGCGCAGCGCCTCGCGGCCGAAGCGGGCGGCCAGCAGCTCGCGCACGCCCGCCCGCAGGGCCCGCTGGTCCTCGGTCGGCTGGAAGTCCACGGCAGCCCTCACCCGCCCTTCGGGAGGCCGAGGATCCGCTCGGCGACGATGTTCTGCTGGATCTGCGAGGTGCCCGCGGCGATGGTGTACGACAGCGAGGACAGCCGATCGGCCACCCAGCCCCCGCC
>NZ_RPRY01000548.1 GCF_003949795.1 Streptomyces sp. WAC06614
GGGTAGCGGCGACCTCGTAGCCTCCCGCAGGGGTGGGGCCGGCGACCAGCTCACCGCCGAGCATCGTGGTGCGCTCCCGCATCCCGGTGAGTCCGTGCCCGGAGCCGGGCGAAGGTCTCGCCGGGACTTCGGCGAGGGCATTGAGGACCCGCAGGTGCAGTGCGTCGCGAGTGTAGGTGAGTGCCACGCCTGTCTGTGCTCCGGGAGCATGGCGCAGGACGTTGCTGAGGGCTTCCTGAACGATGCGGTAGGCCGACAGCTCCACCCCCGGCGACAGCGGGCGGACCGTGCCCTCGACACGGAGGGTGGCGGGCAGCCCGGCAGCGCGCACGCTGACGAGGAGGGCATCGAGTTGTGCGAGCGAGGGCTGGGGGGTGGTGTCCAAGGTGGTGTCGTCGTTGTCCGTCCGCAGCAGGCCGAGGAGGGTTCTCAGTTCGGCCAGCCCTTCCAGCGCGGTGGCCCGGATCGAGGCCAGCTCGGTGACCAGCACTGGTGGGGGGTCCGGCACACGGTAGGGCGCGGCGTCGGCCTGGATGGAGATCAGCGACATGTGGTGGGCGACGACGTCGTGGAGCTCGCGGGCGATCCGGGCGCGCTCTTCGAGGATGGTGCGTTGCGCCCGTTCCTGGGCGGTGGCGGCGATCTGCTCGGTCAGGCGAGCATGATCCAGGCGGCGGCCACGGGCCACCGCGCCGATGAGGACGGCGAGTGCGAACAGGAGGACGGCGCCGATGATCACGTTCCACGAGTCAGTGGTATGCCCGGACAGCTTCAGCACGACAGCCAGCAGGACGCTGAGCAGCGTCGCGGCGATCGCGGAGAACAGCCGCACCCGGAGCGTGAGAAGGAACAGGATGCCGGCGTGGACCATCCACACATAGAGCTGGCTGTTGGGGGCGGGCGAATACTCCAGCGTGACGGCGGTGAGCGCTGCCATGGACAGCCACCAGGCGGGAGCCGGCCAGCGGAGTGCGACCACGAGTGTGGCAGCGTGCGCGTATGGCAGGGCAGGGGTGGTCGTCTCCGTGGCGGCAGCGGTCAACGCGGCTGCCAGGAACACGGCGGTGTGGGGAAGCCAGCGCAGCCAGCGGGGCCAGGCCAGCGGAGGCATAGGGCGGGCATGGAAGGTGACGAGGTCCGCGATCACCCTGCGCAGGCCGCTGGCCCGGGTGGCCGCATCATCGCGCGGCAGGCGGCCCTCCGCGCGGGCAGTCGGCACGGGCACGGGCACGTGATCGGTATCAGACATCACGAGAGCTCCGTTGGGGCATCCCCGGCACCACCCGCATTGTGGGTCCGGGACGCCCACCGCGGTGTCGGAGGCAGGAAGACATGCGCCTGTGCGATGACGCGCGATGGCGGAACACGCACTCGTGGTGGCCGGGCGGAGGGCAGCTCAGGACAGCCGGGCAGGTAGGTCTCGGATCTCTCATGGGACTCACCTCCAGATGCTCGTCCGGAAACGAAAATACGGAGGGATTTCCCTGTGGGCATCCTTCTGGAGAGCCCTGTCCCGCGTAGCTCTCCAGGGGGACAAGGGTGACACGCCGGTCTTGGCGACCTGTCCCTGTAGCACCACGGACCTACGCAAGGCCCAGGTCCACGAGGGCCGTCCCTCTCGTTCTGATCGGTGACAGCGGCACCGGCAAGTCCCACCCGCTCATCGGGATCGGTACCGCGATCGCCGAAGCCGCCTCTCGGTCCGCTGCACCACCACCTCGGCCCTGGTGAACGAGCTCGCCGAAGCCGACGCGAGCCGCCGCCTGTCCTCCGTCATCGCCCGCTACAGCAAGTTCGGTCTGCGGATCTCCTCCTGGGACGGCATGGCTTCGCTCCGGGCCCACTCGTCCGCTTCGCAGGCGGACCTCAGTCGCTCGTGGCTGCGCAGCAGGTCGGACAGTACGCTTGGAGATCGGGGAGGTAGGAGACGTCGGTACGGAAGTGGTTGCAGCCCGCGCACCGGAGCCGGATGGGGCAGCTCTGGCCGCCAGCCGCCACGTTCGAGAGTTCCCGGCAGACGTCGTGAGGGACGCTCACTTTTCTGATCGCGCGTCGGACGTGCTCGGATTCGAGCAGCGACGGGGCTTTGCGCCGTACGCGGGTGCCATTGCGATCGAACTGCAGGTCCACCACCCGGTCCACCACGTCCCTTCAACGTTGTCAGTCCTGGTGTGAGAGCCGTCGGCTGCATAGGTGCCCCAGTCGCCAGCAGCGGCTCGCCGCCACTGTACGAGGCCTTGAACCGCGATGGGCGGTCCGGAGCGGGTGCGCTCGTCCTGTCCACCTGAGCGCTACGGATCGTTGAGGCGCAGGGCATGGTGCCGCCGTTGGGGACAGGTGAGCCTGTGGCTGCGGGGCGCCTCCCTGACACCTCGCAGGAGCGGGCCCTGGCCGTGTCGGTGCGATGCTTCCTGTGGCACAGGGAGTCGAAGGAAGGCCCGTGTCGACGAGCGTGGCGGTGGTGTCGAGCGTGGCCGTCTTCACGAGCCGGCAGGGCTCGTGGCCCGCCGGTCGGGCTGCTGCTCCGGGGTGCGTGTCAAGACGGTGCGCCGGCATTTCCGGCATTGTCGGCAGCAGCGGCGATGGCTTGCAGGCCGGCGATGTGGAGCTGGACCAGTGCGGCCGAGCCGGCCGCCGGCTCGTCTCCGCGTCGGCCGTACGGGGGAGGCCCGGGCAGGGTGGCGGAGGTGTGCGGCGT
>NZ_RPRY01000549.1 GCF_003949795.1 Streptomyces sp. WAC06614
GGGTGGGGAGTGGGGGTGTGGCTGAGATATGTCACCTGTGAGGGGACACAAGACACGCCGAACGTCAACCAGCGTGACATTAGTGTCACCCTTGTTGACATACTGCTCTCTGTAGATCAACGAAGTGGAGAGCATCCTCGTGTCATCAGAGCCACAGCGCCGTCGGTCGGTCCCGGCGCGCGCGCCGCGTCCTGATCTCCCCGTTGATGACGCGATCTCGGCGTGGAGTCAGCCACTGGCTCCGGTCAAGGATCTGGACAGCCTCGCGAGGCGGTATCCGAGCCGGAAGCTCACGCTCGACGGTGAGCGCAAGCCGCTGGAGTTCTACGGGACGCAGAGTCAGCCAAATGCGTTCTCGATGGACAGTCTTGAGTTCTTCCTGGTGATTGCGCAGTACTTCAGGGAAGCCTTGCCCTTGAGGCTCATCCTGCTGCTGATCGCGTGCCAGCGAGCGGGGGGGCGGATTCCCCTTACACAGGAAGAGATGGCTACGATCCTCGATGTCAGTCGTACGAAGACTTCGGAAGCGCTCCACACGGTGATGTCTCATGGGATCGTCTTCAAGGTGCGGCGGGGTGTCTATCAGTTCAACCCGCCCTACAGTTACCGGGTGGCTGAGTTCATCCCGGGTACGGAGACGGCGGGTGAGTTCGTGAAGGTGGAGCAGCACAGCACCATCGCGCAGATTCGCAGTGATACGAACCTGCCTGACCTGGTGCGGTTCCCGTCGTTGGACCACATGCGACAAGCGATCGCGGAACTGCGGGCCGAACGGGCCAAAGAGCGCGCTGCGCGTCGGCTGAGCCGGGGACAGCGCAAGGAAGAAGGGACGGCTCAGTGAGTACCTTGCGATTCGCTGCGGTCAACGCCGACGGGCTTCTCTCCGACCTCGACCTTCCGCCTGCGTCGTACCGGGTGCTGCTGAAGCTGCGTTCGCTGAGCGAGCCCGGCGGGCGGATCCTGATCGACCAGGCCACCATCGGTGGGCTCCTGGAGCTCAGCCGGCCGAGTGTGAACGCCGCGCTGCGGAGCCTGGAGCTGGCGAAGCTGGTGCGTAAGGTCCGTAACGGGGTGTACCAGATCAACCCGATGCTGGCCGGGTACAACTCGTTCGAGGACGCCGTGGCCGCGGTGAACGAGATGCCCACGGAGGAGCGGCTCGACGCTCGGGGGTATGTCGCCAGTTACCACCGGGCGGTGGCGGCGTATCAGGACCAGCTGGCCGAGCAGCGGAAGAAGCGGGCGGCGCAGGCCGCGGCCAAGAAGGCGGCCGAGTCGAAGCGGCGGCGCACTCTGCATGCTGTGGGGTGAGGTTCTCCCCTCCCCTGCCCTGCTCTGCCCTGCTCTGCTCTTCTTGCCGTGACCGGGTTCCCCGGACCCCACCTCAATCCTCAAAGGCCCTCAGGGCGGCTCTGAGAGCCGCCCTGAGGGCCTTTGAGGATTGAGGTGGGGTCCGGGGCTTGGGTGGGTGCTGGGGTGCTTTCCGGGGCTGTAGAGGGGCGCTAGAACGTGAAGTCCACGTAGTCGATGTCGGTGAACTCGACCAGGAGGCCCGTGGCGCGGGCGCCGTTGTCCTTGAAGTACATCTCCTGGAGGCCTTCGGCGGCGATGGCGCGGAGTTGGGCTTCCGTGGCGCCGGCCTCCTGGGCGGCGAAGAGGCGGGAGGCGTACTCCGGGGGGAGGTGCTGGGTGATGCGGCGCATGCGGCCGTCGTCGGTGGTGCCGGGGGCGGCGGTGAAGCCGAAGCGGGCGCGGGTCTCGATGACCAGGCCCGTGCGGCGGGCGGCCTGGGCGCGGGCGCGTTTGCGGACCAGGGGCTGCCAGCGGTTCCTGACCTCGCGTTCGAGGCGGGCGGCCAGGGCCGGTTTGGGCTGCTTGAGCTGGTCCTTCACATAGCGCTCCACGGTGCGCTGGGAGATGCCGAGCAGGGCGGCCACCGCCTTGCTGGACTTGAGCTGCTTGACGAGGAAGCGCATCTGGGCGCCCGCGGACTTGGGGACGGGGCGGGTGAAGTTCTGTTCGTCGGCGCGGGTGAGGCTGTCGCTGATGTCGGGCATGGTCCTTCTTTTTTTGTGCGTTCCTTTTGGTGCTGCTCGTTGTTACTCGCCGTCGGCTGCTGCGTCGTGGCCCTTGATGTGGCGGGCCGGGTTGTGGCCCTCGTCGAGGAGGCCGACCGCCCAGAGGAGGGGCTGGGTGCCCTCGTGCTTGACCATGCCCGGGCTGACGCCCAGGCGGAAGCCGCCGGGGAGCGGCTTTCCCTCGGGGGTGAGGGGGAGCAGGTCGAGGGGGCTCGGGCCGTTCGAGAGGTAGACGGCGCAGTCCGAGAGGACCGCGATCGGGTGGAGGTCGGCGGCCTCGGCGAGCTTACGCATCTTGCGGTGCATGTTGATACGCGCCGTGGCGATGACGGCGGCGCGGATGTCGGGGCGCCAGGTGGGGCGTTCCAGGGCCGGCCAGGGCTCGCCGGGGCGGTAGGCGGCGCCCTGGGGGCGTTCGCGGAGTTTGCCGATGCCGCCCTTGACCGTGGATTTGATGGCTGACAGGACGGAGTGGTGGGGGCTTGTCGTCGACCTCGTGCGGGTCATGGCTGTCAGGAAGTCGGCGGGGGAGAGGGCGGGGGTGATGCCGAGGTCGGCCATGGTGGCGAGGTAGGCGTCGCGGAGGCGGGCGTACCAGGGGTCGAGGTAGGGGC
>NZ_RPRY01000550.1 GCF_003949795.1 Streptomyces sp. WAC06614
GGTCTGCGGGCCGCTCGCCGCACCCCCGAGGCCCTGGCGGGTGCCTGTCTGGCCCGGCCGGCCGGCCCCGGCCGTGCGCACCGGCTGGGCGCGTCGGCCCGGGCCCGGGCCGCCGCGCCCAGCCGGTGCGCACGTTCGGGGTCGGTCAGCAGGGCCAGACAGGCCTCCGCCAGGGCCTTGGGGTTGCGGGGCGGGACCAGCAGACCGGTACCGCCGACGACTTCACGGACCGCCCCGACATCGGTGGAGACGGTCGCCCGGCCGCTGAGCATCGCCTCGACCAGGCCCACCGGGAACCCCTCGACCACCGACGACAGCACCGCGACCCGGCCGGTCCCGTAGGCCTCGGCGGCGGTCGGGGTCTCGGGGCCGCCGAGTTCCTCGAAGGTGACCGGGCTCTCCCCCGCGCTGACCGCGTCCGCGGCCTCGTCGGGGAAGAGCTGGGCCGCCAGCGACCGGCAGTCGGCGAGGTAGGCCCGCGCGGCGGCCGTGACGAACAGCCGCAGCCGGGCCTGCGGCGCGGTCCGCCGGATCTCGGCGAAGGCGTGCAGCAGCCCGATCAGGTCCTTGGCGGGCTCCGCCCGGCCGACCCAGACCAGGGTGTCCGGATCGCCCGCCTCCGGTGCCTCCCCGACGCCGGCGAATCGGTCCGCCTCCATCCCGGGGTACACCGTCCGCTGCCGTTCGCGCGGGGCGCCGCACCGCTCCTGCCAGCGCCGTACGTGCGCGTTGCCGGGCGTGAGCAGATCGGCCTCGCGGTAGAGGACGGCGGCCAGCCGCCGGTGGAACCCGGCGAGCAGGGCCCGAACGGCGGGCCGGGCGGCCGGGGCGGTCCGCAAGTAGTACGCACGCAGCGGGACTCCGTACTCGGTGACCAGCAGCGGCACTCCGAAGAAGCGTTTGGCCACCAGTCCGGGCAGGGCCAGGACGCCGCCGCCCGCGGCGTGGCAGACGTCGGCCCGGCCGAGGCCCTCGTACCAGTCGAAGGACAGCGGGCGCAGCGCCCGCTCCAACTCCTCGGTGAAGGCGAGCAGGTCGGGGACGGTGGCCGCGGCGGCCGCGGGGCTCGCACCCGGGGCCCGGCACGCGGCCTCGGCCACCCGCAGCGCCGGCTCGGAGCGCAGGGCCGACGCCAGTCCGCCGTGATCGCGGGCGAGTCCGGCCAGCCCGTGCAGCCCCTCGTCGAACGCCGCGACGTCGAGCGCCGCCGCGTCGGCGTTCGCCGCGCCGGCCGCGCACACGCCGGTCAGCAGCCGGCCCAGGTCCTGCGCGAACGCCCGCCGGGCGCGGCGCCCCAGGCGCCGGCCGCCGCCCTCGGGCGTGGCCCCCGGCGCGGCCGGGTGCACGGCGACCGCCCGGCCGCCGTCCTGCGCCCCCGCGCCGGGGTGCGGGCCGGGCTCGTGGTGCATCGCGTACACCTCGAACTCGTGCTGCGGAAGCCCTCGCACGAGCCGGTCGCACCACAGCCTGGACTCACCCGTGGTGAGCAGTCCGATCCGCACCGGCGGCACCCCCGTTCTCCCGTCGATCCGGTCGCCGTCGGTCCGGCGACCCGCCGCGGGGAGAACTCAAGCGGATGTGCCGGTGGTGCGACGGACGGTTGTCCGCCGCGCCACCGGAAGGGGTGAAGAGTCGTAACTTTCGCGTACGGGTCGCGTTCGACCGCGCTAACCGAGTGGACGATCTGTCAGTACGACCGTCCGCGGGCCCGGTCGGCGGGGCTCAGCCGGTCGGGTGGACCCAGGGGTTGGGCCGGCACTGCACGCCGTCGATGTTCAGCGACTTCGTCTGCTGCTGCATGATCGGCGCGAGCGCGCCGGGGGTCCGGCAGTTCTCGTGCCCGTGGCCGAGCCGGTGGCCGACCTCGTGGTTGATCAGCATCTGCCGGTAGGCGAGCATCTGGTCCTGGCCGTACGTCGGCGAGCCCTGCGCCCAGCGGTAGGCGTTGATCATCACGCGCTCGGTCTTGGCGGAGTCGCAGCTGACGTTCCCGACGACGGTGTCCAGGTCGGACTTGGCGCACCAGACGCCGGTGGTGCCCGGGCTGGCGAGGGTGACGACGAAGTCGGCCTCGCCGGACGGCACGCGCTCGAAGGACATCGCCCCGTCGTGCGCCCAGCTCCTGGGGTCGTTCAGGGTGCGCTGGACGGCCTCGGCGAACAGCTCCGCGTCCAGCCCGAGGCCCTGTTCCACGTCGACGCGGTAGCGGACCGTCCTGCCCTTGCCGGGGCCCTTGGCACCGGTCTGCACGGTGTCGAAGGTGTTCGGGCCCTTGAGCCCGGCGTCGAGGGCGAACACCTCGGCCATCTTCTGCTCGTACGTCTTCTCCGGCGCGGCCTGCGAGGGGGCGGCCTGGGCCGGGGCGGGGGTCGGGCGGTCGTCGGACCGGGAGGCGGCCGACTGCCCCGGCGCCGCGCGGTCGGCCGGGTCGTCGCCGGGCGCGTGGGCGCTGAGCAGGCCGCCGTCGCCGTCGAGCACGGCCTGGCCGGTGACGACGACCGCGAGCACGGTGGTGACGGCGGCCGCGGCCATGCCGGTGTACGTCCAGATCTTCCTGCCCCGGCCGCCGGTCTCCGGCTCCGGCTCCGGCTCCGGCTGCGCCTCGGGCTCTGCCGCGGACCCGGCGTCGGGCGCCGCCGGTCCGGGCGCGGCGGCGCCCGACGCCGGGTCCGCGGCAGAGCCCGAGGCG
>NZ_RPRY01000056.1 GCF_003949795.1 Streptomyces sp. WAC06614
GCCATGGCCCCCGTGGCCCCGGTGGCCCCCGGCGGCGGGACCGCCCCCGGGGGCCACCGGGGCCACGGGGGCCATGGCGTGCCCCTCGGGTCCGGGCACGTATCCCATGGCCGGCATCCCGGCCCCGGCCCCGGCGGCCAGGGCCGCCCCACCCCGCTCCAGCCGGTCGAGCCGGGCCTGGACGGAACGCTCGTCGTCGAAGGCGGCGGGCAGCAGCACCCGCGCACAGATCAGTTCCAGCTGGAGCCGCGGCGAGGTGGCGCCGCGCATCTCGGTCAGTCCGGCGTTGACCAGGTCCGCGGCGCGCGAGAGCTCGGCCGCGCCGAAGACGGAGGCCTGGGCCTGCATCCGTTCGACCACGTCGGCGGGGGCGTCGATCAGCCCCTTCTCCCCGGCGTCCGGCACGGCGGCCAGGATCACCAGGTCGCGCAGTCGCTCCAGCAGGTCGGCGACGAACCGCCGCGGGTCGTTGCCGCCCTCGACCACCCGGTCGACGACCTCGAACGCCGCCGCGCCGTCCCCGGCGGCGAACGCGTCCACGACCGCGTCGAGCAGCGAACCGTCGGTGTAGCCGAGCAGGGAGGTGGCCATGGCATACGTCACACCCTCGCTGCCGGCGCCGGCGAGGAGCTGGTCCATGACGGACATGGAGTCACGCACGGAGCCGGCCCCGGCCCGGACGACCAGCGGCAGCACCCCGTCCTCGACCGGAATGCCTTCCCGCCCGCACACCTCGCCGAGGTAGTCCCGCAGGGTGCCCGGCGGCACGAGCCGGAAGGGGTAGTGGTGCGTACGGGACCTGATGGTCCCGATGACCTTCTCCGGCTCGGTGGTGGCGAAGATGAACTTGAGGTGCTCCGGCGGCTCCTCGACGACCTTCAGCAGGGCGTTGAAGCCGGCCGACGTGACCATGTGGGCCTCGTCGATGATGTAGATCTTGTACCGGCTGCTCGCCGGGCCGAAGAACGCCTTTTCCCGCAGGTCACGGGCGTCGTCCACACCACCGTGCGAGGCGGCGTCGATCTCGATGACGTCGATGGACCCCGGTCCGTTGCGAGCGAGGTCACGGCACGACTGGCACTCGCCGCAGGGCGTGGGAGTGGGACCTTGCTCACAGTTCAGGCAGCGGGCGAGGATGCGCGCGCTGGTGGTCTTGCCACAGCCCCGGGGGCCGCTGAACAGGTACGCGTGGTTGACCCGGTTGTTCCGCAGGGCCTGCATCAGCGGGGCAGTGACATGCTCCTGCCCGATGACCTCGGCGAACGACTCGGGGCGGTAGCGGCGGTACAGCGCAAGGGACGACACGCCTACGAGCGTATCCGGGCCCACCGACAACGGCGCCCACCGAAGACCCCCACCAACGCAAACGCCCCCCACGCACCCGCCAGAGCCCACTTACCCTTGCTGCCTTCCGGCCCTGGGGGAGTTGGGTGAGATAGCGCCACGTGAGGGGCTAGCCCCACCCTACCGGATCCCGACCCGAGGTTTCGAGCCCGCCCGGACCTCCCCGGATCGTGTTCGCGAGCACCCCTCGGCGTCTTGTATTGTTTGCGGCGGAGGATTCGCCTAGAGGCCTAGGGCGCACGCTTGGAAAGCGTGTTGGGGGCAACCCCTCACGAGTTCGAATCTCGTATCCTCCGCCTCTGCCCACCAGGGCACACGAAGGACCCGACCGCTCAGCGGCCGGGTCCTTCGTCGTTCCGTGGTCTCAGTAAGCCACCGGCGGGCTGCCCAAGATCCCGGATGGGCCGGGCATCGCGGACGCATCAGATCGCCGACACCGCACGCGGCCACGCGCGCGTACGCCTCGCCCCTCCCGCAGCCTGCGCCCTCCACGGCGACGAGCTCCTGGCCGGACGTCCGCCTGATCTTCGGCTGGGTCCCGATCGACGACCGCGCCTACGACCGGGCCCGGCAGGTCCAAGAGGCCCTCACCCACCAAGGCAGGCACCGCAGCGCCGGGGCGGTGGATCTCGTCGTCGCCGCGACCGCCGAGCTGCAGGGACTCACTCTCCTGCACTGTGACCACGACTTCGAGTGCATCGCCGCAGCAACCGGCCAACCCCTCCAGTGGTACGGGCCCGTGGGACGCAACGGGCGGATGCAACCAGAACTGCAACCACCGCTCGACTGAGGCGAGACGAAGGCGTATGCACGGGCCCTCGCGGAGGCACCAGCGGGCACGAGGGGGCCCGTTCATGATCGGTGGCAATTACGATCCCCGGTCATGGACTGGCTGGAGCGCACCGCGACCCTGCGGCAGTGGACCAAGGGTGGGGCGCGGGCCCCGCACAAGCCGTTGCTCTTCCTCTATGCCCTCGGCCGGTTCCAGCAGGACGCCGACGGGGCGCTGGTCTACAGCGCCGTGGAGGAGGACCTGAAGCGGCTGCTGGCCGAGTACGGGCCGCCGCACCGGACGACGCCCGCCTACCCCTTCCACCATCTGGCCGGCGACGGGGTCTGGGAGGTGCGCACCCGGGACGGGTCCGGCAGTCCCGGCAGTGCGGTGGGTGCGCTGCGGGCGACCGGGGCCGCGGGGCGGTTGGCGCCCGGGTTGCGGGCGGCCCTGCGGCGGGAGCCTTCGCTGCTGGGCCGGATCGCGCACGTACTCCTCGATCTGCACTTCCCGCCGTCCCTGCACGGCGAACTGTGCGAAGCGATCGGTCTGGAACTGGAGCCGGCGGAGACCGGGCGGCCCTCGCCCGCGCGGCGGTCGCGGGACCGGCGGATGCGGGAACTGGTGCTGACGGCCTACGAGTACCGGTGCGCCTTCTGCGGCTACGACGGGCGGATCGGGGCGGTGCCGGTCGGGCTGGAGGCCGCGCACGTGCGCTGGTGGGCGTTCGACGGGCCGGACGCCGTCGACAACGGCCTCTGCCTGTGCTCCCTGCACCACAAGCTCTTCGACAAGGGCGTCCTCGGGGTGGGGGACGGCCACCGGATCCTCGTCTCCCAGCGCTTCGTCGGGCACAGCGCCGTGGCCCGCGAGCACGTCGTGGCCCTGGCCGGGCGCCGGATCGTCGGACCGCAGCCGGGGGCCCGCCCGGTGGCGGCGCACCACCGTGACTGGCACACCGGCCAGGTGTTCCACGGCCCCGCGCGGCCCGGCGCGGATCTTCCCCGGGCCAGGCCTCGTCAGGATTCCTCCGGCGGCCGTGTCGAATCCGGCCCGGCCCGTTCGACGCGTGGGTGAGAGGCGGGAGAAGAGCCACCTCCTGAGGCGAGGAGATGACCGAGGATGCCGCGCTACATGTCGCTGATCCGGATCGAGGAGGACGCGGTCCGGATGGAGGACGCCGACGCCGGGTTCATGGACCGGATGAACGCGCTGATGGAGGAGCTGAACAAGGCGGGGGTGCTGCTGGACACCGCCGGGCTCAGGCCGACCTCCGAGGGGACCCGGGTCAGCTGGGCCGACGGGCGGACCGGGTACACCGACGGGCCGTTCACCGAGACCAAGGAGGTCGTCGGCGGGTACATGATCCTCCAGGCCCGTGACAAGGCCGAGGCGCTGGAGTGGACCCGGCGGTTCCTGGAGCTGCACCCCCCGGTGTGGCACATCACCTGCGAGGTCCGCGAGCTCGACCAGGGCTGACGGCCGCGCCACGCCCCGGTCGTGCTTGCCCGCCCCCGCCGCGGCTGTTGTGATGGGTGGCCGTGACGGGAGCAGGAGCCGCCGGGGCGGCGGGTGCGGCGCGCGCGGCCGGGGCGGCCGAGGCGACCGGGACGGCCGAGGTGGCCGGGACGGCCGAGGTGGCCGGGACGGTCGAGACGGTGTTCCGGATCGAGTCGGCCCGGATCATCGCGAGCGTCACCCGCATCGTGCGGGACGTGGGCCTCGCCGAGGAGATCGCGCAGGACGCGCTGGTCGCGGCGCTGGAGCAGTGGCCCGCGACCGGGGTCCCGGACCGGCCCGGCGCCTGGCTGACCACCACGGCCAGGCGCCGCGCGATCGACCTCGTGCGCCGCAAGGAGACCTACGCGCGCAAGCTCGCGGAGGTCGGTCGGTCGCTGGAGGACGTGCCGCCACCGCCCGAACCGGCCGAGCCGGACGACATCGACGACGACCTCCTGCGGCTGATCTTCACCGCCTGCCACCCGGTGCTGTCGACGGCCGCCCGGATCGCGCTCACGCTCCGGCTGCTGGGCGGGCTGACGACGGGCGAGATCGCCCGGGCCTTCCTGACCTCGGAGGCCACGGTCGCCCAGCGCATCGTCCGGGCGAAGCGGACGCTGGCCACGGCCGCCGTGCCGTTCGAGGTCCCGTACGGCGCCGAGCGCGCGGCCCGGCTGTCGTCCGTGCTGGAGGTCGTCTACCTGGTCTTCAACGAGGGCTACGCAGCCACCGCCGGGGACGACCTGGTCCGCCCGGCCCTGTGCGAGGATGCGCTGCGCCTGGCCCGGGTGCTGGCGGGGCTGATGCCCGAGGAGCCGGAGGTGCACGGACTGGTCGCGCTGCTGGAGCTGCAGGCCTCGCGGATCCCGGCGCGCACCGGGCCGGACGGTGCGCCGGTGCTGCTGGCCGAGCAGGACCGCACCCGCTGGGACCGGATGCTGATCCTGCGGGGCCTGGAGGCGCTGCGCCGCGCGGGGCCGGCGGGCGGCCCGTACGCGGTCCAGGCCGCCATCGCCGCGCAGCACGCGCGGCAGGTCCGCTACGAGGACACGGACTGGGCCGCGATCGCGGCACTGTACGGGCGGCTGCTGGAGCTGACCCCGTCCCCGGTGGTGGCCCTGAACCGGGCGGTCGCGGTGGGGATGGCGCAGGGGCCGGCGGCCGGGCTGGCGCTGGTGGACGAGCTGGCCGGCGAGCCCGCGCTGCAGGGGTACCACCTGTTGCCGAGCGTGCGGGGCGACCTGCTGGAACGGCTGGGGCGCGGGGCGGAGGCCCGTACGGAGTTCGAGCGGGCGGCCGCCCTCACCCGCAACGCCCGGGAGCGGGAGCTCCTGCTGTCCCGCGCCTCCCGCGCCACGCCCCGCCCCGAGCCGGGCTGAGCCGCGCCACGCCCCGCGCCGAGCCGGGCCAGCCGCGCCACGCCCCGCCCCGACCCGAGCCGGGCTGAGCCGCGCCACGGGCCGCCCGCGCGCGAGCCGGGCTGAACGCCAGCGCGCCACCGCCCGGAGCCGGGCCGGGCCCCGCCGCGGCTAGCCCGGCGACAGCTGCGGCATCTCGCCCGCCGTCGTGGACATGTCGATCACGGCGAACGCCGCCCCCTGCGGGTCGGCCAGTGCGGCGAACCGGCCGAACGGACTGTCCATCGGCCCGAAGTGCAACCTGCCGCCCAGCTTCTGGGCCGTGGAGACCGCCTCGTCGCAGTCCGGCACCGCGAAGTAGATCTGGATGTACGGGGGCACCTCGGGCGGGAAGTCCTGGTCCATCTTCATCCGGCCCAGCACCGGGTTGTCCTGCCCCTCGACGCTGAAGATCTTGAAGTCCATCCCGGCCGCCGCGGGGTCGTCCCCGGGCTCGATCCGCTGCACGGAGTACGGGAACACCTGCTTGAGGAAGGCGTCGGCCGTGTCGGGCTCCCGGGTGAAGACCTCGGCCCAGCAGAACGAGCCGTTCTCGCCGATCTTCTCGAAGCCCCGGTGCTCCCCGGGCTGCCAGACGCCGAAGACCGCGCCGCTCGGCTCCTTCGCCAGGGCCATCGTGCCGAACGTACCGACCTGCATCGGCTCCATCACCAGCTCCCCGCCGGCCGCCTTGATCTTCTCGGCCGTGGCGGCCGCGTCCGGCGAGGCGAAGTAGAGGCACCAGGCCGAGGGCATGTCGTCGCTCCCCGGCATGGGCGGCACGACGGCGGCCACGGCCTTGCCGTCGGAGTAGGCCTGCGTGTAGTTGCCGTACGCGCTGGAGGCCTCGCCGAAGGTCCAGCCGAGCACCTCGCCGTAGAAGCGTTTGGCCCCTTCGACGTCCTTGAACATGGCGTCCGCCCAGCAGGGGGCGCCCTCCGGGAAATCGGTCATCGTGCGCCTCACTCCTTTCCGCCTCTCACGCTAGGCGCGCGGTGTGCCCTGCGCGCGGCGAGCGGGCGCAGGCGCGAGGCTGGAGGGCATGGACATCACGATGCGACTGGCCCAGGACCCGGAGGCCGACGCCCTCCTCGCGCGCAGCCCGCTGGCCGCGCTGGTGGGGATGCTGCTGGACCAGCAGGTCCCGATGGAGTGGGCGTTCGCGGGCCCGTACACGATCGCCCGGCGGATGGGCTCCGACGACCTCGACGCGCACGCCATCGCCGCCTACGACCCCGAGGCCTTCGCCGCCCTGCTGTCCGAGAAGCCGGCGGTGCACCGCTACCCGGGCTCGATGGCCAAGCGGGTGCAGCAGCTGTGCGCGTACCTGGTGGAGCACTACGACGGCGACGCGGCGGCGGTCTGGGCCGACGCCGGTACGGGCGCGGAACTGCTGCGGCGGCTGAAGGACCTGCCGGGCTTCGGCGAGCAGAAGGCGAAGATCTTCCTGGCGCTGCTCGGCAAGCGGATGGGAGTCCGGCCGGCCGGCTGGCGGGAGGCGGCCGGCGCGTACGGCGAGGCCGACGTCTACCGGTCCGCGGCCGACATCACGGGCCCGGATTCGCTGGCGAAGGTACGGGCGTACAAGCAGGAGGCCAAGGCGGCGGCGAAGGCCGCCAGGCCGAAGTGACCGGCCCCGGGCCGAAGTGACCGGCCCCGGGCCGAAGTGACCGGCCTGGGAGCACGGATCGTCGCACGAGCTCGTCGGCTGCGCGCCGCCCTCCACGCCGACCGCTACGCCCCCCTACGACCCCTGCGCCTACACCGGGAGCGCCACCGGCGCCGGGCGCCGGCGCAGGGCCGAGGCGTAGACCTCGTCGGCGTCGAGCCGGCGCAGTTCCTCCGCGACCAGCTCGGCGTCGGACCGTATCTTCAGCGCCACCTTGCGGTCCACCCGGTCCGGCAGGGTCAGGGTGGCCAGCGAGCCCTGCGGGCGGTCCACCCGGATGTCGCCCTCCGGGGTGGCCAGCGTGACCCGGGTGATGACCGGGCCCTCCGTGGTCACCCGCTCCACCGGAACGCCGAGCCGGTCCTCCAGCCAGCGGGCCAGCAGCTCGGCGCTGGGGTTGTCGGTCTCGCTCTCCACCGCGGCGCCGGTGACCGGCAGCGGCCGCTGGTCGAGCGCGGCGGCCAGCAGCGCCCGCCACGGGGTCAGCCGGGTCCAGGCGAGGTCGGTGTCCCCGGGCGCGTACGTCAGGGCCCGCTGGTCCAGGACGCCCACCGGGTCGGCGGCCGCCTGGGCGTCGGTGATCCGGCGCTTGGCCAGCGCGCCGAGTTCGTCGCGCGCCGGGTCGGCCGGGGCGTCGACCGGCCACCAGGCCACCACCGGAGCGTCGGGCACCAGCAGCGGGAGCACCACCGGGCCGGCGTGGGAGGTGAGTTCGCCGTGCAGCCGGAGCAGGACGATCTCGCCGGTGCCGGCGTCGGAGCCGACGCGGAGCTCGGCGTCGAGCCGGGTCTGGCGGAGTTTGTGCGGGCCGCGGGCGGTGCGCCTGATGACCGCGATGATCCGACAGGGGTGCTCGCGCGAGGCCTCGGTGGCGGCGCGCAGGGCGTCGTAGGCGTTCTCCTCGTCGGTGACCACGATCAGGGTCAGGACGAGGCCCATCGTCTGGCTGCCGACGGCCCGGCGGGCGGCGAGCAGGGCACGGCCCACCCGGCTGGAGGTGGTGTCGGTGAGTTCGGTCCGCATGCCGGAAGTGTGGCAGTGGCCGGCACAGCACCGGCACCCGCCCGGCTCGAATTCCCCTGGAACACACACCCCTTCACCTCACCTTCGCCAAGTCCGGCCGCGGGAGGGGTGGTTGGGGGGCGCGCTCAGCGCCGTCTCCGCGCGGTGCCGAAGACCGAGCGGGAGATCTCCCGCCCCAGCTGGGTGCCGATGGACCGGGCGAGGGAGCGGAACAGGCCGCTGCCCACGACCTGTTCGGCCAGCGACCGGTCCTGCTTCGGTGCGGTCCGGGCCGCCGCCCCGGCCTCCTTCGCCGCCTCCGCCTCGGCCGCGGCGGCCTCCGCCTCCGCCTCGGCCGCCGCCTGCTCGGCGCTGATCCTCTCGTAGGCGGACTCCCGGTCCACGGCCTCGGCGTAGCGCGCGTACAGCAGCGAGGACTTCACGGCCTGCTCCAGCGCCCCCGGTTCGACCGGCCCCATCAGCGACCGCGGCGCCCGCAGCCGGGTGGCCGCGACCGGCGTGGGCGCGCCCTTCTCGCTGAGCACGGTGACCACGGCCTCGCCGGTACCGAGCTGGGTCAGCAGCTCCTCCAGGTCGTACTCCGAACGGGGAAAGGTCTGGACGGTCGCCCGCAGTGCCTTGGCGTCCTCGGGGGTGAAGGCGCGCAGGGCGTGCTGGATGCGGTTGCCGAGCTGCGCGAGCACGTCCGCCGGCACGTCCTTGGGGGTCTGGGTGACGAAGAAGATCCCGACACCCTTGGAGCGGATCAGGCGGACGGTCTGGGTCAGGGACGCCAGGAAGGCCTTGGACGCCCCGCTGAACAGCAGGTGGGCCTCGTCGAAGAAGAACACCAGCTTGGGCCGGTCCAGGTCGCCGACCTCCGGCAGGTCGTGGAACAGGTCCGCCAGCAGCCACATCAGGAACGTGGAGAACAGCTGCGGCCGGTCCTGCACCGCGGGCAGTTCCAGGACGGAGACCAGCCCACGCCCGTCCGCCGCGGTCCGCAGGAACTCGCTGGTGTCGAACTCGGGCTCGCCGAAGAACGCGCCCGCGCCCTGCTGCTCGAACGCGGTCAGGGCGCGCAGGATCACCCCGGCGGTGACCGTGGACAGGCCGCCGATGCCCTTGAGTTCGGCCTTGCCCCGGTCGGAGACGAGGAAGGCGACGACGGCCCGCAGGTCCTTGAGGTCGACCAGCTCCAGGCCCTTGGCGTCGGCGTAGTGGAAGATCAGGCCGAGGGACTGCTCCTGGGTCTGGTTGAGCTGGAGCACCTTCGACAGCAGCACCGGACCGAAGCTGGTCACCGTGGCGCGCACCGGGATGCCCGTGCCCAGGCCGCCGAGCGCGTAGAACTCGGTGGGGCAGCCGGCCGGCTCCCACTCCTGGCCGACCTCCCGGGCCCGCTCGGTGACCTTCTCGCCGGGGGTGCCGGGGGCCGAGACGCCCGAGACGTCGCCCTTGATGTCGGCGAGGAAGACCGGCACGCCCTGGGCGGAGAGCTGCTCGGCGACGAGCTGGAGGGTCTTGGTCTTGCCGGTGCCGGTGGCCCCGGCGACGAGGCCGTGCCGGTTGAGCATCGACAGCGGGATCCGGATCTGCTTGCCGGGCAGGCAGGCGCCGTCCCAGAGCAGGGCGCCGAGGTCGAGCGCGGGCCCGGTGAAGGCGTAGCCGTCGGCGATCCGGTCGGCCGGGGTGGCGCTGTGGTCGGCCGGGGTGGCGCTGTCGTCGGCCGGGGTGGCGCTGTCGCTCATCTCTCACTCCCGAAATAGCCCTGTTTGCCACCTTTCCAGCAATGGCGCGAGGCTGCGCCCGCAGGGCCGGGCCCGGTAGGCTTTCCGTGTGATCTTCAAGCGCATCGGAAACGGGCGGCCGTACCCCGACCACGGCCGGGAAAGCACCCGGCAGTGGGCGGACGTCGCGCCGCGCCCGGTCCGGCTCGACCAGCTGGTGACCACCAAGGGCCAGCTGGACCTCGAGACGCTGCTCGCCGAGGACTCGACCTTCTACGGCGACCTGTTCGCCCACGTCGTGAAGTGGCAGGGCGACCTCTACCTGGAGGACGGCCTGCACCGCGCCGTACGGGCGGCACTCCAGCAGCGCCAGGTGCTGCACGCACGCGTCCTCGAACTGGGCTGATTGCGCCTTTCGGGTCAGGCTTGCCCGATCAGCAGATCATTTAGTAGGCATCGTCACAGGGCCGCACTACGCTGCGCCCATGAGCATGCTCACTCCCCCCGGCATGGGCGGAAAGTACCGCGTCACGGGAGCTGCCTACCCGCGCATGCGCCGCCCCCGCCGCCGTCGCCGACTGGTGTTCGCCGCCCTCGGAGCGGTCTTCGCCCTTGCCCTGCTCGGGTACGGGACCCTGCAGCTCATCGACGTCTTCCGGGGCGACCACGGCGGCCGGGCCGGCGCCGCGGGCGCCAAGGACTGCGTCACGAAACAGAAGGCCGCCAAGGGCGAGCCGGCCGCCGCCTCCGCGGCCCCGGCCGTGGCCCTGCCCCAGCCCGCGCAGATCACGGTCAACGTCTACAACGCGACCCCGCGCGCGGGCCTGGCCAAGGCGGTCGGCGAGGAGCTCAAGAAGCGCGGGTTCACCGTGGCCAACGTGGGCAACGCCCCCGCCGACTTCGACAAGAAGGTCACCGGCACCGGGATACTGCTCGGCTCGCCCAAGACCGACAAGGCCGTGTACTCGGTGCTCGGCACCCAGCTCGCCGGCGTCACCCAGCAGGCCGACGCCCGCGAGGGCGCGGACGTCGACCTGATCCTGGGCGACGCGTTCAAGGAACTCAGCCCGCAGGCGGACGCGGACAAGGCGCTGGCCGTCCTGGCCCACCCCGTGCCCGCACCGTCCGCGTCCTGCTGAGGGGGACGGCTACTCCGCCGAGCCGTACATGCGGTCGCCCGCGTCGCCCAGGCCCGGCACGATGTAGCCGTGCTCGTTCAGGCGCTCGTCGACGGCGGCCGTCACCACGGTCACCGGCGTGCCCGCCAGCTCGCGCTCCATGACCTCGACGCCCTCGGGCGCGGCCAGCAGCACGACGGCCGTGACGTCGTCGGCGCCCCGCTTGATCAGCTCCTGGATCGCGGCGACCAGCGTGCCGCCGGTGGCCAGCATCGGGTCGACCACGTAGACCTGACGGCCCGAGAGGTCCTCCGGCATCCGGGTCGCGTACGTGGAGGCCTCCAGGGTCTCCTCGTTGCGGACCATGCCCAGGAAGCCCACCTCGGCGGTCGGCAGCAGCCGGACCATGCCGTCGAGCATGCCCAGGCCCGCGCGCAGGATCGGCACGACGAGCGGACGCGGGTGGGAGAGCTTCACCCCGGTGGTCGGGCCCACCGGGGTCACGATGTCCGACGCCTCCGTGCGCACGTCCCGGGTGGCCTCGTAGGCGAGCAGGGTCACCAGCTCGTCGGCCAGCCGCCGGAAGGTGGGGGAGTCGGTGCGCTTGTCGCGCAGGGTGGTGAGTTTGTGCGCGACCAGGGGGTGATCGACGACCTGCAAACGCACAACATCCTCCAAGGCTTCTGCTTCAGGGGTTCCGACCTGCGAAAACGGCCGCAAGTTCGCGACCCACGTACAAGAGGCTACGCGCTGTCGGGGCCTGCCGTGGCCAGGTGCGGCACGGGCTGCGGCCCGGGTCCGGTGATGTCACCCTGAGGACGTGACCCAAGCAGCGGTCGTCGCCGCCGTCGACGGCTCGCCACACAGCCTCCGGGCGCTGGCATGGGCCCGCGCCGAGGCCGCCCGGCACGCGGCCCCGCTCGTGGTGGTGCACGTCCTGCCGGACCACACGCAGTGGTACGCCGGCCGCCGCGAGTCGGTGGGCGGTGCGCCGGAGCCGCCCCCCGACCCGGTCCGCGCGGCCCTCCCCGCCGACCTGCCCCCCGGCACCCGCTACGAGGCCCTGGAGGGCTCCGTCCCGGTCGCCCTGCGCGCGGCCGGCCGGGGCGCGCGGATGCTGGTCATGGGCTCGCGGGGGCGGGGCGGCTTCACGAGCCTGCTGCTGGGCTCCAACAGCAGGGCCGTGGCCACCACGGCGCCCTGCCCGGTCGTGGTCGTCCCGCACCACGCGCGCCTGGCGGTGGAGGAGGCCGCGGGGCCGGACGGGCGGACCGGACCGGTCGTCCTCGGGCTGCACGCCGCCGAGACCGCCGAGGAGGTGATCGAGTTCGCGTTCACCGAGACGGCCGCCCGCCCGGGCACCACCCTGCAGGTGCTCTCCGCGTTCTCCGTACCGCCGTCCCCGCTGCTGCTGGGCGGCCCGTACGCGGTCGTGACGCCCGAGGCGATGGC
The DNA here is from genome assembly GCF_003949795.1 of Streptomyces sp. WAC06614. GTDB lineage: Bacteria > Actinomycetota > Actinomycetes > Streptomycetales > Streptomycetaceae > Streptomyces. The sequence goes on from NZ_RPRY01000056.1 coordinate 11,985, forward strand.
GGAGACCCTGATCGACGAGGGGCGGGCGCCGGCCGAACGGGAGATGCTGCGCAGCCAGAACGAGCGGCTCCGGCCGTTCCGGATCCGCCACCCGGCGGTACGGCTGGAGCAGGCCGCGGTGCCCGGTGACGCGGCCGGATCGCTGGTACAGGCCTCGCAGGAGGCGTCGCTGGTGGTGGTCGGCCGGCACCGGCGGCGGCTGGGTCGCTCGTTGCTGATGGGGTCGGTGGCGAACGCCGTTCTCACCCACGCCTCCTGCCCGGTGGCCGTCGTACCTGCTCAGGACGGGGAGGAAGCGGACTGAACCACGGTGCGGGGGGTGGCATCAAACGGCCTGTCCGGGGGAAGCTGGGTCCCGGGGGGTCTGCTTCGCGAAGCGGAGGAGGACGACCGAAGGAGCCCGGGGTGGTGGCCGATGGCCGACGACCAGCCGACGACAGCGGACGACGATGGGACCGAGGAGAGCGCGGCGCAGCGCAGGGCGCGGCGCGCGCAGTTCCTGCGTGAACTGAACGAGGCACGGGAACTGCGCGACCGGGTCCAGCCGCGCCGCGCCCGGGCCGCCCGGATGCGCCAGCAGATGCGGATGCGGACCTTCCGCTGGTGACCGTCCAGAGTGGACGGTCACGACAACCACATCACCACGACCGAAACGATCCGAACCACTTCCGGAACCGACCGGAAGTCCGACCGGAAGAACGACCGGAAGACCGACCGGAAGCAGCGGCCAGGGCGACCGCCCGAGCGACGGCCGCGAGGTCCCGCCGAGGGACCCCGCAGCGGCCCCCCGAGGGCGGCACGGCACGACGCAAGAGCGGAAGACCTCTCGCAAAGCCGCTGTTTCTGCCACGATGCCGATGGGGCGGGGCACGAAACGGCGCACAGCACGGCCGTTCCACCCCTCGACCCAAGCCTCCGCCGGGGGGACCTCCAACCGGCACGCCTATGACCAGTGGGAGAGTCACGGTGTACTTCGCCGCACTGCTCGCGCGCACCGAAGACGGGTGGGAAGCGAGCGACATGGAACTCGACGACGTCGAGTCGTTGACGGATCTGACCGATCTCGCCCGTGCCGCCGCTGTCGACGACGACACGGTGGTCGCCCTCGTCGAGCAGGAGGACGCCTGGTTCGGCGTCGTCCGGGTGGACGGCGAGGACGACCCGCGGATCTTCGTCTCCAACGCCGCCCTGGCCAAGCGCAGCTCCTACGGAGCGATGCTGACCGACGAGCTGCTCGGCAGCGACGAGGAGGAGGACGACGAGCTGGACGAGCTGGACCTCGACGGCACCGAGGACGGTGAGGAGGACGCGGTCGCCGCGTTCGCCGACGACGAGGACGAGGACGCCGCCGGCAGCGGCGCCGAGCCGGTCCCGGCGGGTCCGCTGGGCGACGCCCGGCTGCTGGACGACCTCGGCGTGAGCCACAAGGAGCTGCTGGCCCTCGACGGTGACGCCCTCTCGGAGATCGCCGACGCCCTCGGCGCCACCGAGGTGCTGGAGGCCGTCCGCTAGTGACCGGTCCGCACGACGACCCCGGTCCGGTGCTCGACCCCGTTCCGGCGCCCGACCCCGTTCCGGCGCCCGACCCCGGTCCGGTGCCGGATCCGGTTCCGGTCCGGGACCCCGATCCGGTCCGGGACCCGTGGCGGGACGCGATGCGTCTGGCGCTGGACGAGGCCGCCCGCGCGGTGCCGGCCGGTGACGTACCGGTCGGTGCCGTCGTGCTCGGCCCGGCGGGCGAGGTCCTGGCCACCGGGCACAACGAGCGCGAGGCCGTCGGGGACCCCACCGCGCACGCGGAGGTGCTGGCGATCCGCCGGGCCGCCGCGGAGCTCGGCGAGTGGCGGCTGCCCGGGTGCACCCTCGTGGTGACCCTGGAGCCGTGCGTGATGTGCGCGGGCGCGCTCGTCCAGTCGCGCCTCGCCCGGGTCGTCTACGGCGCCGGGGACGAGAAGGCGGGCGCGGCCGGGTCCTTGTGGGACCTCGTACGGGACCGCCGGCTCAACCACCGGCCCGAGGTGATCCGCGGGGTACTGGAGGACGAGTGCTCAGCCCTGCTCACGCGCTTCTTCCGGGGGCCGTGAGCGGGCCCACGCGGAACGGATTTGCAAAGCACTCCCCGGCGTGGGCTAGGATCTCTCTCGGTGGTGTGTCCGAGTGGCCGAAGGAGCTCGCCTCGAAAGCGAGTATGGGGCAACCCATCGGGGGTTCAAATCCCTCCACCACCGCTCTGGACGAGAGCCCCGGTTCGTACGAACCGGGGCTCTCGTGCATGCCCGCCGTGACCGGGCCCGCCGGAACACCGTTGACACGGCATGACCAAAACCCAGCGCCTGCTCGCCGCCGTAGCCCTCGCCGGTGCGGCCGCCGGCCTCGCCGCACCGGCCGCCTCCGCCGCCGACCTGCCGCTGTCCCCGCTCACGCTCCCGGAGCTGCCCAGCGCGGCCCCGGGGATGCCCGAGGGGGCCGTGCCCCACTCGGTGCCCGAGATCGGCGCCAAGCTGAACGACGGACTGAACCAGATGGGCCAGCTGATGACCCTGCCCGACCGGCTCCAGCCGGTCGTCGACCCGGTCGCACCGGTCCTGGGCCTGGCCGGCGCCATCCAGTAGCGCCGCCGCACGGGCGTGCCCGCGGGTGCGGCGGCCACCCGGGCACGCCGAAGGCCCCGGCCGTGGGGGCCGGGGCCTTCGTCCGCAAAGGGACGGGGGAAGCGGCATCGGGGGGACAAGCCGCTTCCCCCGACGAGGACGGACCTGACGGTCCGGGCCGCCGTCAGGGGGGAAGCGTGCGGCCCGGACCCCGCAGTGAGGTCTGTCCCTCGGCCCTCCGGTTTCCTGCCAGAACCGGTTGGCCTCAGGAACAATCCTGCGCCTCTCCGTGCCGCCGTGACGTCGGCGAAGGGCCCGTACCACCGGGTCATAGGTCCTTAAAGGTCAGGTGAGTGACCGAACCCGACCGGTTAGACTCACCCGACTTTGCAGGGACCGGCAGGGGAGGCCGAAACCGCTCGTGGACACCAAGAAGATCGTCATGGGCGCGCTCGTCGTCTTCGTCCTCTTCACGATCATCACCCAGCCGGTGAAGGCTGCCGAGATCGTCCAAATAGGGTTCCAGGGCATCTCCGACGCCGCCAAGGGCATCGGCCGCTTCATGACCGAACTGGTGCGCTGAACCCGTACGCGGGAACGCCTCCGATCACCACCCCCAAATGTCCAACTTGCCCTCAACACGGCGATATACGGTGCTTGCACACAGTGCACATCTCTTGTGATGCTATGACCGATTTTGATGGCAGAGTTGCCTGAGCTGACATAGCTGACGTGAAGGGGTGGCGTGACCGTGCCGGCCAGTACTGCGCCCCAGGTGCCTCCCCAGCACGAAGCCCAGGACGAGCCCGCTCCCCGGCCGCAGAGCCGCGGAGCCGACACCCGGGCCCTCACCCAGGTGCTCTTCGGCCAGCTCAAGGAGCTGGAGCCGGGCTCCGGCGAGTACAACCGGGTGCGCGGGGCCCTGATCGAGGCCAACCTCCCGCTGGTGCGCTACGCGGCCGCCCGCTTCCGCAGCCGCAACGAACCGATGGAGGACGTGGTCCAGGTCGGCACGATCGGCCTGATCAACGCCATCGACCGGTTCGACCCGGACCGCGGGGTGCAGTTCCCGACGTTCGCCATGCCGACCGTCGTGGGCGAGATCAAACGGTACTTCCGCGACAACGTGCGCACCGTCCACGTGCCGCGCCGGCTGCACGAGCTCTGGGTCCAGGTCAACGCGGCCACCGAGGACCTCACCACGCTCCACGGACGCACCCCCACCACCCCCGAGATCGCCGAGCGGCTGCGGATCAGCGAGGACGAGGTGCTGTCCTGCATCGAGGCCGGCCGTTCGTACCACGCGACCTCCCTGGAGGCCGCCCAGGAGGGCGACGGGCTGCCCGGCCTGCTGGACCGACTGGGCTACGAGGATCCGGAACTGGCCGGGGTCGAACACCGCGACCTGGTCCGCCACCTCCTCGTACAACTGCCCGAGCGCGAACAGCGGATCCTCCTGCTGCGCTACTACAGCAATCTGACGCAGTCGCAGATCAGCGCGGAACTGGGCGTGTCCCAGATGCACGTCTCCCGGCTGCTCGCCCGGAGCTTCGCCCGCCTGCGATCCGCAAACAGGATCGAGGCGTAACCGGAACGGGTGGAGATCGCCCCGCGCGTTTCCCGACAGAACGGGCTCATTCCGGTCTGTCGCTGCACTGATATGTCGACTTGGCGCTACAGCGCGTTGCCGACATGTGACATTCTGCTGGAACCGCGTTTGCCGCAGCCCCGCCGCCGGTATTCAGGTGAAGGCTGCGTTCCTCCGACGGGCGCGCCCGCCGCGACCGTCCGCGACCTTCAAGGGGGTGGCATGTCCGTAGACCAGGGCAGCTCCGAGGTGCTCACGCTCGTCAAGAGCGAGGCGCCGGCAGCACCCACGGCGTCTGACCGCTCGGAAGCCATCGACACCCGCACCCTGTCCCGCTCCCTCTTCCAGCGTCTCGCCGCCCTGGACCCGGACAGCCCCGACCGCGCCTACGTGCGCGACACCCTGATCGAGCTGAACCTGCCGCTGGTGCGCTACGCCGCGGCCCGGTTCCGCAGCCGCAACGAGCCGATGGAGGACATCGTCCAGGTCGGCACGATCGGGCTCATCAAGGCGATCGACCGCTTCGACTGCGAACGCGGAGTGGAGTTCCCGACGTTCGCGATGCCGACCGTCGTGGGCGAGATCAAACGATTCTTTCGGGACACTTCCTGGTCGGTCCGGGTCCCCCGCCGGCTCCAGGAGCTCCGGCTCGCGCTGACCAAGGCCAGCGACGAGCTCGCCCAGCGGCTCGACCGCTCCCCGACCGTGCCCGAACTGGCCGCCGTACTGGGGGTGTCGGAGGAGGAGGTCGTCGACGGCCTCGCCGTCGGCAACGCGTACACCGCCTCCTCGCTCGACTCCCCGTCCCCGGAGGACGAGGGCGGCGAGGGCTCGCTGGCCGACCGCCTCGGCTACGAGGACAGCGCCCTGGAGGGCGTGGAGTACCGCGAGTCGCTCAAGCCGCTGCTGGCCAAACTCCCGCCCCGGGAGCGGCAGATCATCATGCTGCGGTTCTTCGCCAACATGACGCAGTCGCAGATCGGCGAGGAGGTCGGCATCTCCCAGATGCACGTCTCGCGCCTGCTCACCCGTACCCTCGCGCAGCTGCGCCAGGGGCTCATCGGCGAGTGACCCCTGGTGATTTGACGGTCCGTCAGTGACACTGGCGCGGTGCGCAGCCACCGACCGCTGACGGCCGTCCTCGCCCTCTGCACGGCCGCCGCCGCCCTCACGGGCTGCGGCGGCCCCGCGCGGGACGGCTATGTCGCCGTGGGCGCCGCCGCGGCCGGACCCGAACGCGGCGCGGGCGAGACCGTACCGCCGCGGGGGCCGGTGGAGTTCCAGCCGCTCCCCGGCCCGTCGACGCCCGGCTCCACGAGCTCCCCGGCGGCGACTGCCGCCCCGGGGACGCCGTCGGACCAGGAGGCCCACCCGCCGCTCGGCGGCCCCGGCACGCCCGGCGCGGGCCCCGACGGCCCTGGCGGCTCCGGCGCGGGCACCGGCGGATCCGGCTCCCCGAGCGCCCCCGGTACGCCGTCCACGTCCGGTACGCCGTCCACCCCGGGCACGCCCTCCACCCCGGCTACGCCGTCCACGCCGGGGCCCGGCACGCCCGCCACCCCGGCCCGGCTGCTGCTCAGCGCCCCGACGCGGGCGGCGGCGGCCGACCGCTGGTGCGAGCAGGTGACCGTCACCTTCGCCAACACGGGCGGCACCGCGGCCCGGTCCGGCACGGTCAGCTTCGCCACGCACGTCCTGGGCGCCCTCGGCATCGACTGGGCCACGGTCACCACCACCCAGCCGCTGCCCGCCCCGATCGCGGCCGGCTCGGCCCGGACCCACACCTACACCGTGTGCGTGGACTCCTGGCGGGTCCCGCTGGGGATGCACATCGAGACCCGGAAGGTCACGGCCACCTGGAACTGAGCCGCCCGGACCGGCGCGCGGCCCGCGTCCGACCTGGCGGCTCCCCCCCGGTTTTCCGATTCTTTTACCGCCCACCCCCCGGGATTCGTTTGCCTGTAGCAACCATCCGCTTCTATGGTTGCTCTAAGCAACAAGATGGGGAGGGGCAGTGCAGGCGACGATCCCGGCCACGCACTACGAGGAGCTGGCCCGCCGGCTCACCGGCATCGGCGCGGTCAAGCGCGACCTCGCCCGCACCCTGCCGCCCGACTGCCCGCCGGGACCGGCGGCCGTGCTCACCGTGCTCGACCGGCACGGCGAGATGCGGCTGAGCCGGCTCGCCGAGCTGCTCGCGGTGGACATCTCGGTGACCAGCCGCCATGTCACGCACGTGGCCGAGCACGGCTGGATCGCCCGCGACGCCGACCCCGGTGACGGCCGCTGCCGGATCCTGCGGCTCACCCCCGCCGGACGGGCCGTCCTCGGCGAGATCACCGCCCGGCACACGGACGCGCTCGCGCGCGCCCTGGCCGACTGGCCCGTCGAGGACGTCACCGCGCTGAGCACCTTGCTGGGCCGGCTCCGTACGAGCTTCTCCAACAGCTTCTGACCGAAGGAACCACATGGCTACGACCACACCCACCGGTGTGCGGGGAGACAGTCGGTCGGCGACCACGCCCGACAGCGCGCCCATGACGCACCCCCAGATCATGAAGGCGCTGTCCGGGCTGATGCTCGGCATGTTCGTGGCGATCCTGTCCTCGACGATCGTCTCCAACGCGCTGCCGCAGATCATCAGCGACCTCGGCGGCAGCCAGTCCTCCTACACCTGGGTGGTCACCGCCGCCCTGCTGTCGATGACCGCCGCGACCCCGCTGTGGGGCAAGCTCGCCGACCTCTTCAGCAAGAAGCTCCTGGTCCAGATATCCCTGGTGATCTACGTCCTCGGCTCGGTCGTCGCGGGCATGTCCCAGAACACCGGCACGCTGATCGCCTGCCGCGTGGTCCAGGGCATCGGCGTCGGCGGACTGTCGGCCCTCGCCCAGATCGTGATGGCCGCGATGATCTCCCCGCGCGAGCGCGGCCGGTACAGCGGCTACCTCGGCGCGGTGTTCGCCGTGGCCACCGTGGGCGGCCCGCTGCTCGGCGGCGTCATCACCGACACCGACTGGCTCGGCTGGCGCTGGTGCTTCTACGTCGGCGTGCCCTTCGCCGTGATCGCGCTGATCGTGCTCCAGCGCACCCTGAAGCTGCCCGTGGTGCGCCGGGACGTCAAGGTCGACTGGCTGGGCGCGTTCCTGATCAGCGCGGCCGTGTCGGTGCTGCTGATCTGGGTGACCCAGGCCGGTGACTCGTTCGACTGGATCTCCTGGCAGACCTGGGTGATGACCGGCGGCGCGGTGCTCCTCGGCGTGCTGTTCGTGCTGGTGGAGTCCCGGGCGAGCGACCCGATCATCCCGCTGCGGCTGTTCCGCAACAAGACCATCAGCCTGGCCTCGGCGGCCTCGCTGTTCGTCGGCATCGCGATGTTCTCCGGGACGGTGTTCTTCAGCCAGTACTTCCAGCTGGCCCGCAACGAGTCGCCGACCATGTCCGGCATCCTGACCATCCCGATGATCGGCGGTCTCTTCGTCTCCTCCACCGTCTCCGGCCAGATCATCACCAGGACCGGCAGGTGGAAGGCGTGGCTGGTCTCCGGCGGTGTGCTGCTGACCGCGGGCCTGGGGCTGCTCGGCACCCTGCGGCACGACACCCCGTACTGGCGGATCGCCCTGTTCATGGCGCTGACCGGCCTCGGTCTCGGCATGATGATGCAGAACCTGGTGCTGGCCACCCAGAACCAGGTGGCCCCGGAGGACCTGGGCGCGGCCAGCTCGGTCGTCACCTTCTTCCGCTCCCTCGGCGGCGCCATGGGCGTCTCCGCGCTCGGCGCGGTGATGGCCCACCAGGTCACCGACTACGTCAAGGAGGGCCTGGCCGCGCTCGGCCCGAAGGCCGCCGCGCTCGGCCACGGGGGCACCGGCGGCGGGGGCATCCCCGACCTGGACAAGCTGCCCGCGCCGATCCGCGAGGTGATCGAGTCCGCGTACGGGCACGGCGTCGGCGACGTCTTCCTCTACGCCGCTCCGTTCGCGCTGCTCGGGCTGGTGCTGGTGGTCTTCATCAAGGAGGTCGCCCTGCAGTCGAAGCCGCTGACCGGGACGTCGGCCACGGCCTCCTCGGCGGAGTAGGCCCCCGGGTCAGGCCCGGGGCAGGCCCGGGGCCGGGGGCCGGCCCCGGGCCTGCTGGACCCTGATCCGCCGGGCAGGCCCTAGGGCCCCTCGCGCGGGTGGGTGGATCAGGACTTGGGGGCCGTCAGGTCGTACAGGGTGACCCCGCCCACGGTGACCTCGGTGAAATGTTCCGTCACCCAGGTGCTGACGGCACTGCTGGTGCCGCCGCCCGGGCCGCCGCCGCGCATTCCGCCGCCGCGGCCGGACTCCGCCACCAGGTAGTGGATCCGGCCCTCACGCACGTACTGCTGGAACTGCGCCAGCGTCGGCGAGGGGTCGCTGCCGTTGAAACCGCCGATCGGCATGACCGCCCGCTCGGTCGCGAGCTGGTAGCTCGCGGCGTTCTGCGCGCCGACCGCCGCGGCCACCCAGGTGTACCGGTCGGCATCGGCCAGCAGGGCCTTCTTCACCTCGGCGCCGACCCGGGTGCCGCCCAGCAGCCCGCCCATGCCGCCGCCGGGGAATCCGCCCCCTTCACCGCCGGGCCCGAACCCGCCGGGCAGGGCCGGGACCTGGCCCGGCGCCCCGCCGCCCTGGGCGCCCGGGAACGGCCCGCGCTGCGCCTGGCCGCCGCCGGCCGCGCCTCCGCGCCGGCCCTGCCGGCCGTCCTGGCCCTGGCCCGGCCCGGCGCCGTTCGGCGGGGCCTGGAAGCGGCCCGCGCCCTCCGGGCCGCCGCCCAGGAGGCGGGGGCCGCCGGGGAAGCCCCGGCCGCCGGCCACCGCCGGCCCGGCGGTCGGGATCGACCCGGTGTGGCCGGTGTTCACGGTGGTCAGGCTGTACGCGAACGGGCCCGCGAGCGCCGCGCCCAGGCCCACGACGGCGGTCGCCAGGGCGAAGCCCCTGCCCAGCCGGCCCCCGACGAGCAGTCCGGCCGCGGCCACCAGCCCGCCGATCAGCACCGCCCAGCGCAGCCACGGCAGGTACCCGGAGGCCCGGCCGAGGAGGACGTACGACCAGACGGCGGTCAGCGCCAGCGTGCCGGTCAGGGTGAGTCCGGCGGCCAGGCCGTGCCGTTCCTCCCACAGCACGGCCACGCCCATGCCGACCAGCGCGGCCACGAACGGGGCCAGCGCCACGGTGTAGTACTGGTGGAAGATGCCCTGCATGAAGCTGAACACCGCCATGGTGATCAGCAGGCCGCCGCCCCAGGCGAGGAACGCGGCGCGGGCCAGGCCCTCCAGCGAGTCGGTGGCCCGCCGGGCGCGCCAGGTGACGACGATCCCGGCGACCAGCAGCACCAGGGCCGCGGGCAGCAGCCAGGAGATCTGCCCTCCGATGTCGGCCGAGAAGAGCCGGCCGATGCCGGTCTCCCCCCAGCCGCCGCCGGGGCCACCGGGCCCGCCGCCGGGTCCGTACCCACCGGTCCGCATGCCGCCGCCGACGCTGCCGGTCTCGTTGCCGTTGATCCGGCCCAGGCCGTTGTAGCCGAGGGTGAGCTCCAGGAAGGAGTTGTTCTGGGAGCCGCCGATGTACGGCCGGGAGGCGGCGGGCCACAGTTCGACCACTGCCACCCACCAGCCGCCGGCCACGACCGCCGCCAGACCGCCCAGCAGCAGCTGGCCCAGCCGGCGGCGCAGCCGGGTGGGCGCGCAGACGGCGTAGAGCACGGCCAGCGGCGGCAGGATCACGAAGGCCTGGAGGGTCTTGGTGAGGAAGGCGAAGCCGATCGCCGTCCCGGCCGCCACCAGCCAGCCGGTACGGGCACCGTCGAGGGCGCGCAGCACGCAGTACACGGTGACCGTCAGCAGCAGGGTCAGCAGCGCGTCCGGGTTGTTGAAGCGGAACATCAGCGTGAAGACCGGCGTGAGCGCGAGCACGGTCCCGCTCAGCAGGGCCGCGAACGGCCCGAACTGGCGGCGCACGCAGGCGTAGAGGACGGCGGTGGTACCGACGCCCATCAGGGCCTGCGGGACCAGGATCTGCCAGGAACCGAGCCCGAACAGCCGCACGGACAGAGCCATCGGCCACAGGGCGGCCGGGGGCTTGTCCACGGTGATGGAGTTGCCGGCGTCCGAGGAGCCGAAGAAGAACGCCTTCCAGCTCTGGCTGCCCGCCTGGACGGCCGCGGAGTAGAAGGAGTTGGCGTAGCCGGAGGCACTGAGGTTCCACAGCAGCAGCACCGCGGTGCCCAGCAGCAGGACGGCCAGCGCGGGCCGCTCCCAGCGGGGCCGGGCACCGGTCACGGCGGTGCGTCCGGGCAGGGGTGGCACGAGATCGGCGGCGGGTACGGCCGTGGTCATCGGGTGGTGTCCTTCGGGTGGGTGGTCGCGCGGTCGGGGAAGACCCAGGCGCGGAAGAGCAGGAAGCGCAGTACGGTCGCGGCGAGGTTGGCGGTGATCAGCACGGCCAGCTCGGTAGTGGGTGACGGGTCTGCGCCGGCCGCGTCCAGGGCGGCCAGCGAACCGGAGGTCAGGGCCAGCCCGATGGCGAAGACCAGGAGCCCCTGGGCCTGGTGGCGCAGCGCCCGCTCCCGGCCGCGGACGCCGAAGGTGAGCCGCCGGTTGGCGGCCGTGTTGGCGAGCGCGGACAGCAGCAGGGCCGCGGCGTTGGCGCTCTGCGCGCCCAGGCCCCACCGGAAGAGGGAGTACAGGCCGAGGTAGCACAGGGTGGAGAGCACCCCGACGGCGCAGAAACCGAGCAGTTGCCGGGCCAGGCCCCGCGGCACCCCGGTCAGCTCCCGGTCGCGCGGGTCGTCGCCGAACGGCCGGGCCAGCCGGTCCAGCGGCAGCGCGCCGACGGCCAGCGCCCGGCCCACCCGCCACACGCCCCTGAGGTCCTCGACGGCCGTCCGCACGATGTGGACGGTGGAGTGGGGGTCGTCCACCCAGTCCACGGGCACCTCGTGGATCCGCAGACCGGCCCGTTCGGCGAGCACCAGCAGTTCGGTGTCGAAGAACCAGCCGGAGTCCTCCACCAGCGGCAGGAGCCGCTCGGCGACCTCGCGGCGGATGGCCTTGAACCCGCACTGCGCGTCGCTGAACCGGGCAGCCAGCGAGGAGCGCAGCAGCAGGTTGTAGGCGCGCGAGACGAACTCCCGCTTCGCCCCGCGCACCACCCGCGAGGAGCGCGCCAGGCGGGTGCCGATCGCCAGGTCCGAGTGCCCGGAGATGAGCGGGGCGACCAGCGGCAGCAGCGCGTTGAGGTCGGTGGACAGGTCCACGTCCATATAGGCCAGGACGGGGGCCTCGGACGCGGACCACACGGTCCGCAGGGCCCGGCCGCGGCCCTTCTGCTCCAGCCGGACGCTGCGCACACCGGGCAGGGCGGCGGCGAGGGAGGCCGCGACCTCGGGGGTGCGGTCGGTGCTGGCGTTGTCCGCGACGGTGATGCGGAACGGGTACGGGAAGGTGCGGGTCAGGTGCTCGTGCAGGCGGTGCACGCAGGGCCCGAGGTCCTTCTCCTCGTCGTAGACGGGGATCACCACGTCGAGCAGGGGTACGCCGGGCGTGGCCGTGGTCCGGACGTCGAGCGGGGTGCGTGCCGGGAGGGCCCCCGGAGAGGTGTCGGTCGGCATGGTCCGACCCTCTCCGGGGGGCCTGTCACCGCTGTGTGGTCACGCTGTGCCGGAGCTGTGAGTGCTCCGCGCCGGGCCGCCGGCACGGCAGTTCCACCGTGAACCGGGTGCAGCCCGGTGCGCTGCGTACGTCGACCTGTCCACCGTGCGCGGTGACCACGGCCTGGACGATGGCCAGGCCCAGTCCGGTCGATCCGGCGGTGCGGGAGCGGGAGGCGTCGCCGCGGGCGAAGCGTTCGAAGACGTGCGGGAGCAGTTCCGGCGGGATCCCCGGGCCGTCGTCCTCGATCTCGGCGCGGACGCTGTCGGGCCCGCTGCGGACCCGCGCGGTCACGGTGGTGCCGGGCGGGGTGTGGGTGCGGGCGTTGGCGAGCAGGTTGAGCAGCACCTGCTGGAGCCGGGCCGGGTCGGCGTGGACGGGCGCGGGCCCGTCGGGCAGTTCCAGGCGCCAGTGGTGGCCGGGGCCGGCCGCCCGGGCGTCGCTGACGGCGTCCACGACCAGCGGGGCCAGATCGGTGTCCTGCCAGGACAGCGGGCGGCCGGCGTCCAGCCGGGCCAGCAGCAGCAGGTCCTCCACCAGGCCCGTCATCCGGGTCGCCTCGGCCTCGATCCGGCCGAGAGCGTGCCGGGTGTCGGGTCCGGCCTCCTCCCGGCCGCGACGGGTCAGTTCGGCGTAGCCGCGGATGGAGGCGAGCGGGGTGCGCAGTTCGTGGCTGGCGTCCGCGACGAACTGGCGGACCCGGGTCTCGCTCTGCTGCCGGGCGGTGAGCGCGGAGGAGACATGGCCCAGCATCCGGTTCAGGGCGGCACCGACCTGGCCGACCTCGGTCCTGGGGTCGGCCTCGGCGTCCGGGACCCGCTCGTGCAGAGCGGGCTCGCCGCTGTGCAGGGGCAGTTCGGAGACCCGGGTGGCGGTGGCGGCGACCCGGCGCAGCGGGCGCAGCGCGACCCCGACCAGCGCCTGTCCGGCCAGCGAGGCCGCGATCAGCCCGGCCAGGGTGACGCACACCTCGACGGCGATCAGGGTGGTGACGGTGGAGTGCACCCCGGCGAGCGGGAAGCCCAGGGCGAAGCCGCCGGTGGGCGAGGTACGCACCAGGTACGTGCCGCGGCCGGGCAGGTCCACCACGGTGGACCTGCCGCCGCGGGCCTCGGCCACGGCGCTGCTCAGGGCCCGGCGCTGGTCCTCGTCGAGCTGCTGGACCTTGCCGTACTCCGGGGGGTCGGCGCGCGCGCTGAAGGCGCTGTCGCGGATCCCACCGTCCTGGTCGAGCAGGGCGGAGACGGCGCCGATCGGCGTGCCGGGTGCCAGCACGAAGCGGACGTGCTTGGGGGTGGCGCAGCGTGGGCCGCCGGGGAGGCCGGGGCCGCCCATCGGCGGGTTCTCGGCCTTGCCCACCGGCCGTTCCTTGCCCGGCACACAGGCCAGCTCGACGGCGGTGCGGAGCTGGTTGTCGACCTGGCCGACCAGGTACGAGCGCAGGGCGAGGGTGGTGACCGTGCCGATCGCGGCACCGACCACCGCGATCAGCACGACGGAGGTCACGACGAGACGGGTCCGCAGGGACCACGGCCGGGAGCGCCGGGGCGTGCCGGCCGCGGGTGTTTCACGTGAAACAGCGGCTCTTGGGCGCAGGCGCACTACTCGCCCGGCTTGATCAGGTAGCCGGCGCCGCGCCGGGTGTGGATCATCGGGCTGCGGCCGGGGCCGCTCTCCAGCTTGCGCCGCAGGTAGGAGATGTAGAGCTCGACGACATTGGCCTGACCGCCGAAGTCGTAGCTCCAGACCCGGTCCAGGATCTGCGCCTTGCTGAGCACCCGGCGCGGGTTGCGCATCAGGTAGCGCAGCAGCTCGAACTCGGTGGCGGTCAGGTGGATCTCCTCGCCGCCCCGGCTGACCTCGTGACTGTCCTCGTCCAGCCGCAGGTCGCCGACGACCAGGACGGACCCGCCGCGGGCCGCCTGGGCCGCGCCGGACCGTCGGATCAGCCCGCGCAGCCGGGCCACGACCTCCTCCAGGCTGAAGGGCTTGGTGACGTAGTCGTCGCCCCCGGCCGTCAGGCCGGCGATCCGGTCCTCCACCGAATCCTTCGCGGTCAGGAACAGCACCGGCACGTGCGGCAGCTCCCGGCGCAGCCGGCCCAGCACGGCCAGCCCGTCCATGTCCGGCAGCATGATGTCGAGGACCACCGCGTCCGGCCGGAACTCCCGGGCCACCCGGACGGCCGAGGCCCCGTCGCCGGCGCTGCGCACCTCGCAGCCCTCGTAACGCAGGGCCATGGTGAGCAGCTCGGAGAGCGGGGCCTCGTCGTCGACGACGAGGATCCGGCAGGGCCCGCCGTCGGGGCGCAGCAAGGCGGTGGGGGACGTGGTCGCGTGGGAGGTGGTCGTCGCCGTCATGCCGACCAGGCTGACCGGCGCCCGTGAGAGGCCCCTGACCGCTTCCTGTGAATCTCCTGAGAAAGCTCGATGAGGAACAGCCGGGCCGCGTTGTCGTGGCAGACCGCGCGCAGCCAGTCGTCGCCGAGGCCCAGCCGTTCCAGGGCCGCGAGCTGGTGCTCGTAGGGGTAGGGGATGTTGGGGAAGTCGGTGCCGAGCAGGATGCGGTCGCCCAGGTCAGCCAGCCGGCCCCGGTCGGCGGGCGGGAAGGCGGCGAGCCGCTCGGCGAAGTCGGTGAAGGCCATGGTGGTGTCCAGGCGGACCTCGGGGTGACGGGCGGCGAGGTCGAGGAAGGCGCCGTACTCGGGCAGCCCCATATGCGCGATCACCAGCGGCAGCTGGGGATGGCGGGCCAGCAGCCGGGCGATCGGGGCGGGCCCGGTGTGCTCGCCGGGCACCGGCCCGGACCCGCAGTGGATCACCACGGGGATCCGGGCCTCGGCCAGCAGGCCCCAGACCGGGTCCAACAGCGGATCGTTGGGGTCGTAGGCGCCGACCTGGACATGGGCCTTGAACACGCGCGCCCCGGCCTCGACGGCCTGCCGTACGTACCGGTCGGCGCCCTCCTCCGGGTAGAAGGTCGCGGTGTGCAGGCAGTCCGGGGTGCGCGCGGCGAAGGCGGCGGCCCAGGAGTTCAGCCACGCCGCCATGGCCGGCTTGTGCGGGTACAGCATCGAGGTGAAGGCGAGGACCCCGAACGAGCGGAGCAGAGCGACCCGTTGCTCCTCCTCGTGCCGGTAGGTGATGGGCCACTCGACGCCGGTCAGCGGCCCCACCGCGTCGAAGTACTCCCAGACCTTGTCCAGCACCCGCGCGGGCATGAAGTGCGTGTGCACGTCGATCAGCCCGGGCAGCCCGAGCCGGTCCCGGAAGGCCAGGACCGCCGCCCGGGTCGCCTCGGGAGCGGCCGGTTCAGGACGCGGCGCGGACAAATCCGTGGCTCCGCTCGACGGTGGCGACGTGCAGCGTGTAGCTCTCGTACCAGTCGGCACGGCCCTGCTTCATGGCGGCCTGGTGCTCCAGGTCCTGCCGCCAGCGGGCCATCGCCTCGTGGTCGCGGAAGTAGGCGACGGTGATCCCGAGCCCGCCCGGGGTGCGCGCGGACTCGTAGCCGAGGAAGCCGGGCACGTCGCTGACCAGCTCGATCATGCGGGCGAGGGTCTCGGGGTAGCCGGTGTCCCCCTCGGTGCGGACGGAGGTGAACACGGACATCACGTACGGCGGTTCGAACGCCGGAAGCGGCTGGATGCTCATGATCCCCACCCTCTCCGTTCGGCCCTGGCACGGCCACCGAAAAGTGGGCTCCGGGGCGGAAGGGATCCAAGATTTGACCTTCGCGCCGGGGCAAACCGTCCCGAGTCCGGGGAAGCCGTTCAGAGCCCGGGGGGCCCGTTCAGAACAGCCCCTCCTGGGCGGAGTCGCCGTCCGCCCTGATCTCCCGTACCGGCACGGTGGTGACGGCCGGGTCCGCGGGCGCCACCGGGACGAGGGCCCAGCCCACCAGCAGCCGGGTGTCCACCACCAAGCCGTCCGCCAGGTGCAGGTCGGGGCCGGCCGCCCCGGCCAGCCGGCCGGCGACGACCCCGCCGGGCGTCATCTCCACCAGTTCGCGTTCCGGGCGCGGCAGTCCGTCGAGACCGAACGCCTCCGCGTGGTCCACCGGCGCGCAGGGCAGCCGCTCCAGCGACTCGGGCCACCCGGCGAGGTCGGCCGCACTGCCGTGCAGGGCGGCCACCTCGGTGGCCCTGCGGTCCGCCGCCGGCAGCCGGCCGCGAACCGCGCGCTTGCGCCCGTAGGAGATCCGGTCGGGCACCCCGAGCGCGGCCCGCAGCAGTTCCTCGGTGCGCCGGGCCGCCATCAGCGGGCCGCGGCCCAGCCAGGTCCAGGTCACCGCGCCCTGTTCCAGCAGCCGGGCCGCGCCGCGCTCCTCGGCGGTGATCCCCACCTTGACCAGGCCGGGCCCGAACCACGCCAGGTACACGCGATAGGGCCGCGGGTCGGCGGCGTGGGTGTCGGCGGCCACCGAGAACGAGCGGTCCAGGCGGGCGCACCCGGCGCACTGGGCTCCGCCCGCCCGGCCGGGCACCACCGCGGCGGTGGGACACGGGGTCCGCCGTCCGGCCCGCCGCACGCCCGGGCAGTGCCGGGCCCCGCTGCCGGCGAAGGCGAGCCCCTGCCCGTATGCGAGGACACTGAGGCGTTCCCCGCGCCCCTCGGCGTACCAGCCGATGGCGGGGTGCCCCTCGCTCCAGCGGAGCCCGGTGCACCGCCAGGTCACAGCGGCAGCGGTCGCTCGAAGAACGTCTCCAGGACCACGGTGGCCCGGGTGCCGCTGACCCCGTCGACGGCGTAGATCCGGCGCAGCACGTCCTGGAGCTGCTCGGTGGTGGCCGTGCGCACCTTGACCATGACGGAGGCGCTCCCGGCGATCACGTGGGCCTCCTGGATCTCGGGGATCTCCGCGAAGGCGGCGCGGGACTCCCCCATCCAGGCGTTGGCGTCCACCATCACGAACGCCAGGACCCCGCTGCCGACCGCCGCCGGGTCCACGTCGACGGTGGTCCGCCGGATGACCCCCCGCTCGCGCAGCTTGCGCACCCGCTCGTGCGCGGCCCCCGCGGAGAGGCCGACGGCCGCGCCCAGGGCGGCGTAGGACTGCCCGGCGTCCTGCTGCAGACACAGCACGAGCGCCCGGTCGATGCCGTCCACGCGATCTCCCTCTCCACCCCGGCCAAGGTCCCTGCGTAGACCGTAGCGCGCGGCGAAGCCCGGAGCGGCGGGGGTCAGCCGCCGGATCCGGCACCCTTGCCGAGGACGAGGTCGGCGGACCACGTCTCGCCGAACTTGATGTTCTCCTTCGGGTCGTCCCAGGTGTACACGCCCTGCAACGGCAGGCTCTCCCCCGGCGACGAGGACTGGAGGATGTCGCAGACCTCGGCGACGGACTTCACCGGGGCGTCCTTCATGCCGGTCACCACGTCCCCGCCGCCGAGGTGCGCCTTGAAGGCCGGCGAGTTGGTCTGGGTGTACAGGACGAACACGCCCTCCACCCCGGCCGCGACCAGCCGCTTCTGGATCTTGTCGACCGCGGCCTGGTCCTCCTCCGCGACGTTCGAGCTCAGCTCCGGGTCGTCCAGGCCCATGAGCGACCAGCCGGGGTCGTTCTTCTTCTCCCCGGCCGCCAGCGTGTCGAGCACCGGCCGGGCATGGTCGGCGCTGATCGCGTAGAACTGGCCCTGGACCCCGCCGGTCGCGCTCAGCGTGTTGATCCCCACGACCTCGCTGTTGGCGTTGAGCAGGGGGCCGCCGGAGTTGCCCGGGTTGACGATGGCGGAGTGCTGGACGGTGGCCGGGTACCGGGGCAGCGAGGTCGACGGCTCCGCGTTCGAGACGCTGGGGTTCTGCACCGTGCCGCCCGTGTACGCGGGCTTCGTCGCCGTCGGGTTGTCACCCAGCGCGTCCGGGTAGCCGAGCGAGACCACCCTGTCGGCTGCCTTGAGGGCCTTGCTCTCGCCGAACTTCAACCCTTTCAGGCCCGTCTGCGGCGAGGTGAACGTCAGGACGGCCAGGTCTTCGCACGGATCGATGCCCACCACCCGCACCGGCACCGGCTGCTGGTCCCCGACGACCACCTTCAACGACGGTTCGCCCTGGACCACGTGGGCGGCCGTCGCGATCAGCCCCTTGTCGGGGTTGTAGATGAAACCGCTGCCGCCGCCGTACTTCCCCAGTACGTGCACGGTGGCCGGCGCGGAGCGCTCGTAGATCTCGTGGGGATCCAAATCGTCGGCGAAGGCCGACCCGCCGCCGCCCGTCACCCCGAGCACCACCGCCGTGGCCACGGCCACGGCACCTCTGGTGCACACCTTCATGAGACGCCGCCTCTCGCGGAGAAGGGAGCCCCTCATTCAGGCTAGGCCGCCCCGCCCGGATCGTCCTGTGCACTGGACAACCTTTGAACCCGGAACGGTCGGCAACGCAAAAGGCCCCCGGCGAACCGGGGGCCTTTCAGGCTGTGCACTCGGCAGGATTCGAACCTGCAACCTTCTGATCCGTAGTCAGATGCTCTATCCGTTAAGCTACGAGTGCTTGGGCTTCCCGGGTTTTTTTCGCCCCGTTGGCCTTGCGAGAACAACAATACATGGACCTCGCCGGGACGCGAAATCCATTACCCAAACCCGCCCCGAACTGGGCAAACCACCCCAATCGAAGATCCACCACAGGGGTTGGTCGATGCACAGGGGTTGACGGAGGTTGACGGGTGCACGGCGAGAACGACGAAGCCCCGGTCCATGAGGACCGGGGCTTCGGTGGTGCGGAGGCGGAGGGATTTGAACCCTCGATGGGGGGTAAGCCCCAAACCGCATTAGCAGTGCGGCGCCATAGACCGGACTAGGCGACGCCTCCAGCACACCCCCGCGTACGAGGGCGCGTGCAGATGATGACACAGCCGCGGGGCCGGTCACCAATCCGGTCTCACGGTACTAGGCGCGGAGCCCGCAGGGCAAAGCCTTAGTGCGAGGAACGGGGAGAGCAGTGCGCCGAGCGGCAGCGGGGGGAGCGGGCC